>DAFJ01000038.1 GCA_002497905.1 Euryarchaeota archaeon UBA251
ACTCTAACTCTGGCCCAACTAAGGTGTGGAGTGATGGAGTTAGTCAGAACACCTACCTTTTCGTTTACATTCTCGCGATGGTTTTGTCATCTTGGATTTTCATCCGGTACTGGTAATTCACAACGGATTCAAAGCGAATCGTCCCTAGGTTCTAGGCATGTGCGGCATAGCGGGTCAGTTAGGTCCCGATGCTCCCGATATTGCTGAGAAGATGGCAGCTTGTCTAAATCATCGTGGACCGGATGGTTCTGGTTCATGGAATGAAATGTTCGGACCCAACGCATACGTCTCCCTTGGTCATTCACGACTCGCAATCGTTGACATCATTGGGTCTCAGCAGCCGATCGGTAGCGATCATGGATGTGTTCTAATTCAGAACGGAGAAATCTACAATCATCAGAGGATTCGTTCAGAGAGCACCTATCCGTTTCGAACCAATGGCGACAGTGAGTCTATCCTAGCGGTACATTGTGAGGCGATTAGCGATACTAATTCTTTGAACAAATCACTGGAAGGGCAACTTCACGGTTGGTTTAGGATAGCGAAGGGATCGAATCGTGCACTTCGTCATGTTGAATGGATTCAGAGATTGGATGGAATTTGGGGTTTCTCACTCTGGGATCCTCGACATAGAGAACTCATTCTCTGTCGTGACCCTTTGGGTGTCAAGCCATTACTTCGTTGGCAATCACCTAGTGGGACTCTACTTTTTTCTTCAGAAGCGAAGTCTTTCCGTGCACATCCAGATTATACTCCTGTATTGGATATGCACGCTCTAGTTGCCCGCCTAGCTTTCGAATACCCCTTGGATAATACCACTTTGTTCCAAGGTGTGGCTCAAGTCCGACCAGGTACCGTTGAGACCTGGTCCGTTGATAGTAATGGTCGAGCTACTCTCACTGGTGTTGCGCGGTATTCAACCGATATCATAGCACCTTTGCCTCATGCATCCGCCCCGTCACCGGAGGAACTCCTCGATGGCTTACGTCATGATTTAGCAGATCGGTTGATGTCAGATGTTCCAGTTGGCATCGTTCTATCTGGTGGACTCGACTCCAGTTTGGTCGCATCTCTTGCATCACAATCGGCAAAGATTGCCGAGCGCCCAGTCCCTACATGTTGGACGCTCACAGAGAGTGAGGACAACCCCGACCACATCGCTGCTGTTGATGTAGCATCGGCCATGGATCTTGATCATACGACTTGGACTATGGATGATGATGTCTTTTGGAAGCGCCTACCTGATTTGGGTTGGCATGGAGAAGATCTCGATGTAAGCGTACTTTTCTTCCAGCCCCTGTTTGAGAAGATGGCATCGAATGTCACCGTCGGTTTGTGTGGCCAAGGTGCAGATGAGTTACATGCAGGGTATCCAAGATATCGTAATCTTAGATCACATTCCACCGAGGTTTCCTCACGTCTCGCATTGATGGATGTTCCAGAAGCACGTTCATTGGAATCAGGCGATTTACCTTTGGACATAATCGGTCTTGGACAAGCATGGCATGCTCCACCACCCTCTCCTTCAGCTGTATATTCTAATCTTGAATCTGCTTTGCAGTTCGAAATCGATAGGGGCCAGTTGACAAACTTTCAACTTCGTCTGGTCGATCGTCATAGCATGGCGCACGGATTAGAAGTCCGTGTTCCATTCCTAGGTCATCGCCATCGTTCCATATCTCATAGGTTGCCTATGGAACAACGTCTGCCATCGGTTGGACTTGAGAAAATTGCTCTGAGGAAGGCTGCGGCATTGACTGACCTTCCTCAGTCGATTGTGGATCGTCCGAAACTCCCTGCCGGAACGGCGACTTCCCCCCGGCTTTTGGATGCCTTTCTTGATGAGATGGCCCCACGGATTCGGGAATGGAACGCCGAGATTCCCAATCTCAAACGAGTCCTTGATCGAATGCCCGAGATTGGCCTCGGGCTCCGTCTCTTTCAGGCACTTCATTTGGATGAAGAAAGCCCCTCATTATCTCCTAACAAAGACCTCATCAGCATCCTAGATGAGGCTCCATCTCTGGAGGTGGTCAATTGAGTGCTTTTGATGATGTGATGCATCACTTTGAGCATCATCACGATGAAATCAAGACATGGTTGGAGGAACTCCGGAAGGAGTCCTCATTGCCTCTCTACGGTTCCTTTGACATCCGTGATGCTGGATGGAAGGCTTCGGTGGTCGATGCCAATGCATTTCCTGCGGGATTCAACAATATCAGTCCAGAAGACTATCCTGCTGTCTCCACTGCCTTTGCTGAATATCTCCATCCGCTTCTTCCGAATGGCGGGCGGGTCTTGCTTTGGCCTGAGGCGCACACTAGGAACGATGCATATCTAGAGAACGTATTTGTTCTCCGCGAACTCCTTGAATCAAAAGACATCACAGTTCTCGTTGGGACAGATGAACTCCCACCGATGGAAATCGATGTCCATGAGGGTATTCTCCACTTTGGTCAAGTGGATGTCAAGCAAGAGGCCGTCTTAGTAGATGGTAATCCAATCGATATCATCCTCCTTAATTCGGATTTGACGACGGGTCCACTACTCGTTGATGGTGTCCCAATACACCCTACTCCTTCGATGGGCTGGTACAATCGAAGCAAGTGTGAACATTTTGAGCATGTCAAAACTCTAGTCCATCAATTAGCTGAGATGCTTGGTATTGATCCATGGCTAATCGGTCCCTGGGGTTTTGTTAGTCGTGGACGTTGCCTTGAGGAGGTCGAGTGTAGAGAGCGTCTTGCAGCGGAGATAGAGTTGGGATTGGATTTCATTTCTTCTAAGTACAAAGAACATGGAATTGATGAAAATCCCTCACTATTCATGAAGAATGATCGAGGGACATATGGGTTAGGTATCCTCCGCATTGATTCCCCGGAGGATATTCTCAATCTATCTAAGAGGAAGATGAACCGCCTCACATATGGGCGTGGAGGGATACAAGCCGAGGACTTTCTTCTCCAAGAGGCAGTCCCCACACACTTGCGTAGTAATGGTGGTGTAATCGAACCAGTTGGCTACGGTGTAAACGGTCTTGTTCTCTCCTGGTTCTATCGGCTCAATATGAAGCATGGTCCTCTCGATAATCTGAATACACCATCTTCTTCCTTTATTCTAGATTCAGAGTTGGATAGAGATTCCGCGCAACAAATACTCAATCGTCGTTTCTTACACCGCACCCTTGCGGAGATTTCGATGATTGCGATGACTCTTGAAGCGGAGGATCATTCCGTATCTGATTCAGATTGAGTTTCGTCCTGTTCCATACCTACAATCTCGTAGTTTGAGGGGAAGAGGGCGATTGCAACGCCCGCAACGAAGCAAAGCATTGCCCATGTGTAGGAATGAGTGACGATTAACAACTCCAATCCGATTACCATTAGAATGAGTCCTCCAACATTTGAGGTCCAGACTAGGGTCTTGAATGTGGAAAGGGAAACTCCACTTGAGCGGCTAGATCGGTAGGGTCCGAATTCAGCACCGAACCGAATTGGCTCCTCGGGTTCTTCTGCCATGTATGTCCGAGATGGCGAACCATATTCAACACTATGTCGAGGTCCTATGGCTCGTAACGAACGATTGATTCAAGCCAGAGGGCGTATGAAGATCGATTGAGGAGTCGAGATGCACATCGCCATGCTCAGTGGTGAATACCCTCCGCGTTGGGGGGGTATGGGGTCAACGGTCTTCCATTTGTCAGCTGCTCTCGTAGCACGTGGGCACCGTGTGACCGTGATTACGCGTAATGGAGGAGGAGGGGCACCTCCTAGGCAGGATGGCGTCAATGTCCGTATCGTCAATTGGGCGAAAATACCGATGGCTTTCACCCGTTCTTATGGTAAGTATGCATTGAATGACTTAGTTCGTTTACATTCAGAGGACCCAGTAGATATTGTTCATCTCCACTGTCCAATGATATCTTGGAATGCACGGCAGTTCAAGACCTGCATCTCGAAGGTTGCTCCCGTTGTTTCCTCACTTCATGGTTCTTGGCTTGGGGAACGTGATGGTCTCTTGACCGCTCGACGCCAGCGCGAAGCCGCTGTCTGGGCAAATCCAAATGATCTTGCGATCTTGCTAACGGCTGGCTATTACGCACGATTTGAGAAGGCCGCAATCCACGGTTCAGAAGTATGTGTGGCGAATTCCAAGGCAACTATGGAGGATTTTGTTATGAGATATCAGCCTCCAGATGATTGGGATTGTGAAGTCGTACATTGGGGGGTTGACACTGAGATGTTTGTACCCATTGACATGGATGATGCCGAATTAACCAAGCAGAGGAAATCTCTTCGTCTGAAATATGGTGTTGATGATTCATCTAATCTAATCCTCGCTGTAGGGCGTCTCGCTGCTCGGAAAGGATACGGTTCGTTGTTGAAGGCCTTTGCCAAGGTGCATTTGGCCAAACCTGATGCTACTCTAGTGATTGTGGGGAGAGGGCATCTACGCAAACGCCTTCTCCGCCAAGCGGCTCGCCTCTCAATTGGCTCTTCAGTAGTGATAGAGTCAGGGATGCCTTTCGAAGATCTCGCTATGCTCTTTAGGTCTGCAAATCTCGTTGTATATCCATCATACTACGAGGGTCAAGGCCTTATCCCGTTGGAAGCAATGTCTTCAGGAACGCCCGTTGTTACGGTAGATCATGGCCCGTTACCTGAGATGGTTGACGATACAGTAGGTTCTCTTTTCCAAATGGGAGATATTGATTCGATGGCTGAATCTATCCTTGCTGAACTAACCAATCCGGGGGCTCTCTCTCTCAAGGGTGAGGCTGGACGTAAGCGTGTCCTTGAATCATTCACATATGCTCATGATGCAGAACGCTTTGAGTCGATTTATCTGCGTGCAATGCAGTAGCCTATCTTAGCGGTCAATCATGATGATTGCATCTGTAGGGCAGGCGAACACACAGAGTCGGCAACCTGTGCAAGGGTCACGTAGGATTTTCGCTTTACGATTAATATCGACCTTCATCAGGGGACTAGCGAGTGGTTTGTCATAGAGCTCAATCGCGTCATCGTCACATACGATTGTGCATTGGTCACAACCAATGCATTGTTCTTCTTTCACGAATGCGACGGTGGTTTCGCCACCTTTGACACTGGCACGTTCCTCTGCCTTGGCTGCGTTCAAGGCGATGCGGATGCGGCGCTGAACATCCGTTCTCCGCGAGGCTACCTCGTCTCGACTCGCCATGTATGGATATGGGAAATGTCCCTTCTTCTCAAGGCTTGGCATACTTGGATGGTTTCATTTGCGATATTTGATTCCAATAATCATGGAGGTTTCAGAGTCCAATGTTCCAGTGGAACCTGAGAAGTGGCAGAATGATTTTCTCTCGATTCTAATGCTTACTTTAGGCCCACTTCTCTGGTTATTGTTGGTCACTCAACTACGATTCAGTGTAGGTTGGTTGGCCTTTGTTTGCCAAGCACAGATTGGATTCTACCTTTGGTTGACAGTTCTTGCTTATGGGCACAAACGGGCGGCTCAATGGACCTGGTGGGGCGTAGGTATCACTGCGCTACTCTCGTTATGGTCACTTATAGTGGCCCTATTCTGAGTATTAGACCTGTTTCTTTGCTTCTATCTGGCGTGCGAGGAAAGACACAACATCGAGGATCTCAAAGTCATGTCTTGGATCTCCTTCGAACTTCAGACATTCAAAGTGAGATACACACTTGGGACAGGTTGTGAGCATAATCTCTGCACCAGTATCGCGAACTTCTTCGAAACGCTCAATCCGGAGTGCACGTGAATTTTCATTGCAGGACATCATCGAGGAGACGCCACAGCACAGCGAGTCTTCTCCATGGTGCTCCATCTCAACGAGATCAACTCCCTCGATTCGCTGCACCAGTTCTCTAGGTTCGTCGTAGATGTTCATCTGTCGGCCAAGTCGACATGGGTCGTGGTAGGTAACCGTAGTACCTTCTGGAACTGCAGCTTCGAATTGATAACCCGATTCGATTAGATACTCCGTGGTATGCATGACCTTGAGGTCATCAAGTTCGTAGTCCATAGCGAAGGTGCGGAAGCATTCAGCACATGAGGTGACAAGTGTCTCGATACCACTTTCGCCGAGTTTCTTCTGGTTGTACGCCTTGAGTTTCTCAAACACTTCAGTCATGCCTTGCCATTTCTGGTCGTGGCCGCAACACTTCAGGAAGTCACGCCCTAGGTAGGCCACATCTACTCCTGCATCCTCAAAGAGTGTGAATGCAGCATCTGTGGTCTGTCCAAGGTCCATCGTACCCTCGTTGACATGGCTAAAGATCATCTCCTGGTCGATATAGTCGACACAGCCAGGGTAATATCCAATTGTGGAGTCTATTGGGTAATCCTCAATGGCGACGAATTGCTCACTCGCATCTTCCTCTGCTTCTGCTCTGATGACAGCCTGGAGGATAGTGTGAGGTATCTCTGCTGCAGGTGGGCCGCCTACGATGAGGTTACGGCGAATGTCAATGTAGGAGTCGTAGTCGACGAGTTGTGGGCAGGCATTGGTGCATGCAGTACAGGTCAAGCAAGAGTACAACGGAACACCGTCGTCTTCATTGTTCCATGAGTTGTAGATGATGTTCAACTTGTCACCGGCGTTGAATAGCCGGACAGGGCAGGCATCGTCGCACAGGTCACAGCCGTAGCACTTGTTCATCTCGTATTCGTAGCCTCGAGCCATGCTGCGCATTAGGAAGAAGACAAGAGCACCAACTCCGAGACATGGGATGACTAGTGAATAGGTGAGTTTCGCGTCTAGGCTCTTCGGGTTCTTGAGATAAGTCGGGTTCTCTAGCGTATGTTCCGAGAGGCTAGATGCACTGTACAATGGGCTTCCCGTCAATAGGTTGAGTGCTGTAGAGTCAGAGAGGTTGACGGCACGTCCATCGGCGTCGAGAACAAGGGGTTGGAACGCCTGGATGGAGACATCTGTGATCACATTTCCAGTATCGTTGAGGCCGGTGGTTTCTACACTGTAATCGAGCGTATAGT
Organism: Euryarchaeota archaeon UBA251; assembly: GCA_002497905.1. Classification (GTDB taxonomy): domain Archaea; phylum Thermoplasmatota; class Poseidoniia; order Poseidoniales; family Thalassarchaeaceae; genus MGIIb-N2. The sequence goes on from DAFJ01000038.1 coordinate 7,000, forward strand.
CCGCACCTGAGGCGAGTTTCAGTGTTTGAGTGGTGCAAGTATCCATTTCAGTGATGACTGCGCCAGTAATATCCTTGACAATGAGCGATATAGTGTGCTCGCCAACGTTGCGTATCGTTGTTCGAATGTTACACCCTACGTCTACCTGAAGGGTATCGACACCAAGATTGGGCACATTCATTGTACCGGAATATGTGAACATTACAGAAGTTCCATCATTTGAACCTGGATACTCGGAGGCCGAGAAGAGTCCATTCCTTCCGCTATCGGTATCGATGTGGTTGTTTGCCCCGTTGAAGTCGATGACTAATTCTTGTGTGGGCTGATATATTCCCCAATTAGAGAATTCTCTCGCTGGCATTACACAGAAATCATCGTAGGACCATGATCCGTCTGAAAAGTGATCGTCTTCCCATGCGATAGAGTTGGAAGATGAACTGTAAGTGAGGCACATTGCAAGCATGTGTTCTGCATGTTCACTCTCCCTTAGGTCAATGAGTGTATCACTTGGCTGGCTACGCAGGGTTTCAAGCTCCTCGACATCCTGCATGGCTCCAAATCCGCCCATGTCCCAGAATCCATTATCGTAGACGGGCCATGTGACGGTGCAGAGAAGGATTGCTACGAGGAGTGAACCAAAGGCTACGTTTCGGTTACTGTTTGGTGTAATCCTTGCGCCTTGTGTTTGCACCATGAACCAACGAATTCCAAAGTAGACGACGGCAAATATGAACACTCCCGTGAGGATCCAAGGTATGCTGTTGAACACCTCCGCAATCCAAGGCGATCTTGTCCCACATGATATCCCTGCATGAGAATTCATCTGGCAGAAATCGGTTCGATTCTTCCCGTAGAGTTCGAGGAAGATGTTGATTGAGTATACGGAGATGAACCAGACGTGAGCCAAATACACCATGCCTGCAGTGGCGAACCACGGGTCCTCTACACCCCTCTTTTCCCTACCCGGGATGAAGGGAGGTAGTGCGAGTATCATGACAGGTATACCTGTGATTGCAGCGCCCCACCAACCTGCATTCCATGATATGATTGGAGTGCCGAAGAAGTTCCCAATTGCCTCCGGTAGAGGGATGTCGAATTGTGGTAGGTATTCTCCTAGTCGGAGATAACCATACGAGAACAGCACATACCAATCAGGGAATACGAATCCTGCTTGAGCGAAAGGGTCGGCTGCATTGTGGAGTGGTGGAGGAATTAGCCACGAGTAGAAGCAGAGAACCATCAGAACAGACATTGCAATGATTGTATCTCGAAGGACTTCCTGAGGCCAGAAAGCATGACCTGTGAATACACGCCGTCGCTCTTGTTCCGCCTCAAGGAGTTGGTCACGTTCGCTAACGTAAGTGTCCGCGACCCGACCAAGACGTTCGATAATCCCCATATCTCAACCTCCTATCAGTGCGGCTCCGCAACTCCTTGAACCCATACGATGAACAGGTGGACGATGATCAGTGTAGTGACAAGGACAGGTAGGATGAATACGTGGATGAAATACATTCGAGTCACTGCTTGGTAAGTCAGAGTGCTGCCTCCGAACATCGCGGTTGCGACCCAAGGTCCGATTAACGGTGTAGCGTTTGCCATATTGATCCCAATGGTGGCTGCTCCAAAGGCGAGTGCATCCCATGGGAGGAGGTACCCCGAATAGCCGAAGAAGATAGTGAAGAACATCAGAGCTACACCAATGAGCCAGTTAAGCTCCCGGGGGTTACGATAGGCTCCTGTGAAGTAGACGCGACACATGTGGAGGAATACTGCTGCCACCATGAAGTGTGTAGTCCAATGGTGGATTGATCGGATGATGTAGCCAAACGGCAATTGAGTCATGATAAATTCCATGCTTGCATATGCCGGAGTAGGATCCCCCATCCCGCCTGGGACATAGTAGATGCCGAGAATGGTACCTGTAATTACTAGAATGATGAACGCAAGGAACGAAATCCCTCCAAGGCAGTAGAGGGGATACCAATACCAGATGATGCGTAGTTTGTATTTCTCAGCATGGGTTAGCGGCATCTGACGATGCATACTGTAGTATGCGTCTCGAGACATCGCCCAATAATCCTGAATTCGGAAGCGGGTGTCCATCCATGAGAATGCCCAGAGGAAGGACTTCTCTAGGAGTCCAATTCCTCCGCCGCCTGCAGTGGTGGTCTGGACTGCGCGCAAGATTTCCTTACGTGGGACTTCTTCGCGTTCCTTCCGGAGCGTGAATGCTACGATGACGAGAATGATGGCTAAGAAGAGCCAGAGAACTACGGATTCAATCATTTTTTATTCACCTCAGTCGCAAAATGTGTACCAGTCCAAATAAGTCGGAAGAGCCTCTATTATGTCTCCATTAACTTCGAAAGGAATCAGAGGCATTCCAACTGGAGCAGGGCCTCCCGTCAGCTTAACTCCAAAATACTCGAACATCGTGCCATTCGTCCGATTACGATTCTCATTCTTCTCTATCATGGTTGGGTCATATCGACTAGAATGACATATACAAAATAGTTTGTTTCCGCCGGAGTCAGTTCCACCTGGGATCCAAGTATCTGCGGTGAAGTCGTTCGGTACGAGTTGCCATCCAGGGATGCAGCATAGGTGAGGGCATCGGCTGAATACAATCACCATGTTGTCATGAATAGCGAGATCAGCGTATGTACTATCTTCTTCCATATCGCCCCCATAGCCGATATAGGCGCCGGACAAATCGTAGCCATCGCCATACTGGAATCGTGGCTTATTCTCAACAGGAGCAGTTCCTGAATTCTCGTCATGTGGTACGTAAATGACCGTCACAGGGAGTCCACTCCATACACCGGCAGCTCCTGCCATGCCTGTCGAAGAGGTGGATGCTTGTGCCTCAAAAACGGATTTAGTCATTGGTTCAAGATGGAGGTTTCCATACCAGGCGGTGTCCTCTGCGCCAGAGGGCACCCAAAATCGGACTGCAGAGTCTCCGCCATCTGATTCGGCAACACCCATGAGTAGAGCTGCGAAACCGATGGATCCTAGTGATGCGGCAGCAATCACCCCTGCTGCGCTGTTAAACGAATGCCGAATGAAGTCACGTCGATCGATGAGACGGGTGCCTCCAGCTGTAACTTCGTTAGCCTCTCCTGGTGCCTGGCG
>DAFJ01000044.1:0-467 GCA_002497905.1 Euryarchaeota archaeon UBA251
ACACTCGACTAGTAGAATCTACGATGATTCCGAAATAATAGGTTCCTTGAGCCAAATTGCTGGGCAGCGTCGGACTATATGTCCCACTTCGATATGACCCACCGGAAATGCTGCTCGCCTGTTGGGTGGATCCTAATTTCGTATCACTGGTTGTGATTGTAGAATCGGTTGAAAGGTACATTTCCCAGTAGAACCATCCAGATGCATCATCTCCAGCATTGTCTATCCTCCAAGAAATACTCACTTGTTGGCCGGCTTGGGCTGTATTTGGTCCAGACGGGCTGTCTGGAATCAAATCAGCAGGCTCTTCGATATCTATTCGTGAGCTAGAGGAAACAATGTTGTTCGTCTCATCCAATTCATTTACACTCCCGCGATTATCAGCGATTAGACCAAGATAGTAGTATCCTGGATTCATAGTAGTTGGAATCGGAACATTGTATTCGTAACCAGATCGGTAAGAACCG
>DAFJ01000044.1:788-1155 GCA_002497905.1 Euryarchaeota archaeon UBA251
CACTGATACTGCTCTCGCTAAATTCATCGACGTATGTGTCGGATGTGGTGATGGTTGAATCAGTCGAAAGATACAGTTTCCAGTAGAACGAACCAGAATAATCAGTGCCAATATTGTCAATCCGATACTGCACAGTGATAGTATCGCCCATGATTGCAGAGGATGATGAGGTGCTGACCGACGTGGCCTCCAAATCTGGCAGGTCCTCTTGAAGCGTAATTTGATTACAAGTCCTAGCATTGTTAGATTCGCTGGCTTCGTCGACATCTGAATCGACATCGAGGATGTATCCCCAATAATAGGTCCCAGCATTCATGGAGGAAGGGATTCGAGTGCTACTGGATAGAGAATCCGTCCGATAACTACC
>DAFJ01000044.1:1481-1629 GCA_002497905.1 Euryarchaeota archaeon UBA251
GAAGACAAACTGGACGAGTATTGATCGCTGCCAACTTGTGTGTCGCTAGTTGTGATGGTGGAATCTGTGGAGAGATACATCGCCCAGTAAAATGTGCCCGTTGATTGGCCATGAATGCTGGAAACATCATTTTCATATTGAATTGAAA
>DAFJ01000044.1:1815-5890 GCA_002497905.1 Euryarchaeota archaeon UBA251
GCTGGTTGAGTATTGATCGCTACCAACTTGGGTATCGCTTGTTGTAATCGTGGAATCAGTCGACAAAAACATGGCCCAATCGAAGGACCCCGTGGATTGACCATAACTGTTGGATGCATCATTTTCATATTGAATTGAAATCGATGATGTGAGATAGTCTCCAACCGTGCCTGTGGTTGGCGTAGAACATGACGATGAGGTGCTTCGAGGAACCAAATCAGCCAATTCATAGACGTGGACTCGGCCTGAATCGTAATCGTCATTGTTGTTCTCATCAGATTCACTGACCTGATTATTGATATCAACAATCATGCCGACATAGTAGTAACCACCCGTGATTGATGATGGGATTGTCACACTCTTGGTTGATGAACGGGTACTGCCTGAGGAAATGCTCGACTGCGACCAATCGTCCAACAGAAGGTCGTTGGTTGTAATTGTCGTATCTGTGGACAAATACAATCCCCATCGGAACGAACCTGATGATGAACTTCCATCATTTTTGATTCTCGTACTGATACTTTTGGAATCTCCAGCATCCGCTGAAGTCCAAGACGCCGAGAGATAGTCAACTGTGAGATCAGGGCCACTTCGGGCCCCTGTCTCCATCGGATCATCAGTTTGACTCAATTCTTCGACTGGGGAGACCGGTGCCAAGGCCAATAACATCGAAAAAAGTGCCAAAAGTGCGACGAATCGAATCGTGCTTGCTCTAGAGGCCATGGTCGCTCCCCGTAACAGTTGTTGGACGTATATCTTGTGGTGGATAATTCTGGAGACGAATATGTGGTTCGTCTGCGAAATGCATTGAGTCAAGAACCAGAAAGCCAATCAATCTGAGGAAGGAGATCTGGGGCTCCGGACAAGAGCCATGCCTCGATATTCATCCAGAGAGCATTTGGCGAGATATTCGTAGCATCAAATTCTGCAGCACGTCCGTTCGGCTTATCGCCCCACGGCCCACCGACCATCTCCCATTCAACATTCGATTCTATTTTCCAGATAGGGTAATCACGTGATTGGAGACGGGCTGTGAGAACAGAAGGTGAACAACGAATTACTACACTGACATCTACTGGAAGAAGATGACTAAGATGACCATCGATTAACATTGATTCATTTAATTCGACTGCGGATGCAAGACCTTCAATATCGATAGATTGGGCCCCATCATCTTCTAGTTCCGAAATCATGCCATATGCCTCAGCAAGTTCAGTCACTGTAGTAACTGTCCAGCCCGCATTCGCTGCCAATGTGGCAATAGTCGTCTTCCCAACTCCAGGACTACCTGTGAGTGCAACTACCAGAGACGGTTCCACAAGGACCGCTTGAGAACTGTTGGCATGAACGCTCCGCCTTCCGGAACCTTCACGCTCCGAATCTTCTGTCAATACATCATGTCCGATGAGGAACACGCCGAAGAAGCAGTAGAATCCCAGACAGATGCTGAAATCGAAAGTGGGTTATCTGCAATCCTCAATGCCTGTAATCCAAAGACATCCCCGTTGAACTGGCTTCTTCTTGCAGTTCCCTTCGCAGCCTACACCTCGATTGCCCACCTAGACCCAGGGGTCCAATTCGCATCATCTCTAATCGCCATCATGCCACTTGCCTTCTTGATGGGAAAGGCTACCGAAGAAATCGCTACCAAGACCTCTGAATCTGTTGGAGGACTATTGAATGCAACCTTTGGAAATGCGGCAGAGATCATCATTGCGGTTGTTGCGATTCTTGCTGCATCTTCGGCTCTAAAGAATGGAGATGGCGCTACTGCTGATGTATACATTCACCTGGTACAAGCGAGCTTGATTGGAAGCATACTTGGAAATCTCCTACTCGTCATGGGTTTGTCCATGCTCTGGGGTGGAATCCGTTATCGTCGGCAGACATTCAATACTCAAGCCGTGAGCGTTAATTCGACACTATTACTCCTCTCAGCCATATGTCTAGTTCTTCCTACTGTGTATCACATCACCTTATCTTCAGGAGGAGGATGGGAAGAATCTGAGATTGTTGATGGAGTTCTGATGGTATCTAGATTAGCTGCTATTATCCTAATGATTGCTTATGGTTCACTCCTTTTCTTCCAGCTAAAGACGCACTCCGATCTGATGGGTAGTGGAAATAGTCACGGACACGAAGAAGCCACAATGACGTTGAAGGATGCCGCAATCCTACTAACCATCGCTACAATCTTCGTGTCTTGGATGGCCGAGATTATGGTTCACTCCGTGGAATCAGCTGGTGAGACAATCGGTCTCCCTGCAGTTTTCATCGGTGTAATCTTGCTTCCTTTGTTTGGTAATGCTGCTGAGCATTTTACTGCTGTTGTGGTCGCCGGCAAAGATCGAATGGATCTATCATTGGGAATTGCCATCGGTTCTTCAGTACAAATCGCCGCCTTTGTCGCACCACTAGTCATCCTACTCGCTTGGTTACTTGGTGTCAATCTAAGCTTCGAATTCGGCCTCTTGGAGACAGCTGTCTGTATACTCTCAGTCCTGATTGCAAACAGTATCTGTCGTGACGGTGAATCAAACTGGCTAGAAGGTACTATGCTACTCGCCACCTACCTAATCATAGGAATCGGTTTCCTATTCCATCCGTGATTATTCAGATTCAAGATTCATATCTTGTGCAATTTTATCTTGGCCAGCGAGGAGGATCGATCCTTTCGATACCAGAACTTCGTAATTGTCTGCTGAAAACCTGATATCTACGCGTGAACCGAAACGAATCATTCCAATCCTCTGACCACGTCTGAGTGACTCACCCGGGCCGGTATATGGAACAATAGTCCTAGCGACTGCACCAGAGATTTGTGTAATCTCCACCCGACGTCCCGCCTCATGTTCAACAACCGTGCGAATTCGCTCATTTCCTTCGCTTTCCTTCCTCGATGCCCGAAGGTGAGGTCCACGCCTCCTACCTTTACCAGTTCGATGCTCCATATGCACAATACTTCCAGCCAATGGACTACGCTGTACATGAACATCTAGAGGCGACATATAGATCGCAATTCTGATTGAATCCAATCTAGATTCTTCACCTTCAGATACCTTCTCCCAACGTTGTTCTGTTGAGTATCTCAATGGTTGAGAACACGGTTCAGGAAACCAATCTCCCATGTGAGGATCCACCTCGATGCGGTTGCTTTGTAATTCATCTTGAGTAGGGCGACGGCCCGTAGCTCGCTCACGAACGACAAACATGACACAGCCGTCCGCGGGGCTGACAAGAAGCCCATTCGTACGAGGTATTGGGCGATCTGGGTCCCGATGAAAGAAGGCCATAAATGCACAATTACAAGCCAATAAGACACCAATAAGAGAGATAATTCCTGAAGGGTCCGCAACCAGAACTGCGATCATGAAAGTACTCAGAGACATGATGCCTAAGAGCAATGTCGGACCAAGGCCTGGCGGCGCAATGCCAGCCACATTTCTCACTCTTCGGAATCAGAATCCGTTCGAGCTTGGATATTGATCTCATCGTCATCTGTACCAAGCACACCATCTTCTCCAGGATCAACGCTGACCTCAACATTCTCCCCTACAGGGACTGGTTCTCCGGTTTGCTGGGCTGTGAGGATTGCTTCCTCCATACGCTGTTTGAAACTCTCTTGTGCCTTCTGGAACTCTGCAGCCTTCTGGACTGCGGATTCAATCATCTCGTAACGTTCCTTGATTGCCTGATTGAGGTCTTCAAAGACCTTCATGTTCTGGACATACCAATCATCTCGCGCTCCAAGTTCGGATTGAGCAGTCTGAAGTTGCTCATCGAGTTCTTCTGTGATTTCGTATACTCGCCCAAGCATAGCGCGTTCCTTGGAGTACTTCTCCTCCATCTTCTCAAGCTCAGGTTCTAGATGTTCGACACGCTTGTTCGACTTCGCACCATCAAGTTCGAGTTCACGTATTCGATTGTCTTTTTCAGAAAGGAGATGCTCTAGACCTTCTCGCTCAATTTCACGATTGAGGGCTTCCTTCTCAAGAACCTCAATCAGAGCCTGCTTATCCGCAATCTCGTCCTCTGCCTTTCGATAGGCTTCGTACAACCGCTCCAATCTCTGAGT
>DAFJ01000044.1:6216-34217 GCA_002497905.1 Euryarchaeota archaeon UBA251
TCCTCTGCGAGGCGGGACTCAAGCCGACGGATGGTCATCTCAGGCGAATCTTGTTCTTCCACCTCATCATCACTCAGGGGGTCCATCGTCACCTCCAGAGCACCTTCCGCTTTAACCCCGGCGGCGCTTCCTTCGAGCAGGTGCGCACTACTGATTGTGATTGCTTGATTGGACAAGCCATTCATCGGCAGCCGCAGTTAGAGACAGGGCAACGGCAAGTGTAAGGTTCTTTGAAGCCGGAATATGCAACTTCTCATCTGGTCCATGTGCATTTGCATCGGGACCCATCGAACCAGTCACTAGGAATCCGGCATCCGGAAAACGGTTCTGCATCATCGAAAGGAATGGAATTGTTCCACCTTCAAACAGCGGCATCCAATCCTCTCCATAGAGGTGCTGGGCCGCACGATTCAATGCAGAGTCAATCGATTCAGGAAGGGTTGACGCATAGAAACCGTCAGCTACTGCTTCAGGAGTGTAAGTTACCTTCGCACCATGCGGGGGATCTCGTTCCAATGCCTCTTTCATGGCTTGCGACGCATCCTCTGCATTGACATCAGGCGGGATTCGCATAGAGAGTTTGAATTCAGAATATGGGCGCAACACGTTTCCTGCTTCGGCAATTGATGGGAACCCGTCCGCTCCAGTCACTGCAAGAGATGGGCGCCAATTACCATTCAACACAACCTCGACAGGATCGAGAACCTGTGGTTCGACGCCTTCGAGGAACGGATAAGCAGACCAGACAGTATCTCCTAGAACACTAACGATTCTCTCGGCCCTTTGCCTTAGATGTGAACCAATCTCAGTATTGAGTTCAGGAAGGAGAATTTCACCGGTACTGGAATCTTCAATCCGTGAAATCAGATTGCGGGCGATACGGAAAGTTTCGGGGATGATTCCTCCTGAAAGACCAGAGTGTACACCTTCCCTTGATACCTCTACGCGAAGCATTCCTCCAACAAGTCCACGAAGAGATTCTGTGACCCAGATATTCTCGTAATCACCAGCGCCCGAGTCTAGTACAACGATTAGATCTGGTCGGCCGATTTCATTCTGATATGTATCTAGATAGGCAGGGAGGTCGTAAGATCCCGATTCCTCACATGTCTCGATTAGAAAGCGACAACGTGGGTGAGGTAGCCCCATCTCTTGTAGACTCTTGACCGCCAAAGCACAAAGGTAGCCACCGTAACCATCGTCGACGCTTCCTCGCCCAAACAGGTAAGGGTCCTCTCGAACGGGCTCGAAGGGATGCTTTCCCTCAGACCAGAGTTCAGTCACTGGCGGCTGCTTATCCAAGTGACTGTAGAACAGCACATCGCCTGGGGCTGATCCTGCAATATCTATGATTAGAATTGGACTCCGCCCATCAATACGATGAACGCTGTATGACATTCCCTCAAGGCCAATAGAATCAATCCAGGAACTGAACAGTTCAATCGCATCATCTAGTTCACCCCGATGAGCCCAATCCCGATCAAACGCAGGTGATTGGGCTGGAATTCGAATAAAATCTTCGAGAGAGGGTAGAATTGATTCCTCCCACATCACTTCGATGTACTCTCGCATTCCAACGACGTCGATTCCAGACATGAAGCCACGTGACAAGTGTCAGCACATTGACTCTTCGCTCAGATATCCTCTGGACCACAGATAGGCAGAGACCCCCTTGAGAATGGACAAGACCAACATGTTTCCGCATGCTTCAATGGAAGGCGAGGGAAGGCACTAGGGTTCGCATAGCCACCATGATCTATGCTTACCAATTCGTGAATAAGATGGTCAAGATCGAGAAGCGTCTGCTCAAACAATGACTCATCCATCTGCACGAGACGACCACTGACTCCAACCCATACCGCAGGTCTTTCGACAATTCTCGGAATCAATCCGGCCTTCTTTCTGACCTCTTCCAACCTTACGAGAGCCAGGTGATACAGTACCAGTTGATGGCGATGCTTCGTCAAAATCTCCTTTTCTGCATCAGTCAAATCTCCATTATCGGGAACTTCCAGTAGGGTGCCTTCAATTGATTCTGGTGAATCCCATAACAAATATGCATCCTCTGTTTTGAGATCGATAGGAAGGATTCTAGAGGAAGCGTCGTCGGAATAAGCCACAACCAAATCAACTAATCCACTGAACCTTCCTTGTGCATGTTCCGAAGTGAGATGTGCCCTGGAACCCCAAGGTGACCAACTCTCAATCTCGATTGGAGAACCTTTGACTGTCATCTCAAAACCAAAGGGCAATTCAGTTCGAACACCATCCAAAGATCCCCATTTCCCTTCCTCCTGTATTAGGAACTGGCCGAGGGGTGAATCACGGAGAACTTGGATCATATGTTTAACAGCATCAGCTGTCAAATCTCGATCTGCTGAACTCGTCAAGAGTTCATCGAAGATACCTGGAAGGACTGCTTCAAGTTCATCTCCATCCCATCTTGAGGGAGAGTCTGCTGTCCAATCCACCGGTAAAGGAATGGTGGAAGAATCTCTTGCAGGACTTGGAGCACCAATTTCGACAAGGCGATGAACAATGCTTCCGAATACGTTAGGCGGGGGTAAACCACTCTCCGACTCTAGATTCTTGGCTAAACGTACCACCTCACCCTGCAATCCAATATGACGCTGGAACCAATGGCGCCGCATACAAGATTGAGCGACATCCAATCCGGCAGGTGTCAAATCAGAGGTCAGAACATCATACTCCTTGGGTAAGGGTAACGAAACTGATTCCGCTTCATCGAGTGTCGAAAGAACTTCTTCAATCTCAGAAATTGTCTGAATCACTGTCTTCGGTTGCGAACGATCGTGGAAGCAATCCGGAGAATGATAAATTCGCATTCCAATCCCATCTTTCTCACCAATCTGGAGATCATGCTGAACAGATAGTGGATCTATCGTCAAAGTGTACTTCTTTGGAGTGATTGCGGGTATGCCAGCATCTTCCTCGCCATTCAACCATGGTGACTGAATATTCTCTCGATGAGCAGATTGACGCATCGATTCGATGAGCATCGGTCCAAAACTTGGAGTTGCACCCTGGACTATCTCTAGACGAATTCCTTCCCCATCAATCCAAGCCGCACCTCTTGGAGAACCCGAGATTATGAGGCGCTCTTCTGCCCGAGTTGCAGCCACATACAGAAGCCTCCTTGCTTCTGCATGACGTTGTGACTGATTCAGTAAAGTTGAGAGATCCCACACGGGTGAAATCGGATCCTCGGAGGCATCAGGCCAAGGCTTTGGATGAACACCGAATATATTGGGAGACACAATGAGGCGATCTTGATTCTCATGGGTCGCCTTCGTCAAGGACTGCCCAAAAGCATCGGCGAGAATCACCACTTTCGATTGGAGGCCTTTCGACTTGTGAATAGTCATGAGACGAACGGAGCCTGCGGAGGTAAGGGTTCGTGCTTCTGCGCCATCGCCCTGAGCCTTCACTCTCATCAAACGGTCAGCCAGCATTACGGAATCTCCGCCTACCTCCAACCTAGCATCATTAACCATTGCAACGAACGATGCAACATCAGCGCGATCATTCGCTGTAGGATGGGCGACGAGTAGGTCACTGTAATCGGCAGTCAATTCCAATGCCTCAAGAATTCGTCCACTGCGAGCACAATTCTCCCACTGGTGGAACATAGCTTTCTGATCCTCCGAAGATGTCTGTGCAATAAGACGCGAAATCAGGTTGCTACCACGTGGTGCATTACGAAGATAGTCATCCATCATCGAGTCATTCATGCCCACAAGCACAGAACGAGCAACCCAAGCCGCGTGGTGACGATGATCTGGACGAGCGAGGAACTGAACTAATCCCATGAGGGGATCTATAACTTGGCGACTGAGAAGTTCGCCTTCCTTATCGGCTTGAACCGGAATCCCATGTGCTCGAAGTCCTGCAACAATTGGATCTCTCAACTTCCGACTTGGAAGTAAAACCATGATATCCCCCGGGTCCACAGGATTCCCTTCTTCCACGTGACTATGGCTACCTGAGGCTGTTCCAATCATGCAATCAGATCCTTGGATAAGAGCGCGAATTCGCTCAACAATGAGAGTTGCTTCCAGCCGCTTTCGATCTGGTTTCCCATGTCGGAAAGGATCGATAGGAGTGACTAGATCTTCAGGGACCTTAGAAACAGTAGTAGGCCCTACTGGAAGCAGCCATTCGAGTATACCTTGTTCAGCGGAACGCCCGTCACAGGCATGGAGTTGCTGATGCTTAGCATACCAGTCTGCACGACTAAAGGTCTGATGACGTGGATCAAATACATCACTCCACCATCGATTCATGACCTTGAGTAACCCCTTCGATGTACGGTAGTTAATGGCCAGCCGCACATGGCCAGCACGTCGATTATAGATTTCTTCAAGAGGTAGAGGGAGTAACTTGTCGGTTACATCAAAGCGAACTTCTGGGACCAAAGCCTTCCGATGTCCAGCACTCATCATCGAAGCGCGAACAAAGGTATCATGGAGAGCCCGTGGATCACGACTCCATTCATCCGTACGCAGAGCATTCTTTCCTTGGAAAACCCTTACTGTATCGAACTCGTACTCATTGATACGGCGGAGATGTTCTGCATATCGATGAAAAGTAGCTACCTGAGCCTGTCTAAACAAGTAGATACTCTGCTTGAGGTCTCCAACATAGCAAATTGTTGGCTCCCATTCCAAATTCTCATCAGGTGGGTCTCCTGCGACTCGCTGGCGCTTTCCCCAAAGTCGGGAAAGCAGCTTCCACTGTCGGGGATTGACGTCCTGAGCCTCATCGATAATCATCGCCATATATCGTCTGCGTATTTTCTGAAGAATGTCTACTCGAGATAGAAGGTCAGCATGAGCGCGTTCCGCATCATGAACACTGGATAGTCCGAATTCATTTGGATTAGAGATTGCTTGACTACTCAACTCTAACGCGGCATCAATGTGATGATCCGACCAAGGTTGTTCATGATCGATTTTGTCGAGAGCACTGACGACCTGGGGGGAATAGAGTTTGATTCGGCAGACCTTCGGACACCGGGCAAGAAGGAGGTCTCCAACGGATTCCGCTGTATCTTCAAAATCATGGAGGCCTCGATCCGACTTTAATTTCGATAGGATCTCAGCCGTCGCCTTTTGAACCACACAAAGGTCATTGAGCATCCTCGTTTCCTGTTCTAAATCAAAACGCTGGACCTTTGGCAAACCATTGCTTGAATACGGAGTCGGCAAATCAATTCGCGGCGCTCGTATAGGATGTGTGGACAACATTTGGGCGGGCCGAGTCGTGTCAAGATTGCCTACGATGAAAGCCATTTGACGCTCAAAAACATGTTCTGGGTCTGACCAAATAAGATTCGCCCGTTCGCTAATTACATTCAACTCATCACTAATCGAAGGAGCCGTCTTATGCCCACGTTCCCACTTTGGAGCACGCCCTGCTGGGAGGTAGCCATTTGGGAGTACTTTCGCGTTGTTTTTGAATACAGCAGCACCGCCTCCATTCGTCATTCCATTATGTGAACAAATAATCCGATTAAGATGGAATATACGAACCAAAGCCTCCCAAGTAGAGGATGGAGTTGGAAGATTGAGGTATTCAGCGAGGGCTGCAAAGCGGGTGTCTGAGTCGATTTTTGCGGTCATTCCCGCAGTCCTCATCATATCAAACCAACATTGAATCGGTTCCTGCAGCCTTTCCAGTACCTCGATAACCCGATCTAAATCTAGCCAAGCTGTGAACGCTTCTCGTAAAGCAGCCTCTGGAATCTCTCTAGAATCATCTCCTAACACATTCACCACGCCCTCAAGGAAAACCGAACGGGTCAGAAGTCCACGTACAACCTTACGACAAGTTGCTGTGCTACCCAATGTCTGAGAAAGTCGACTCCTCGCATCAAAGAACGATTCAATCATCTCTTGCGGAATTCCTGCATCGATTGCGATTTCATATCGACTATGATTAGAAGACAAGCGCCAGGCTGTATTGACTGCTAAGGTTTCCAATGTAATCTTCTCGGCAATCGAAATCTGTTCCATCGAGACACGCTCCGAAAGCAAAGGGCGATACGAGGAGATAAGGCGAGAAAAGAAAGAGTCGATGGTACCTATCGGTGCATCTTCTAAGAGCATGCGGAACTGGTCTGGGAGACCTTGGACCGGGATACGTGAATCAGCACGGTCCTCGGCATCACCACTCGTGCTACCCGCACGAAGAGCTGAAAGTGCCTTTCTGAGTCGATGTTTGAGTTCCTCAGCTGCTGCATTCGTGAAAGTAAGAACTACAACTTCAGTCGGAAGAAGTCCCGACCATTCATTGAGATCGACCCGTTCAGCCTCGCCATCAATAATCATCCCTCCTGCCAATCTTCCAGGACGTGCAGGACGAGGGAGGAGTAAAGACGCCCGTTGAACAGGAGCGAGGTAATGTTCGATAACACGTTCGACAATTGTCTTCGTCTTACCCGTACCTGCACCAGCATCGAGCACAAGATGTGCATCAAGATTCAGGGCTAGACGTTGCCCATGATTGAGACTCATCGGAAATCACCTCCAAGATGAGAAAGTCCGCAAATAGATTTGACGTCGCAGTATTTGCAGAAACGATCGGGGTTGGGTATAGCTTGGCCAGACATCGCAGCATTAACTACTCGTTGAACTGCTTCAACACGATTTGATATCCACGGGCGGAAAGCTGATTCTTTACCCGTGCCAGGGTCAGAAGATGGGAATCGGAAAATGCCTGTAAGGTCCTCTGTCTGATCGCCAATAGATAACTGTTCAAGATGTTCCTTCCAGTCTAAATCAATCTCAAGAAAATGCTCAGTCTTCAGACCAATGTCCGTTATCCCTGCAGCAATGACCTGGTCCCCCGGATGCTCAATCTCCCAAGCACGCGCATAGAGGGCAAGTTGAATGTCCTCAAAGAGAAGTTCGTGATGCTTCTTACGCTTCCGATTTATCTCAGCAGACTTCATGTCACGAATGGCTACCAATCTCTTTGGAACCCAGTCTGAATTCCCCTCAAGAGGGATGACACTATTGGAGCCAGATTCGTTAACAAGAGTTCCTTCACTATCCCATGGAATGAGATCTACTCTGTCTATCCAACCGTTAATTCGAATCGCAGATGCGCCCTCCTGCTGATCTAATTCGATATAAGGTGAACGAAACTTTTCATCCCCTTCACGTTCGATACTCGATCCGATTTGATGCTCCATCACCAACGGGATTGCATCACTCAATGTGCGTTCTGCTTCGATAATACGGGCAAATCTTCCCGATGGACTCATGTCAACTCCAGATACAAGCCAATCTCTCCACTCTTGTTCCCTCATTCCGACAAGGTCGCGAAGACGTTCCTCTGTGACAACATCCGATCTCACGAGCCAAGGTGCATGAGAGTCTAGAAGTTGGGCCATCGAAGTCATCAAACTCTCATCGGAAAAGGAGGAGGATCCTACTGAAGGAATAGAAAATTCAGTTCTCTCAACAGAACGTTTCATGCCAAGAGTAGCCTCAATCATCCCCTCGTAGATTTCGTGAATGAGGATGCCCCGGACACGATTGTCAAGTTCGTCGTCAGGAAGTTGATCTACAGATGCATCGAGTGCTTTGGAAAGCCAACCGCGTCGGGCACATTGAAGCCATACTCGGAGACGAGATGGAGACCAAATCTTGGAGGATGCCCAATCCAATTCCAATGTTCCACCCATCCTATGATCCATTGATTCAATATCAATCGGAATAGGAGAGATTGGTCGAGGATCGATGGAAACCGTGGATGATTCACCAGTAGAGGAAGTACCCCCAAGAACCGGCCATTCCGAATTAGCTACTGGAAGGGTCACCTTACGATGTTTGGGCGCGGGAACTATCTCCAAATGACGGGTCGACACAACCCTCGTTCGAACAGACTCTGGATGATAGACTGATCCTGAATCGATTACCAGAGGTTGCCTTTCCATCCTATCAGACATCAAATCACGTTCGTAACGAGCGAATATAGCGTGCGCAGACAAGGGTGCATTCGAATCAGGATCCTTTCGCTGTAAAATGCGTGTCCCTTGATTGGCCCTATCCTCTCGACATGAGATTCCATGACTGCTCTCTACGACCATACTAGGATCGTCGGCTGGATAGGAGAACACTGTCGTGGATTCAGCGATGAGGCAATGTAATTCCTCAATCATCTCCCACGACCATCCTTCGGTTTCTCCGACATCCTTGGGTAGAATCGAAGGAGGAGTTACCTCCCACTTTCCTTCTCGGCACCATTCAGCATATGGAGCCACAGGAGGAGTGGATTCGTCAATGTGAGTAGGATCAACAACGATGACTTCTTTTCCGGCATGTAACAAAGACGAGAGGTGATGGCGAGCTTCACGAATTGGCCCATCTGGACGAAGGATACCAAGATGCTGCCGCTCCTCCTCGGAAAGAAGCGGAGGGAGGTGAACTCGGAGATTCCAATTAGCAGCAAGGGGATCGAGGAGAATAACAAGATCTGCATGGCAACCCAACGCCTCCTGTGGCGAACATACGGTGAATCTCCCTACTGATTTCGATGAATTCTGTAATTCTGCAGAGTCGATCATCGAGATGATCTGGTTTCTCCATGCTTTGGGTTCTAGTATGGAATTGAGGCCTAGGGCTCGTTCATTCTCTCTGAGGGAAGATACTGCACTCAACAATGTCTGTAATCCTACAACACCATCCTCGATATTACCATCAAATCTGAGCGGTAGAGATGTGTGGTCCATCATACTGACAACTCGGTCTAACCATTCGTCAGGAGTTCCCTCGACAATTTCGAAAGGTAGTACCTCTCCCGAACTGCAGCCGACATGATTACTTTCGTCCATTAAGACCTGGACATCCGCCTCGTCAAGGATTGGACACATGGCGCCAAGGAGATTCAAGAACCACCACTGTGTGGCTTCCAACTTCTTACCTCGAGGATCATCATTGGCATCAGTAGAGAGAGCTCGTAACCAATCACCTAGAACCCCTGCACCTCCAATAAGGCGGCGATCCCGTGCTAGGGATTCCAATGAATCTCGGTCTGGTAGGGGGGAAAAATCAGCCCATACTGGATGGAGATCTGTACTCTCTGGGGCGAAAATACGAACTGTACGCTGGACGGCGATTGCCAGTATTCTTTCTAACGAAAAACCGTCCTCACCGTGAGACAAACCCACCGCTGCGGCTAGCCAATGGACAAAGGGACTACCTCTGAGGGGAATTGTACCTCGTGATGTCTGATGGCCGAGTGCCTTGAGTTGATCAAGATGACTACGAGGTAACTTCTCACCATTTGGATGAACAATTAGAATGTCTTCGATTCCTGTATCGATTGCATGAGATACCAATCGACCTAAGGCTGAAGCAGAGGCATCGCTCTTACGAACATGAATCCGATGAAGAGGGACATCTGGATCAGCACTCACAATCGGATGTTCTGGAATCCATTCAGGTAAGTCATCTGGTGTTTTCACAGGTGAGATATCTTCGAGAAGCCAACCGTGCATTCCTAATCGATGGGAACCTGAATGACAGAGTTGGTGTATGGGGACACGGGAGGCTATTGCCTGAAGAATCTCTGCCTGGATTGGCATTAGAGTAGGTGGTTGGTCAAGTAGGACAATGCCATCAAGATGATCGAGAGTAAATGCAGCCCGTTTCTCATCAAGGAGTGCTGTAAGAAGTCGAGGGAGAACCCGATTCGGATGAGTCCCATTCAGTTTTTCCTCCACAGTATCGAGAACTGTCTGAAGCCCACTGAGATGCTCCTCTAGAACTTCAATAGGCGCATTCTGAAATCGCAATACTGAATCGAGTTCCAGCAAGTTCCTGGTTTTGGTAATTGGCCATTCCCAATCAGGATGAGGGTGTAGAATCGGGAAGGAAAGATTTGCCGCCTCGGCCTGCATTAAACGGTGAATTGTTTGTTCAAGTGCAGGATTGGATGGAAGAACACGAGGTTCCCGGAGATCCGCGAATAATTTCTTTGTCAAGCCTCCAAGAGTTAGATGATTCGTGCGATCAACAATGCCAATTTTATCGATAACTATGTTGAGAAATCTATCACGCGCGATTGAGCCAGAATGTAGAAAGAGAATACGTGAAGGTCCACCTTCACTATACTCTAATGGGTTGATGGCTTGTTGAATTGAATGACCAAAAATCCAAGTAGGTAAGGAGCCTCTTGGAATCTGTTCGATTGTAACCGACAACTCCGAGCCACCTCAACAACTCTCCATGTTGAGGGTTGTTAAATCCGCGCCAATTAGACATGTTTTCTTGAACGTGATAATAAAGCCGCAATGCCTAGTATTGCCACGGAAGATAATGCACCAATCGCTGGAATACTCCGATTGTTGGATTCACCCGTATCATTACTACAACCTGGTATTTGTGTATCTGAAAAGACTGTTGACCATTCAAGAGCTAGAACAATACGAAGATCCTCGCCATCCCAGACATCTGGCATCTGGATTAGCGTGGATCCGGAACTGGTATCAATTGCATTTTCGACTCGAATAATGTCTCGAATCACGTGAGGATAATACTCCAGACCATTACTTCCATCTTCGTATCTAGCAATATTCTCTACAATGAAAAGAACCGGCGTGACAGAAACCACTGGTGGACCGTAGCAATCATCTAACCAAATATCCTCTACGGTCCTCCCTAGAATATCTTGGTTCATAGACCAAGAGGCGGTTCCGTTAGTATAGTTAGCATCTTCTGGGGTCCATGAAAGGGAGGCTGTCAAACCTTCATTTGGGAGGCTGTTCCCAAGATCAAGACTCATCGCATAATCACCAGAGAGGGAATCTGCCACCTTAGGAACCGACCCAGAATGAAGCCATTCGCCGTTGAACACTACAGAGGGGGGCAAACGTTCCAAGCCATTGGTTGCAACCTTGTTTGTAACACCATATCTAGCAATCCAGCGATCATCACCAACTTCGGTACCGAAGGGATCTGAGATTTCTGAGTACTCACGATGATAGTGAAGGGTCTCAATGGAACGTTCGCCATTAAGTTCCTCAATCGCGTGCTCCGAATCAAGACAATTTACACACCATGTTGCAGTATATACTTCAGCAATATCTGGCCATTGAGTAGATGGAACATCACCTGTAGAATTACTGAGATTTCCAGTTCCAATATCAATTGCAATACCACCAATCATACCACTCATCTCCATCCCTCCTGTTTCTTCTACATAGACTCGCAAACCAGGACTCGATTCGGAGTCACTCTCTGCTTGAACTGATCCTGCAATGAGAAGAATCAGGAGGAAGGCGATACAACGACGCATACATCAATACTGGACTGACCTTAGGTCAATCTTCCGCTGAGTCGTGCTCTACCAATGGATGATGTAAGCGACGCATTGCCCATGGTTCATTCCTGAAACGTGCGACTATTTCCTCAATGGCAGCCCACCACGGCCGGCCTTGGGGATTGTGGATCTCCTGAAGAGGTGCCAAGCAGGTGAATAGGGTACCGCGATCCCATTCCAATCTTGCCCTACGTATCCATATCTGGCCATCTGTATCTTCGTCTCCCTCCTGTTGCCAACCACAAACCGGAAGAAGAGACCGTAGAAGGTCAATCTCCTCGGGAGTTTGATACACATTGGTCAACCTCAGAACCGTGAAAGATTCTCCCGGAACACGAGGCACTTGAGCTTGGGCTCCCAGTGGTGACCCTCGAAGAGCAAGTAGGGCATTCGCAATCAATCGAGGGATACGCTGACGTGGTTCTAAATTCGCTAAGACATCGTCGGTTATTGGAAATGCAGGTAGCCGCTCATGCTCAATATGTCCATCCTCATGATCCCATGGGGGATTTGCCTCTATCTGGTTTCTACGCCAATATTCCTGAAGAGCGCGTAGATTGCGACGTTGGAGATGCGGAAGATTTCGGTTTTCCTGCTCAAAGAGATGTACCTCATCATTGACATTGGAATCCCGAGCACGCAACAAGTCATTGCGTTCAAGAAATTGTGTAATAGTGGGTATTAGAGAGTGATTATCCAAATCCTCTACACAAACCGTGACGATTGTTAGAATCTGGTCCCCTATCGGTAAGGACTGCATTTTCGGCGGCTGATGGATGCATATTCCTTGGTTATGACGAGCAGTGGTACTTCCCAATACTGTGAGGCTGTCTCGTGAGATGTATCTGGGTTTTGTCTCAATCCGATATGAAGCACCTGAAGTACCTTGGATTTCGATAGCCTGATGTTTTTCTAAGAGATGGATTCGATTGTTTGCAAGGACCTCTGTCACCAGCGTTCTCGCTGCAGTCCGATCCGGTATATCTGGAATCGCGGGGGCGACACGCTCTAGGTTCCAATTTTCTAAAAGAAGCCAAAGACGATCATGCTGAGGTGAGCCGGGAGGAGACAACTGCGCCGAAATTATTCCCTGCCATACTGAGATATCCATAGGCAACTTCCGAATCTTAGTTTTACCCCGCATACTCCGGATACGGATGTGAAGATGGCCGTTACGAACCTGAATCAGGGCCTGATTATCCCTTGATAAGAAACTCGGGTCACACCAATCATCAGTCACTTCTCTCCATTGCCGCAACCAAGGCTGCCCCTCGTATTCTGATTGAGTCAATTGTTCAACTGCATAGGGAAGAGCGGCTAAAGCAGGAGGTTGTCCCTCTCGGTGTTGACTATCCCAACGAATCGGATTCAATTCATTTCCGGTAAGCTCAGTAATCTGTGAGAAAAGGACTGTCGCATAACAAAAGTCTGCGTTCCTTGAACGATTACCTATGAATGGAAAACCGCGACCCAAAGCGAAAGCGCGGCCAAGGCGGGTCCTGATTGCCGGAAAAAGAGTGCATAGAACTTTGACAAAACGACCCCAATCGATGCTTTCAATCTGGGATTCAGTCATCTTAGACATCGTCTTCACAAGATGGCGGCCTGGGAAAGAACGTGACACCTGTATCTTCCCATCCAGAACAACAGTGTCAGGAGTACCCGGACCTTCCAAGACGGTAAGCCACAAGCCCTCTGGCAAAGGAAAGCCGCGTCGAAGAAGCCGCTGACATTGATCTATATCATCTCCATCAATCGCTTCAAAAACACGGTTCCTTAATTTGGCTGCATCCCCCTCACTCATCAAAGGACCTAGAGCCTTCTGATGACGAACCATCGTGGGGCTATTAGCCCAACTTTGATCATTCTCCGGGAAAGAGGCTACTAATTCCCTCAATCGGCTAACAGTAGCCTGAGGAGAGTGCCTATCGAGGATTTTGTCAACGATTTCGATATCCTCTCGTCTGATATTAGTAAATGGTATAGCCCGGCTGGTACGTGGACGAATCATCGCGTGACAAATTCTCCCCCATCTCATGCCATCCATTGCAGGCTCAATACCACAACAGATACAGAGGCCGTCCGTCGTTCCATCTGTTTCATCGTTCCCTAGCATCAAGAATCCATGCATCATCGACCCATTATGAATGAATGAAGATGCAAATCAAATAGATTCGAATGCAGCGATGGTCCGCTCGATATCTTCGTCAGTGATGTGAAGATGCGTAACAAGGCGAATGGTGTTCGGTCGAAGATCGAATAGATCGATGCCTCGCTCTCTAAGCAATTCGACTACTTCGCTCGCAGGACGTTCCGTCTCTGCATAGACCATGTTTGTCTGAACTGTAGAAAGATCGATCGAAAGTCCTGAATTCCCATTCAACCTCTCTGCAAGAATACGTGCACGTGCGTGATCCTCCGCCATACGATCAATATGGTGGTCCAGAGCGTATAATCCACCTGCTGCGAGGATCCCAGCCTGCCTCATTCCTCCTCCGAACATCTTCCTCCAACGATGAGAGCGTGCAATGAATTCATGAGAACCAATAAGGACACCTCCGACTGGTGCGCCGAGGCCTTTAGAGATACAAATTGAGATTGAATCATACTCTTGCGCTATACGACTTGGCGTAGTGCCAGTGGCAACCGCCGCGTTGAACAAACGTGCACCATCAATATGTGAAAGACAAGCATTCTCTGCAGCAATGATGGCGATAGCGTCTAGGTTTGTTTGAGGATAACAACTACCACCACCACGATTCGATGTGTTCTCTACACACACGAGGCGCCCATCAGGGTAGTGACTCTGACTCCCATCTGCCTTCCTGATTGCATCTTTAACATGCTTAGGATCCATGATTCCAGACTCGCCTTCCACAAGAGCGATTGAACAACCGGAAATTGCTGCATAACCTCCACCTTCGTAGACATAGATATGACTGGTCGACTCCGTTACAATCTCATCACCAGGCTGCGTATGAGTCCGAATTGCAACAGCATTGGACATCGTTCCACTACTCACAAAGAGTCCCGCTTCCTTACCGAGAAGGTTGGCCATACGATTCTCAAGTTCAGTTACGGTCGGATCGTCCCCAAGGACATCATCCCCTACCACGGCTTGGGCCATTGCTTCGCGCATCCCTACAGTCGGCTGAGTAACCGTATCACTACGAAGATCAACCCGATCCGAAGGATGCTCGTGCATGGTTTGATGTGAGGGCCCCTTCACTTAGGCTTGACCTTTCGATATGATTCGACAAATAATACGAATTAGAGTAATTTCAGATGACTAGTCACATCATTCACCTGTTCAACAGGAGCTGGCCCAATCCCGATAACGGTCATTGATCCAGAAGGAATCTGGGTTCGGCCCGCATCACGGACTGCCCAAGTAAGCAAATTAGCTTCCTTCGCACGATCTATGAGGAGATGCATTTCCTCTGAATCCAACGCTTTCAGCACAACCTTGGCCTGTCCTCGACGAGTCCATGCCTGGAGAAGACGTGGTTGATTTCGTTCAAGGCCAAGGGCGACCTCCGTGCATAGGTGACCTACCTGTGCAGCGATTTTTCCCTTCCCCATCTTCAAAGATGTATCGACAATACATGCGAGTTTATGCTCTACATTAGGAATGGGGGCGGTTTGTTCTCGTCGACGATTCCACCATGCCATATACGAACGGAGGCGTCACCCTGTTTCAGACCTATGCAGAATGCTCAGCTATCGATGCAGATTTCAAAGACGCAGAATTAGGCTTCCAAGCGCCCAAGATATCACGTAATGACTCCTCTAGATTTGGTGTACGAAATTCAAAGCCAGATTCCAGTAGACGATGAGGATGAACTTTCTGACCTTCAAGAAGCAATGGTCGGGCCAATTCACCGAAGACAATTCTCAGTACAAAACCAGGAAGGGGAATGAATGCCGGTCGCCTAAGAACTCTACCAAGAACCCGGGCGAACTGCTTCTGCCTTACGGGATTTGGAGATGTTAGATTGAAAGCTCCTTCACATTCAGAAGTCATCATCAGATGTTGAATCGCCGCAATATGATCATTCATTGAAATCCAAGAGAACCATTGCTTACCATTACCAATAGGACCCCCTCCCCCAAGTTTGAATGGCAATAACATGCGGCCGAGTGCGCCTCCAAGTGGAGACATAACAATACCAGAACGAAGATGTATGGTGCGGATTGATGCTGCTCGAGCAGCATCAGCTGAAGCCTCCCACATCTCGACAGTTTCAGGGAGGAAACCATCGCCACGTGCGCTCGACTCATCAAGATCCTCATCTCCACGATCACCATAGTATCCGATGGCGCTTGCAACGATGAAGACCTCTGGAGGAGATTCCATACCTGCCATTTTCTCAGCAAGAAGTGTGACGGATTTCCTGCGCGATTCAATAATGGCCGTTTTACGTCTCTTTGTCCATCGCTTGTCCCCGATTCCAACCCCACCGAGATGAATGACTGCATCAATCCCCTTCAGATGCTCAACATCTAGAACACCATTACTCGGATCCCAGAATCTTTGCCGTGGATGTGATGGCTCTCTACGAACCAATTGGAGCACTTCGTGACCCATACCATCGAGGAAAGGAATCAGATTCGATCCAATTAAACCGCTTCCACCTACGACAAGAACTCGTTTACGTGGGGCATCTACGAACTCCATGCGCCGAGCAATGTCGTTGATGAGGCCTTTCTCTCGCGCAGTGAACATTTGCTGAATCCGCTTTCTCACCATACGGCCGCCGAATAACTTGCCAAGGAAGCCCATGGGTACATCGTAACTCACCTCGTCCTCGACAACCGTCATCTCATCCCTCTCAACGAGGCGGTGAGTATGCCACCAACGCTTGAATGGCCCACGCACCATGCGATCAGCGAACAATTCGCCCTCGATGAGATCGGTGTGCTCAGCAATCCAACGACCCTTGATTGGTCCGAGAAGAGGGAAGCGAATTACTCGACGCCCTCCAGGCTCAAGGTTGGGTGGAGCACTCACTGACTCCATGGCCTCCCAAGGGGGCGTCAACCGATCGAAGGCTCCTTCGCGAGTATGCCAATCCCATACTGTCTCTCGTGGCGCATGAACTACTGTCTCATGTTCGTAATGCATTACTATCACCATCAGGCAAGGCCATCATTACGCTTGGTTCCAAACTGAGCGAGATATCTTTTCAGATCGAGTTTACGTGCAGTATTCATACTTGACATGAAGCGAACTTTTCCGAATACTGGCCGCTCGGGCCCCCAAGCCCGATCATGACGACCAAGAACCCAAAATATCCCAGTATAGGAATTAGGATCTCGCCCATCAAGGGCCCATCGGTCATTGAGGCGGACCATCCAATCAGAGGCTGTAACTGGATTGGGGGCCCATTCGAGAATGCGCTTTCCCCATAGCATGCGCAGATAGTTGTGGATGATTCCTGTCTCTCTCAATTCTTGTTGAGCAGCATTCCAAATCTCATCATGAGTATTACCTTCTTCAAGTTCCTGAAATGTGTAAGATGGACGGGGATCATTGGCATGTTCGGATAGAGTCACTTGCGCCCATTCTGGTATAGAACTGAAAGTTGCGTGATCTGGACGATGATGGGCGAAATGGAACCCAAGATCGCGCCAAGTAATGATTTGATCGAGGAAAGCTTCGTGGGATTCAGGTAGCCCCCACCATCCACTTCGAGAACCCGTCACTTTTTCTTCGGTCATCGATGGATCCCATGATGAGTCCTCTAGCACACGGTGCACCACTTCCAACGATGAAATGTGTCCAAAATGAAGCCAAGGCGAGAGACGACTTGTCATTGGATTCGAAGGATTGTTACGGCCTTCGGCATAGTTTGTAAGACGTTGATTGATAAATACATTAAGGAGACGCTTTGCTTCGAAAGAACCCCCGCGACATCCCATGACGGGTGGCACTTGATGATCAATCGGTAACGGATCCAAAGCCTGTTTGGCAGTCATCCCACCTTCTGCAACCCTCCATAGCCATTCCAACGGCGTCATATCAAATCGAAGATCTTTCATCAATCGATTGAATTGAATATCTGGCATCCATAGAGCACTACTACGACCAGAAAGAGGGTCTTCCATAGGCGCTGTTAGAATGGCTTCGAGCACACGACGCTGGACTGTTCTGCGGAAAGTGTGAGCTAACGGCGGAGCTTTCTCTGTCCAATTTAATGGAATAACTCCACAGCCATCAACTGCAAAAAGACATACCTGAACAATTTCAGCAGCCCGTTCCATTACAAATCGAGGATGTCCAGTAGGGAAATCATCGATGACTACTGCACATGCTCGAGAGGTTATTCGACTAAGGAGGCCCGTTCCTCGTTCTCGATGAGTCTCAATCCAAGGTATGTAGCGAACACTCGAACCCCCGAAGGCTTCGATGTTATCCAACATTCCTTGTGCAACGAAAGTTACCAATCGATCGCTAGCGTATTTATGGTCAATACTGAATGGTTCTACGACGATCAATGGTTGATTGAGTTCCTCGGCGAGTTGAGCTGCGTGTTCCAATGAAGGATTCCAGCGTGTTCGGCGTTGAGCAGTCATCCAGTAAAGAACAAATTCACCATCAGAATTGATTGGTGCATCATTCAGATTTCGGATTCGCCCCGGGAGATGTTGCGTAGAGAGAGTCATTCTGACACCCCCAAAGCTAGATTGATGTGGTCAGGCATCAGATGAATTCGGTAAGGATTACCTCGGCTTTCGGAGAGGTCAAGAGATACTGTGGGAGCACCACAGGAAAGGGCAGAAGTTGCAATCGAATGCATTGTAGGACTAATCCAATTCACAGAATCTAGTTGCGCTGCATCAAACCATCCGTAGTCTTCGATTTCGCGAGGATCAACGCGCACATGCGTAGACTTGGGTTCAACCGAATAAGCAAGGAAAATTCTGATTGTTTCATGTTTAACCGTCTCTCGTAAACCAACTAGTCCACTTATCTTACCCTCAATGCCACATTCCTCTTTGAGCTCGCGTAGGGTAGCATCGAAAGGGAGTTCTCCAGGTTCAACAAAACCCTTGGGTAAACCCCACAAACCTGCATGGGGACCTGCTGCCTCTTGGACTAGGAGAATTTGATTGCCACTCACCGTGCAAGCCGCCACTCCAAGATCACAATTGACAGAGCGCATCGAGTTTCTTTTGCTTCTCCGGCTATATCAATCGGTGTTCCGAGGTTAAGATTCAGGATTTGAACAGTTCTTCATAAGTGAATAGGAAAAAACGGTATACATGGTCCTAACTGATCAACACGCCAACACTAAGCGAGTGCCTCGTGCGGACGCTCACCTGCCTACAGGGCATGGAAACTTCAGAGTTCGTGCATTTCCCGAGTTGACTGATGAAGATCATTGCGTTATTTACACCGGTCAACCTTGGTTAGTAGATGCACCATTGGTCCGAATTCATTCGGAATGCTTGACTGGAGATGCATTGAGTTCACTCAAGTGTGATTGCGGGCCACAACTCAAGAGTGCTTTGGATGAAATCCAGGAAAACGGTACAGGCATGGTAATCTATCTCCGTCAAGAAGGACGAGGCATCGGACTTACGGCTAAAATTCAGGCTTATGCTCTACAAGACAGAGGATACGATACACTCGATGCAAACCTACTTCTTGGCCATCCTGCTGACGCACGCGACTATTCGATTGCTGCCAAAATGTTGCAGGAGATGGGAGTTACAAAAGTCCGATTGATGACAAATAATCCACTCAAGTTCCAAGGCTTGGTGGAAAATGGTATCGAAGTTCTGCAGCGAATCGAACATATCGATGGAGTAGGACCATACAACCGGGAATACCTTTCCACGAAGGCTGCGCGAATGGGTCACCTGATCGAATTCTGAGGAATGAATATGAAGGTGATTTCAATGGCTAGAGATATGGAAAACAAGGCACGCTTAACCGTAGGGGAGAAGGCTCCTGATTTCAGCCTAGAATCATCCGAAGGTGAGATGGTTAGCCTAAGTGATTTCGATGGACAGTGGAAAGTAGTCTTCTTCTATGCACTGAATGGTTCGCCAACATGTAAACGCGGCTGTCTAAACTTCAAGGAACAGTATTCTCTTTTCCGATCTGTTGACTGTGAAATAATTGGTATCAGTCAAGATCCTAAGAATGATCACAAGGAATTCAAGAAAGAAAATGAGCTCCCTTTCCCGATTTTAGGTGACCCTGATCGGAGCACTGCGATAGCTTTCGGGGTGCCGATGCATCTCGGTCAATTCCCTTCAAAATCGTCCTTCGTTATCGCACCTGACCGGACTGTTCGTCATGTCTACGATTGGCTATTCCGCCCACGAAATCATGTAGCAAAAATTCTCGCTGCTTTGAGCGATGTTACAGAAGGTGGACGTTTCGAATGAGTTGGGCACAAGTTCTCGCCGATGCGGGCCTCAATGAACGTGAAATTCAGTCGATTCTTATCCTATCCTCCAAACCAAAATTGAAGGCATCTGAACTCGCCTCCGAACTTGGAACTACGCGACTCGATGCGTACAATTCGTTATCACGGCTCCAAGACATTGGGCTCGTTACAACAACAGCCGATCGACCAATGAAGTTCTCATCCCCTCCTGTAAACGAAGCTGTTGAACAACTCATTGGGATGAAAAAAGAGCAACTACGTCGTGTTGAGATTGGTTACGAAAGTGTTCTTGAAGGGCGCACAATAGAAGGTAGCAATATCAAGGAATCTCGCACCGATGAGCCAAAGTTTGCAGTACTAAAGGAACGAGTGCATATCCACAAACGTATCGAGCAAATGGCCGAAGAAGCCCAAACACGAATGGTTCTCATGCTAGGGGAATATGGTATTCTTGCACTTTGTCGTGGACCCGCTGTTGAAGCGGTGAACTCTGCTGCAAAGCGTGGTGTACGTGTGCAAGTGCTCGCGAAGCTTCACCGAAGAACTGTTCGTTTCTTTCAACAACTTGACGATGCAGTTGAAGTGCGTCACTCGGATGATGTCGAAACTCAAGGAGCGCTCAAAGACGAAACTGAAGTTCTTCAAATGCTCAAAATTGAAGCTAACCCCGTCGGTCGAGGGCGCGAAGACGCCGCTCTGTATGTTCTTTCAGAACAGTTTGCTGCTTCCCAGGCAAATCTCATCGATGCTATCTGGCCAGAGGCAGTGCCGTTTGAACAAGCAGTGAAACGATTCACTGAGAAGCAAATTGTAGACCCTTTGCGAATAGAAATTGGGCAAGGATCTTTTCTTGAAAAATTGAGAAATGCGCTTGGCGTTGATCTAGAGTTACCCGATGAGGATACGCCTTTCGATCCTGATGCAATGATTAAGGCGGGTCGTGAAGTATCTAATGCAAGACGAAGTCTTTCCGAAAATAGCCTTGCATCACTGACAATCCTCGGATTTGATTTGCATATGATGATGCGACAAGTTGGCAGAAGAGTAGGTGAGGAACTCGCCTTCACTCTCCGTTCGATTGATGATAATATCGAGTTTCTAAACGAAATGATGGACTTGTGGGAAGCCGCTGGACTAGGAACTCTTGCTTACGAATTTGATCCGAATTTTCATGTTCGTGTTGGCCTAAATGAACTACCAGAAACAGATAATTCAGAGGTTTTACCTCTGTGGGAACTTGATGATGGTATCATCGAAGGTGCATTAGCAGCACGATATCCAGATGAAGGGGATGTCCGTGTAGTCAGAGAAGAAGGATCAGGGGAAATTGATGACCTCTGGCGTTACCATCTACTCATGCAAGAGGATGAAGAAATTACAGCTGAAGTTTAATCCAACTATTCTCGACATTTCAAACAATATTCAAGAGTAATCATCAAACATCGTTCTATCAGGTGATCTAACATGGAAATTACTCGCGATACACTCCGGCTCTTTACTACTATAGCTGGAGGTCTTGTTCTCGTGGCCTATGCATATGGGGTATCACGAATGGAAGATGCTACAGCATTATGGGGGGGTGTAACTGGCTCACTCCAACGTTTCAGTATCATCTTCATGTTCGTAGCAGCCGCAGGATACCTACTCTTTTGGTGGATGGTCCTGTTTAGGATGGATGCTGCTTCCATCGCTGAATTGCGTTGGCCTTGGGGTGAAACAGATGGCGAGGGTGGTAGAAGATTGCTCATTGCCTTCGGTATATTCCTAATTCCATCGATGTTGTGGCTAGAGAGTACTGGGTTCCATCTCCGAACTGAGGCAACTTGGACGCCTGCACTCGTCATTGGCATTCTCTTGTTAGTATCAATCGGGAACGTGATGTTCGGTCTTCTAGGATATTCATCCCACATAGATGGACATCCTGAAGGCAAATGGATGATTATCGGAGCTCTTGCAATCTCTATTCAATGCATCTTCAATGATCTGATTGTATGGTCCTGGAAGTTCCCGTGGTAACTCCGCTCATGAACATCGATTCATATCCTTGAGGTGAAACCTTTCACCATGCGGCTCCTGACCTTTCTCCGGTTCATGCGGCAGATTCTGAGGAAAAAGCCTGCTGATTTGGACTGGATTCAACGACAAGGTCTGCTAGCTGTGAAGCTGGCTCAAATTTTTGCTTTGCGCTCAGATATCCTCTCTGTCGAGAAATGTAGGCAGTTACAATCTCTGTATCAGCACGCAGCGACTATTCCAAGTGAGGATGTTTTCGCTAATCTGAAAACTAGAGCCCCTGAAGGCTTCATGGATTCTTTTGATTCTATCAATCATGAAGCGCTAGCGGCGGCATCTGTAGGACAAGTCCATCGTGGCCGTCTAAAAACTGGAGAAGAAGTGGTAGTGAAGATTATCAAATCACAGAACGAAAAGCAGTTTCGTCGTGATGTACAGAGGATGCGACGCTGGCTTCGTATCTTCCTCATTTTCTCTCCAAAATTACGCAGGGTAGGAAACCCAATGGCACTTCTAAATCACGTCGCAGATTATACCACTCGTGAACTTGATCTACGTAATGAAATCAAGGGCGCAAAGGAATTGCAAGACATCCAAGAACGACTCAAAGATGACTTTCCTATGCCATTACTTCGATTCCCAGTATACTATTCACATCTCTCAAACGAACACGTGCTTGTCTCGGAGTTTATCGAAGGTAAATCTCTGGAAGAGGGCATCGAAGATGCCTCACTTACTTGGCATACTCTACTGAATTTATTCCGAATTCATGGGGCTTTCTTATTCGGTATTGGAACATTTCACGGGGATTTACATCCTGGCAACTGCATAATCGATACTGATGGGAAATTTGTTTTCATTGACAATGGCGCCATTTGTCATGCCCCCCCTCACGTGAATGGGGCTCTGTTTCATTTCTTCGAGCAATTATCAAATCGTCAATTTAGTGAGGCATATGATGCATTACTTACTATGTCAGATGCTCAGCTGGATGAACGACGTTTAGCAAAATATTACACAAAAATGGATGAAATCTATTCAGGATTTGAGACCAAACCTGTGGGTGAACAAAGTCTAACTCGCGTGATGATGCTAACTGTTAGAGCAGCTGTTGAAAAAGCAGGAGCTGACTTTGGAGAAGAAGCATTTCCGATAATTCGGGCGCTAATGTATCTTGACGGTCTAGTCATACGATCTCATCCGGATGTGATGCTCATAGAATCAATGGGACCTTACCTGAAAGAATTCAGAACTGGACTTGGAATTGGAGGTGAAACACCTACATGAAAGTCGCTTGGATTCTTGGTGCAGGTGGAGGTATTGGTGGATTTACAGCAGAGCGTCTAGCCTCTTCGGGATGGAAGATTGTTGCTAGTGGAAGAGAAAAATCACGATTGGAAGCAATTGCTGAACGCATTGGTGGAGCTGATGTTCAGCCAGTAGACGCACGGGATTCAGAGGCAATGAAAACGATCGCGAAGGGCATTGTCGAACGTCATGGTAGAATCGATGCCGTCGTTGTAGCTGTTGGATCAATACTCCTCAGACCACTCCATGCAACCTCAGAAAGTCAAGTGGAGGAAACTATTCAACAAAACCTGTTTACTGCTTTCAATGCGCTTCGTGCGACTGCACCTTTGATGATGCGTGGAGAGGGAGGGCGCGTGGTTCTCTTCTCATCCGTCGCTGCAACATATGGTATGCCCAATCATGCTGCAATTGCAGCGGCTAAAGCCGCGATTGAAGGACTTACCCGTGCGGCTGCTGCGGACTATGCCAAGCGTGGAATTCGAATTAACGCAATAGCACCTGCCCTCACCAACACAGCAATGGCTGGACGACTGGTAGCAAGCGATGCTGCTCGAACGATGAGTGATGCAATGCATCCTGTCGGGAGAATCGGAGAGCCTGACGAAGTTGCATCAATTGCAGCTTGGCTAGTCGATGGAGCTCCGGAATGGATGACTGGCGAGATTCTGCATGTTGACGGTGGATTAGGTCGAGTCAAGGCTCAAGAAGTCGCACGAACGTGAGCCGAACGATGACCGAACAGAGAGTCGCCATTGTCGGAGCGGGCGTCGCTGGCCTTCATTGCGCATCTATTCTTCTCGAAAATGGACTCGAGGTTCTGATTTTTGACCGAGAAACGGAAGTTGGAGGTCGTATGAAAACGACGAATATGGATGGATTTCTTCTCGACCATGGTTTCCATGTTCTTCAGACGGCTTATCCTAATGCAAGTCGCGTAATAGACTACAAGGCACTTCGATGCAAGCCCTTCCAACCAGGTGCATTAGTCGTTGATTCCCGAAAAGGAAAACCAAAGATCAGGAGAATGGCAGATCCTTGGCGACAACCTATTCGTGGCATGATTAGTGCCTTCAACGGCTTCGCAGGAATGGCAGACCTCCTTCGGATTGCTCGACTTCGTAGAGATGTTCTCAAAGGAACCATCGATACCCAATTTGATGGAGATGATAATACAACGATGGAATGGTTACATTCCAGAGGATTCAGCGAATCTATGATTCAACGATTCTTTCTTCCACTTTTCAGCGGGATTTTTCTTGAGTCGGATTTACGGACTAATGAACGGATGTTTCGCTTCGTTTTTCGAATGATGTCGAAGGGCAAAATGGTGCTTCCAGTAGATGGGATTGGGTCAGTACCTGCAAAAATGGCAGAGCAAATTGGAGAAGATAAATTCAGATTGGGTGTTCGTATAGGTGGAATCGATGAGGGATCTGTCCGATTCCGAGGAGAAGCACACCGATTTGATGCAGTAGTCAAGGCGTTCTCTGAATCTGAAGGTGATGGACCAAGTCGCTCGGTATGGACTATGCATCTCGACGCTGAAAAAGCACCCTTCCGATCCAAACATATCCTACTCAACGGTAATCTGAGTGAACCATCCTCGCTAATCGCCCATGTCGCAGTGCCCTCAAATGTCCAATCGAGCTATGCCCCAGATGGCCGTAACCTTGTGACTGTCACAATTGTTGGAGATCGAGTTACTGCTGCAGGTATCCAAGAACCGTCGAGCATTGAGGCAGCTGCGCGTGAAGAATTAGGGCAATGGTTCGGAGATGGGACTGTCTCAACTTGGAAAACTCTTGATGTCAATTGCGTTGAAAACGCATTACCAGAGATTGGGGCGGGAATACGATTGACCAATCAACCTCGACAAGGCGAAAGTGGAGCAACCGAATGTGGAGATTATCTACTCCACGGAAGCGTAGAAGGTGCACTTCTAACAGCGGAAAAGGCAGCACAAGAAATCATTGAGAAACTCAAGAATCCTACAAGTAGTAATCAACAACCTATGCGTCGATTTTGATAACTAAAAATGTCAATGATACCATAAACATGGTATTGAATCAATGGGCATGGCAGACTATGGCCCGAGGTCTCCAGCATCTCGTGGTATGGCTCAGTTTGACAAGACAATTAATCCAGAATATTATGAGAATGTGAAGGCCAGTAACAAGGTAATTCGAGGGCTTTTAGGAATTCAGATAATATTGGCTCCAATTGCTATTTATCCTACTGGTATGCTTTGGGAGGCTGGCTTATCTGCCAATGGCTCAGGTGAGGCATTTTTTGTTTTACTTGCAATTTTGTTGACTTCAATTTCTGCTATCCCAATAGGACTGATACTTCCAAAGTTAGCAACCCGTGGAATAAAGCCGGAAGATCTTGATGGAAAGTGGGCATCTGAAACCTATGCTCTGATTTTTACAACCCCACTTGGAATGATTTGGGTAGCACTCTGGATTTGGTGCCTACCCAATGTCTGGACCCTTTTACCATGGGGTCCTTGGCAAACTAATTGGTGGAAGATCTTCCCATACATTGGCATTGTTCCAATGAGTATGATGGGTTTGAGTGGGTTGCCAGCCTTAGCAAGAAATCTAAAAAATCCAATCACAAAAGAAGATACTGAAGACATGAACAGAATCGAAGTGATCCAAAGTAATCCTGGACAAGAAATCATTGTCCGTATAGCCGAACCTCATTACAAGAACGATGCATGGATTGGACTCTACAATGCAGGATCTGATCACCTCGAACATGGAGGCCGTTGGAAATGGATGCGCGATGTAGATGCCAATCATATCTCTCTCCCAGCGCAAGGAGTGGGCGCATGGAGTGTCCGTCTGTTCAAGGATGGTGGCTACACTCAAATTTCATCAATCGATTTCCAAATGGGATGGTCAAATCAGGCACTCACTCAAGGCCAGTACATGTTTGTTCCAGAAGAGATGACATGGAACGAGCACAACGATCGTTCTAAGGCGATGGGAAGGCACCTTGCTACAATCAGTAGTGCTGAGGAAAACGAAGAGGTCACAAGAATCTCTGGCGGGAAACCTGTATGGATAGGCGGAATTAGGAAAGGTAGTGGCAATGGTCCAGGTGCTGACCACTGGTACTGGTCTGATGGCCAACCTTGGACTTACACTAACTGGCATCCTGGCGAGCCCAACAACTCCGTAGGTGGCGAAAATAGGGTGCATCTCGGCCTGCAAGCCCGGGGAACTTGGAACGATGTCAACGAAAGGTGGCGTGGCCCCGCAGTCTACGAGATGCCTGCAATATCTCCTACCAAAGCGTCGTCAAACGAGCAGAGCAACTTCGAATTCATCCCGATTAGTGAGTACGATGAGGTATGGAACGACAAGGGATCTCGTGCACAACAAGACGTGTCGGTCTGGAGAACGCGTGTACCGGCAGGGTGTCATCTGCTTGGTATGACTGCCAAGAATGGTCACTCACGTCCAACCTTCCCGGCATTGGTTATTCGTGCAGGTGGTAGTGACATTGCACCGCCTGAACGATTCGATCTCGTATGGTGGCAAGAACGTGGTCAACGCCGCTTCTGGTGCTGGCGCCCCATCCCACCACCGGGTTATGCTTCACTTGGCGATGTGGGGACACTAAGCGAAAATCCACCGTCACGAGGCGATGTAGTCTGTGTA
This sequence comes from Euryarchaeota archaeon UBA251, assembly GCA_002497905.1. Taxonomy (GTDB): domain Archaea; phylum Thermoplasmatota; class Poseidoniia; order Poseidoniales; family Thalassarchaeaceae; genus MGIIb-N2. The sequence goes on from DAFJ01000044.1 coordinate 32,960, forward strand.
GCTATAGGATGTCTTAGTGCAAATAAACAGCCTTTGGGTGAGCAGATTTGGAACGACAGAGGCGGTGGTGCACCAAAGGATGGGGCATTCTTTGCACAGCCCGGCGGCACTGGACTTTTCCTCTGCAGCGACGATAATACGCACAATAGGCCACGCGGTGAATTCTACATCCCTGGAAGTATGGCGTCGAAGAATTCGAATGACGGAAGAGGTAGTGGTATCGATATCCTGTCTTTCAATCAAGGTCAACCCATACGTTTCAGAATCAATAATCGCCCCATTAGTAACGACGCTTGGGTTGGTATCTATCCAGTCAATGCTGGTGATAATGAACACGGAGAGCGGTGGAGTTGGCTAAGAGATATCGATGTGAACAACGCCTCGTTACCAGGACAAGCCAAAGGGCAGTGGAGCATACGTGTCTTCTCAGATGGAGGTTACAACTTACATGACCGAGTCGACTTTGAAATCATAGATGACCACAAGACTGAGGTCTGGATGCAGAATGTAAGAATCGACGATAATCGACTCAAAGGTATGGCACTCGAGCATCCAAAACACGGTACTACAAACGTCACAACCAGTCCAATCGTAGAACGAAGTAGGCAAGGAGATGTGAATCGATTCGAAACCTACAATACGATTTATCTCTTCAATGACCGGGATTTACAAGATGAAGATGTCTCAAGTAATAGTGATCATGAGAAGATTAACGCAGAACTCCTAATGCGAGCATTCCAAGATCAGTTGAAAAAGAATGAATGATTCTCAGTCAGAATCATTTCAATTACTTTCGACGATTTGGCAATCTAATGGCAGGGGATTCACGGCATCTTCATGACCCCGAGAAAGCGGCTGAATTTGCCCGCGCTTTGGGACTCATGGTTGGTGGCCACGAACCATTTGTTGGCGATTGGTCGGTCAAAGGGCTCTATGCGTACCGTTCTGGCAAATACAAGGGCCAAGCATATTTCGGTACAGGGGGAAGCGAGAGCGATCGTCTCAAAGACACATACGATCCCATCAAACCTGGGGAATCGAATCAAAAATACCGTCCATGGAATCGCGATGACCCCAAAATTCCAGAAGACATTCGACAAAAGCTAATCAGATTAGAAGACGGAATGAATCGAACCCGCCAACCCTCTACAAAGCCCTTGTCCAGAGACATGCTTCGAGGAGAAAATATCCTAGTTTCGGAGCACTCATTACCAGAATATAATGGAATTTATACAATTCAAAACAATGAAATTAATGG
>DAFJ01000050.1 GCA_002497905.1 Euryarchaeota archaeon UBA251
TGATTGACAAACTCATTGCTCTCTATCGGAGTCAAGGCCGCTCAATTAGAATTCAAGGTCCATCAGGAGGTGATTCCTGATGGCTAGAGGTCGAACATTGGTTCTGTTCCTAGTGGGTATTCTAATTTTCAGCGTCCTCACACCAATGTCGATGTCACCTGCTAGTGATACAGCGTATACTTCAGGGCGCTCAGTGGATGTCGCCATTGACCAAATGGAGGTTATCTCAGCATCTGCAGATATCCTTGGCACGCCAACTCTTGCTCCGGGGGATCACGTAATCCGGGTTCGAATTACAAACACTGGAACTAGTATCGCTACCGGTACAATCGAGTTGCTAGAGGGGACGGATTTCTCATCCCAAACTCCAGTCCTTGGTACGCAGAAGTCAATCTCAGTCCCTGCAGGGGGCTCCGAAGTTCATCTCCTCGAGTTCACAAAGATGAGCGGTAATTCTGCAGTCACAGCTTCTGTTTCTGCGAGTGGTGATTCCGAGCCCTCAAATGATCAAATGAATTTGCCAGCAGGCTTGCTCACTATCTCATCGACACCTTCGCACATCTCCGTCTCTGATACGATCCCGAATCATGGAACTACTGTGGCATCTGGGCCATGGGTCGGAAACTGGGTTTTCGCAAATACGGGGAATTTGAATCTGACTGCAGAAGCGTCTCTTACCCTCACTCCTGTAGCCGGAGGGGCTTCAATAGACATTGACTCTAGTCAAACAATTGCTCCCGCTGGTTCCTTGGCTTCCACAGCAGGGCTATCTTCAGTCAATCTCTCCGTGGATGCATCGACCTTCCTTGGGACATATGCTCTTAGTGGCACAATCGATATCTGGTCATCTCTCGGCTCTTATCACACGGAGACTATTTCTTCTCGTGATGTGACCTTTACAGATGCTGTAGCAACACTTTCGGCTCCCAATAATATCTCAGTATCTCCTGGAAGTGGGACTACGCTTCTTTTCCTCTTACAGAATATTGGAGGTGTTAGTGACACTTTCACCATTACCTACTCCGACGTGCAGGACCCTGATTGGATGGATACGACCCTCGAGAATCCGGATGATGGTGATTCAGTGGCAGTAGCAGCGGGGGAAGGACAAGCGATTACAGTACCAGTTGATGTCCCATTTGATGCCTCAAGGTCCGACGTAGATACCATTACAGTCACCGCTACGAGTTTGAACACAGGTGAAATTGTAACTGCACGCGCTTCAGTCATGGCTGGCGATTTGTTTTCTTCGGATTTGCAAAGTAATGGGTCAGTTGTCTATGTTGATCCAGGTGCACCTGCTTCTGTATTCTACACTCTCGAGAATACAGGGACTTCCCCGGCACATTTCGAAATCGCTGCAGGTTTGCAAGAGGTTCCAGATGATTGGACCATATCTGTATCTCCAGATGTAACCGATCTTGTATCTCCTGGTGAGACAAGGTCAATCACAATCGAGGTGACGGCCCCTTCAATTTTGGACCCTATGGATCCTGACCAACGAAATTCGGCTGGGAGTCGGCTGACTTTACGTGTAACTTCGACACCACTGCAAGGGGAAGCGGCCCTAGTTGCTAGCAATATTACTGATATCGAGGTTCGTGCTTCAGTCAGTGTCACAATGTTGCCCTATGGCGATTTACATTACACGACTAGCGATTTAGAGTTGGGAGGTATGGCAAAGACGCTAGATGTCGAAGTATCATTGATGAGTAATTTCCCCTCTGGGAGTCCGGGTTTAGCCGTTGTAGATCTCACGGTTCTTGCTACATCTTTCACTTCCTATGATGGTGCATCTTATGGGTTATCGGAGAATACCCGTTGGGATGCCACCCCTGCGCCAGCATCGCTTAATCTTAATCTCGGAGAATCTGCAATAGTCGTGTTATCTGTTCTCGGCCCTACAGCACATCTTCCTGCACATGGTTTACTTAATTTCACCATTACAGCATCGACTTCCTTGTCAGGTTTGACGGGGATCACCTCTCCTGACACTTCAGCGGTCTTTTCGGTTAATATTGGCGATGTAATCGATGCAGATCTTGCGGACAGTCCAGTAATTCCTGGTTCTCCAGGAGTACAGAGCAATGCCACCCTCCGCCTATCCAATATTGGTAACACTCTTTCCAATTTCACTCTTGAGATGGAGGAACTTGAGGGATGGGATATTATTCTTGTCAACAACGCTGTGACAGGGCTGGTTCCTCAGGTTGCAACCTTCCCAACAGGTTTCGATGTGGGTACTGATATTACTGTCAGTGCGACGCCCCCACTGGATGCACGTGCAGACGAAGTCCATCTTGTCAATGTGAATGTCTACGACGAAGAAGGACATTTCATGGACAATGGCTCTGCTCGCTTCGTCCTCGATGAAGTCATTGACGGCCTACTTGAGCCAGACACAATCAATATGGAGATTCCAATCCTTGAGAATCGTACGCAAACCGCGGTATTCCAGATCAGAAATATGGGTAATTCGGAGCAAACATTCGATATTGACATCGGTTCTTTCGTAGGAGGTACCGACTTTACAGTGTCCCCGCTTCAAGATGTCACAATTCCCCCTGGTGCAAATGTCACCCAAGAGGTCACGGTTACTGCCCTCAACTCAGCACGAGCTGATACGACCTACTCGTTCGACATCATTCTCCTTAAGGACGGTCTAGAGTTTGATAGAACTGATGTGAATGTTCAGATACAACAAATCCATCTTATCGAACTCAGTACCACGGATTCTCTAGAGGCAATCCCTGGTGAAGTGGTGACTTTACAAGTAGAGGCAGAAAATCTTGGCAACCTCCGAGAGATAGGCAATCTGAGTTTTGAAACACCCTTTGGATGGACTCAGACTAATACTGCATTCGATATCGAACCGAACTCAATCATCACGGGACTCGAAATCTCTCTCACCGTTCCGGCTCTAACTTCGGAGGAAGTACCGATGGCAGGGGCGATATACGATATCCCCATAATTGCCCTTAATACGAGTGATAACATTCCAGTAGGCTCGTTCAATATCACTGTGACCATCAAGCCTGTATTCCAACTCGTTTTCCTTGATTCGCCAGAGCGAATCGCAAGTATTCCGAACCAAGATCGTTCGATTGGTTACCATATCAAGAATGCCGGTAATGATGCGGTGACTCTCTCGGTGACTTGTACACTGGATTCCTCAAGTGTTAGTCGATGGACAGCGCCTACTTGTCCCGATAGCCTTACTCTAACTCAAGGTGAACAAACTTGGATTAACATGACCATGAGGCCAACTGACAATCGCCATTGGAACAAGGAAACTGGTGGGATGACGTTGCGTTTCATTCCACAAGGTGACGTAGGAGGGGAAGCAAACTGGACCACGCCATTGATTATTGAGCGGGTTCAGACCGATGATGAAGTCGTCCTTCAGAACTCGGATGGTCCAGTTAAGACCCTAGAAATTGATTGGATGCATGTCCCAGATCTTACTCAGACAGGCGCTCTTTCTTCGAATACATATGAAGTGAGGTATGTTGAAGGAATCCGTCTTCTCAACTCAAGCCTCTATCCTGGCACTATCTGGGATTTTAGTCTAGGTTCTAACCAGACGTCTCTTATTCCAGGCACTGTAACGCCTCTTGGCGAGGCATCACCCTATGTTCTTAATTCCTTCAATCTAAGGACGACTCTCCCTAGTCCGACGACTATCGCCCCTGGTGATGGTTGGGACTTGGTGTTCGAGTTGCATAATCTCGATGAACCATCGTTGGGAATTAACGGGATTACCACCTTCATTGTCAAGCTGCGTATGGACTCTTATGCCGACCCTCAGATTCTTGATGTCAGATTCGAATCAGGTGATCTTGTAGAGGGTACCTCGACTAATCTTATCGTCAATGTCACGAACTCCGGAACTGCAATTCTGCCAGTGAACAGCATCCTCCTAATCTCCTGTAGTGGAGATGTGATAATCAACGGGTCTGAGACGAATTTGATTCCGCCTCTTGGGATCCAAGAGTCGGTCGAACTCACATGGGGTATCGAGGCTGCGTCTCTTCCTTGGTATGAGAATTCAGGTTCCTTCGAATGCACCTTCCAATTAACTCTCATTGATGACGTCTATGGTAATGATCTAGCTAATGATCTAAGGGTTGAATCGTTGCAGATCAAGTCTTGGAGTATAGGTTTCCTGCCGAGCTTGATTGGTTGCATTCTCGTAATCTTCCTTTCTCTCTTCCTCTTCCGGAGGGGCATGGATGATGATGAGCGCGCTCTCTTCGGGTCTGGATATGTGGCGATGATAGGGCTAGGGCTACTTTCTCATACGGCAATCATCCCTGAGATTGGCCTAATCAGTGTCGCCCTCTCTGCCCTCTGGCTGTTGGCTCTTGCATGGATTGGCTCGGGAGAGTTGCAAGCAATCCACGATGACCGCCGAAAGGCGATGCTTGGTGAGCGTTCTGCTCTTTCTTCTCACGAGGACGAGTTAGCTAATACGCAGCGTGAGATTTCCTGGGTTCTTCTAGGGGCTCCGATGCTCTTCGTCCTTGTGATGATGATTGATCCGAGTTTCACTGTCGATATGACTGCCCTTAATCTCGGCTCTAGCGCAGTTTACCTTGTTTTGATTTCGATGATGATTATACTCACCATCACTACACTGGAGCGAATCTATGGTGGGCTCCATAACCAGCTCGCAGCTCTCGATCTTCGAACGCAGCGAATCCGTGGTATTCTTGAGAGCCGGTCGATAGTTCGCACATCAGCACCTCCTCCTCCTTCTCCCGAAGTATTCACCGATGTTGGAGGTGAAGAGGAATGATGGAAAACAACCCATTTGATGATTCAGGTATAGGAGGAGATGCCTCGTCCCGATTCCTTGAGCAGTTGACTCAACGTTCCGTTCGTGTCCGACACTACCTCTGGAATCATCGCCCATTGAAGGCAAGAAAAGATCTCAGGGAAGCGAATCGTGATGCAGAATTCCTTGAGAAACAAGTGGTTAGGTTACACCGTTCACTTCTCGCTCTGGAGCAGCACCTATCTTCACTTGATGATTTGACAGAAGATGAGAAAAGAGCGATGGGAATGGTGACTGATGGCCTCATTGATCTAGACCAGGGTCATTGGGAATCAGCCCTCGAATCTTTCCGTTCAGCAATTTCTGATTTGTCTGAATCCGGGGGCCGTGTGAATCCTTTCCTTGTTGGTCGATTCTTCCTCACAGTCGAGGCTCGTTGGCCTGCTGAGATGGAGCATGGACTTCTTCTGCTCACTATCGAGAATCTTGGTACTGACTTACTCCCTTCATTCCGGTTGGCTGCACCCGCTCCTCCGGACTGGATTGCGGAACCTAAGGCGGCCGAAGTGCCTGCTATACCGCCCGGGGGCTTCATTGAGATGGGTATCAAAATTCATCCGACTGGAACCATCTCTGAAAATCTTGTATTGGCCAAGAGGGTATCCCTTGTTACAGGATATCTTGCAGACATGGGCGATCTAACGGTATCCACTCGCGTGGAGAATCGGACTCTCAAATCTCTGGAAGGCTTTGTCGTCGATGCTTGGCTCCCTCGTGGGTTCACCGCTAGGCGTCTTCCGTTTGTCCAGAATCTCGCACCAGGTGAGGTCATACATATCAACACCGAAATCGATGCACGCTGAGCAATTTTTATCCCAAGTTCGAATCTTCTTTGAAATGTCCTTTGGGGCTACTATGATATACTTCGATGAATTGCGTAAAGTCGGTGGACATACCCATGAACGCAAGTAAGACACAATACAAGAAGAACGACGATGGTGCATCGATCGGGATTGGAGCGATGATCGTCTTCATCGCACTTATCCTGGTGGCCGCAGTAGCCTCTACGATTATCATCAAGACCGCAGAAGAGCTCCAGCAGCGTGCTGAGGCAACTGGTGACGATACCCGTGATGAAATCTCGGGTAAGGTTACAATCGTCTCAGCTCATGTTGATGGCGTGGCTGCAGGTGCCGTTTCTCAAGTATATGTCATTGCTCAGATGAGTGCTGGCTCTGATGACGTTACTGGCGGAGATATCACATACGTTGTTATTTGTGAAGACGCTGCTACTCCTGGAGATTCTGAAAACGATATTGATCTAATCACAAACGGAAACTCCGAAGAACTTGATGGAACAGCTATCGCAGCTGGAACAACCATCGATTCTGGCACAACTTTCACCTTCGAGATGACGCTAGCAAATTGTAGCCCTGGTGCAGGTGACGCAATTGAGGTACGTATCATCGTCAATGGCGGCGGAGAAACCTACGCTCAGATGGAAGTAACTTCCCTTGATGGCGGCGCAGTTCTAGTTTGATGATGGCATTTGTGGCATTGGCCCACCCGTGGGCCAAACTGCGAAGTCGCATCCATTAGGAGTTGAACAGGCATGGTTGACAGTCAGGAGGGGCGCATGGCAGATCGTTTAGATCAGGCGTCCAAAGTGACAGTTGACCAAATTGACATCCCGCCTGAATACCGTCCAACCGATTTAGAAGCCTGGTTGTTCACCCCCGGGGCTACTCGAGTCGGATTCATTGGTACGGGTTCAGGAGGTGGTGTTGCAACTGCAAGCGCTCCTTCGGAAACTGCTGTATCCAGCGGTCCGCCACCCGCAGAACTCCTCAAGTTACTCGCTGATCGGTTTGAGCGTTTGGAAGCCTCGATTGGCCATATGGAGACGAACCTAACTCTTGCTCAACATTCAACTCCAAGAGTGGAAGCTGCTGGAGATGTGATGCATAAGATTGGACCGGATGGTGAAGTTATTGCCGTCAATTTGGGGGATTCAGATTCTGATAATCTAGTCGGCGTTGATGCAACTCATGCTGGACCAGGGTTGTTGGATTTGTATGAAGCCCAATCCCTCGAACTGAATCCGTTCCTTCGTTCCAAGGATGGCGGTATTTCAGGGCCTGGAGTCGATCCCGCGAAGATAGTTGCTCTAATACTCGATCATTTGTCAGGTGTAGATGCAAGGTCCTTCATCGCTGCCGCAACGAAATCAGGGTTCTTGTCTGCTGATGAAGCGAGAACGCTCGGTGGAATTGCATCTCTTGCCGAGGAAGGTCAATCCAAGGGCGGTAACCCTACCTTGCCAAATCGACCATTGCTAACCTTTGTCGCGATGGTTGAGTCTTGGCGTTCACAAGCTAATGTAAAGTCATCAAAGCGTTCCTCCCCTGCCTCTGGTGAGGGGGAATGAGATGTGGGTGGTTCAAGCAGCGTTGGTGCGCTGATTGTTGGTACGGTATTCTTGAGTATCTTCGCCCATGCAATGGTTCTGGCTATTGGGAATATGGATCGAATGTCGGCAATCGAGGACCGTGAAAAT
>DAFJ01000075.1 GCA_002497905.1 Euryarchaeota archaeon UBA251
GGGCCATCTCGCGGCGGTCCTCCAGGTGGTGGTTCGAGAGGCCCATCTGGTCCTAAGGGCCCTTCAAGAGGCGCTCCCCCTAGTGGTCCTAAGGGCCCCTCCGGACCTAAGGGGCCAAAGCGCGGAGGTCCTCCAAGCGGAAAGAAGGGACCATCTGGGCCAAAGCGTAAGGGCCCACCTAGGTGATTGCTAAAATCCTCACTTGAGGTGAAGTAAATTCAGAGGAGTCCTGCTTGTTCAAGAGCAGTTTTCAGCACGGCTCCAATTTCTGATGGATCTCGAGCGACATAGATGCCAGCCTCTTCAAAAGCAGCGAATTTTTCTGCAGCAGTACCTTTTCCGCCACTGATTATTGCTCCTGCGTGACCCATGCGCTTTCCAGGTGGAGCGGTTGCGCCAGCAACGAATCCGACGATTGGCTTGGTAACGTTCTCCTTCGCCCAAGCTGCTGCTTCTTCTTCAGCCGAGCCTCCAATCTCACCTATCATAACGATGGCTTCTGTTTGTGAATCGGCTTGGAAGGCAGCGAGACAATCGATGAAACCAGTCCCATTCACAGGGTCGCCTCCAATCCCAATGCAGGTAGATTGTCCTTCATTGATACTCATTGTCTGCGCTACCGCTTCATAGGTCAAAGTACCAGATTTGGATACGATACCAATACGCCCTTTCGCATGGATGTGGCCGGGCATGATACCAATCTTGGCGCCTCCTGTATCTCCTGGAGTGATTATTCCTGGGCAGTTGGGTCCAATCAATCGGATTCCTGGACGGTCATCGACATATGCAACCGCTTTGACCATGTCCAATGTAGGGATTCCTTCAGTGATGCAGATAATGACTCCTTCACCCTTGATCCTGTCGAAGGCTTCAGCCGCCTCCATAATCGCACCTGCGGCAAAAGGTGGAGGTACATAGACGACGCTTGCATCAGCGTCCGTAGCCTTGATCGCATCCTCAACTGAATCCCATACAGGTACTTCTCGCACACCGAGATCGACTGTTTGACCTCCTTTACCAGGAGTACACCCGCCTACTAGGTTTGTACCATATTCCGCCATCTTAGTAGCGTGAAAAAGTCCTTGACGTCCTGTGATGCCTTGCACGATAACTTTCGCATCCTCATTAATCCATACAGACATTATTCGCCACCTCCGATTAGTTCGACGATTCGTTGGGCTCCGGAAGCTAGGTCATCCGCAGGATGGATATTGAGTGTGCTCTCGGCAAGTATCGCCTTGCCTTCGTCGACATTCGTACCTGCGAGCCGGACTACGAGTGGTACCTCCAACCCGAGATTTTCTACTGCGGCAATAACGCCGCGGGCAATAATGTCACAGCGCATAATCCCTCCAAAGATATTGACGAGAATACCTTTCACATTCGGATCCTCAAGAATGATACTGAATGCAGTTGTTACTTGTTCTTCATTAGCGCCTCCGCCGACGTCAAGGAAGTTTGCTGGGTCTCCACCTTTGAGTTTGATGACGTCCATGGTCGCCATTGCAAGGCCTGCACCATTCACCAAGCAACCGATGTTGCCATCGAGTTTGACGTAAGAGAGGCCGGCCTCGCTTGCGCGGATTTCCGCCTCATCCTCTTCGCCCATATCACGCATGTCATCCCAATCTTTGTGACGAAATTCTGCATTGGAATCGAAGCCGACCTTTGCATCCAGAGCGATGATTCCGTCATCTCCCGTCTTCACAAGTGGATTGATTTCTACCATTGAGCAGTCATTTGCAATGAATACCGAATGGAGTTTCGAGAGCATTTTCGTGAATGACTTCAGGGCCCCTCCTTCAAGTCCTAATGCGGTACCAAGGTTTCTCGATTGGAATGGTAGTAGACCTGAATTCGGGTCAATCCAAATCTTGTGGATTGCCTCAGGGTTGGATTCAGCAACTTCTTCGATGTCCATCCCGCCTTCGGTGGATGCCATAATCAGGATGGACTTTGCTTCACGGTCTACGAGCATAGCAAGGTAGTATTCGTGGGCGATGTCACATCCAGATTCGACGTACAGGTTGTGAACAAGCTTTCCTTCCTCTCCAGTTTGTTTAGTGACGAGTATATGTCCAAGGATGTTAGTGGAATAGGTTTCAACCTCTTCACGAGAAAAAGCAATCTTTACCCCTCCTTCCATCTGGAGCTCGCCTGTTTCAGGGCAGTATAGATTCCCTTTTCCGCGCCCTCCCGCGTGAATCTGACTCTTCACGGCGACGACTTTGGATCCCAGATTATCGTAGGCAGCGAGCGCATCTTCGACCGTCGTGCAATGTACTCCATCGAGGACTGGAACCCCGGCATCTCTGAACAGTTGCTTACCCTGATACTCGTGGATGTTCATGGTGCTCAGCCAAGGGTCGGTGGAGTCCGTCTTTAACCCTGACCGATGGAATATATGATTCGAAATATAGGCAGAATACACATGAATCAGTAATACTTGGGCTGTACATGGATGTCATCGTTCTAGCCGGTGGTTTTGGTACCCGCCTTCGTCCATGGACCTCGCATATGCCGAAACCCCTTGTGCCTATTCTTGACCGTGCCATGATCGAGCACGTTGTGGATGTACTTCCTGAATCCGTCGTCACTCGTGTTCTTATCGCAGCCGGTTACGGCATCGAAAAGATGCGTATTCATTTTGAAGAAATGTCGTTACCCTACGATGTCGTAATTGTCGAGGAGACCGAACCGTTGGGGACAGGTGGGGCGATTGCCAACTGCCGCCCCTACCTTTCCGGAGGTACAGTGTGTGTCATCAACGGTGATTTACTGACTAGTCTTCAAGTTGAAAAAATGCTAGTTCAGCATCGGGAAGATGGGAACAGTGCCACGATATCACTATGGGAGGTTGAGGATCCATCGAGGTTTGGTGTTGCTGATTTTGATTCAGTTTCGAGAAAGATCCAGAGGTTTCAGGAGAAACCTCCGAGGGATGAGGCCTATTCGAATCTCATTAACGCGGGAACCTATCTAATCGAACCTGAATTATTCGAAGAGATGCCCCCTGGCCGATTCAGTATTGAGAGGGATCTCTATCCCCATGTTGCTGAAAGTGGGCGTCTAGGTGGATTTCCATTTGAAGGCTGGTTCGTCGATGCCGGAACTCCTCCATCATATATCGAAGCAGTACAGACTTCTATTCGCCATGGACGTCATCGAAATGGGGAAATCGAGCGAGATAATTGGACTCTTTCTGACATACATGACCGAGTCATAGGTTCATCGATTTCTCATGATGTTGTAATCTCAGAGAATGCTGAGGTCATTAATTCTGCAATTTTGAATGGTTGTAAAATCGAAGATGGTTCGCGAATTAAAGATTGTATGATTGGTTCTGGAAGCATAGTAAGTTTAGGGGCAAAAATCGAGGGTGTAGTTGTTGATTTCGATGTCATCGTCCCTGAAAATCATGTTCAGACTGGCGGGCGTTTCCCTCCAGAGTAAATGTGGCGACAGTGGTTTATCCAAGCACCCTTTGATACGGCTGTGAGTGGTTTCGGGGGCATCCGGTTCGCGGGCAAGTTGCGCCCATCTCAGAGTGCGGCTTCTTCCATTATTCGTCGTGAACTTGAATCCGGAAATCGTCGTCTACACATCGTCGCCCCACCAGGTTCAGGTAAGACGATTCTCGGTCTCTATGTCTGGTCTGACATGATTCGGATGCCTACGCTTGTTCTTTCTCCTAATTCTGCAATTCAAGCTCAGTGGGCAGCACGCACCTCTCTGTTCGATCTTGATGGTAAAGATCACCTAGTTTCAACAGACCCAAAAGCACCCGGTCTTCTTAATTCGCTGACCTATCAATCATTGACGTTACCAATTCGTGGGAATGAGACACTCGATGAAGCAGCGATTACTTTGTGGGCCGAGAGGTTAGTGTTTGGGGGTGAGGTTGCTAACCTCGAAGTTGCTGCGATTTGGCAAAACGATCTCAAGGAGAGAAATCCTGACTACTTCAAGGACAGGATGTCGTTCTATAGAAAGTTGGCAAGGGAGGGAATAGAGAATGAGGGCGATCCTTTGTGGTCATTGCACCCTAGTTCTAGGGAGAATATCGATCTTCTGAAACAGACTGGAATAGGTCTTGTAATTCTCGATGAATGTCACCACCTTCTTCATCACTGGGGTACTACTGTTCGGAAGATTTTGACTGAATTAGGTGATCCAATTGTCCTAGGTTTAACAGCCACTCCTCCAAGTACGAATGACCCCAAAGTCGCTGAGAATTATCTCGATATTTTGGGGGAACTCGATTACCAAGTACCTGTGCCAGCCCTAGTCCGCGATAGCAACCTTGCACCGTACCAAGACCTTGTCCACTTTGTCCGTCCAACAAGCAAGGAACTGAAGTATATCGCCCAAGTTGATGAGAAGTTTGTCGAACTTCTTGAGATGCTCCGTGCTCCAAGAAGTGGCGATCTTTCAGATCGGATTGTTCCTTTGGAGGAATGGCTACATGTTGCTCTGGCTGATCCTGAATCAGTTGCAGGAGTTCAATTCAAAGAATGGCCAATTGGTAAAGGGAAGACGTCTGGTGAAGATTTTCTTAATCAGGCTCGATTACATCTTCTATCCATGAATCGGGTGCTCCCCGAAGGTGTACCACATCCTCCGTTTGAGATGCATAAGGCCGGAACTTCAGATCTTGATAGACATACTCCTCTGATAGATCGTTATGTTCGGTATGGGTTACGGCGTTCTGTAAGTCCTTTAGATCATGAATTAGGCCAAGAGGCGATAGATCGTTTACGCCTCCTTGGCCGTCAAATTACTGAGACCGGGGTCCGTCCTGCTGCATCCCCAGTAGGTCGTGTGATGGGTTACAGTGAGGCTAAGACGCAAGGTGTACTTGCTATTTTGAATTCTGAGATGCAGGATCTAGGGGGCAATATCCGTGCTGTTATTGTTACAGATTTCGAAAAGACATCCTCGATGGCTCTAGTCGAGGGAGTTCTCGATGAGGAAGCGGGAGGCGCAGTTGCAGTGTTCCGTAATCTAGTCGAGGATGAATCAACCGATTTACTGAATCCTATACTGATGACTGGTAGCACTGTACTTGTTGATGATGATCTTGCTCCATTATTCATTGAAATGGCTGAGAAGTGGGTTGAATCTAGGGGGCTCGACATCAAAATCTTCGAGGTTATGGAAGGTAAGTACCATGATATCCGTGGCTCAGGGCCTGATTGGGTTCCGCGTAATTATATCGAGATGATTACAGAGATGTTTCAGCACGGTATTACCAATTGTATCGTGGGTACACGTGGCTTACTCGGAGAGGGTTGGGACGCTTCAAGAATCAATGTCTTGATCGATTTGACTAACGTTACAACTGATATGAGTATCAACCAACTCCGAGGCCGTTCAATTAGGTTGGATAAGCATTGGCCGGAGAAGGTTGCAAACAACTGGGACATCATCTGTATAGCCGAAGAGTTCGCAAAGGGTTTCGATGATTATGATCGATTCAAGAAAAAGCATTCCAACCTTTACGGAGTATGTGATGATAGTGCGATAGAGAAGGGTGTGGGACATGTCCATCCTGCGTTCAAGGATATTCCGGAATTAGGTATCAGCGAGGGTATGACGATCTTCAACGATGACATGTTTGACCGCGCGAGAAATCGTCAAAAAGCTCGAGATGCATGGAAGATAGGCACACCTTTCGATGCTGAGCCTCGTAGTGCAATCGAACTGCTTCCCCCCCCTAATAGCAAAGAATTCCCTTTGACAGGGGATGTGGCTTGGACAGAGGCTACCTTAGTTCACGCAATCGGAACAGTTGTCCTAAAGTCACTTCAGAAGGTGGGTCATCTACCTGATTCCGCTGAAGTCGAAGGAGGCGACCGAGGAGGTGGGTGGGTTAGGTTCCATCTGGAAAACTGTACCGAGGAGGAATCGGAAATCTTCTGCACAGCAATGAAAGAGGTCCTTGGTCCGTTGGACCGTCCAAGATATGTGATCCCAAGATCAAGTCGATTCCTTGATCCAATTCTTATCCAAACTTTCCTTTCGAAATATTTCCCCTTCCTCTTTGATCCTAAAGAGGGTGTATCCGAGAGGATTGAGCAAGTAATGCTTCATGCAGTTCCAAAAATCATGTCTAGTCGGCGAGTATATGTGGAAATCTTCGAGATTTACTGGAATATGCATGTAAGTCCTGGGAAAGCCATGTATGGCCATAGTAAAGCAGCAAAGGAGGAAATAGCTGCAGCAAAGGATGCAGGGCTTTCACCCGATTGGGGCGTCCAAGAGAAGAGTGTTTACCTCTGATTACGAACACCCAGGGCATACGACTGAGGTCCCTTTGTGGTCATAGCAGAAAGTGCGTCGGCACTTGAAACAACGGAAATCGGTGTTGCTAACTGTCACGTTGCATCCTAGATGTTCACAATATGACATTCCAGATGAAAGCGGCTTAGGTTCAAATGGATTAGGAGAGTCTACTCCGAGGTTTTCTTCCATCGCGCTTGCGAATACTGCCATCATATCCATCTGGTTATTGTTGACTTGTTCCTCGTTTTGTACGGGACTTTGCATCGTAGTATCTGATAGTGGCGGCATCGGCGGCATTGGGGTGGCATCCAACTGCAAAGTTAGGCGAACATGTTCTGATTGAATGAATGACTGTGCCTGTGTAGGCGTGAGGCCGAACTCGTGCGTAATACGATCTTTGATTGCATTTTCATCTTTCTGGAGCGAGTGTAGATTGAGTCGGTTGATGACCGAATTGTAGCTCCTTTCACGAGATGTTCCACCAGCAGTTCTTCTAGCCCTAGATTGGACATAGTTTGACCCGGAAATCCCCATTCCTCCCTGTATCTCCTTAGCAGTTTTAGCCAATCCTTTGAATTCATTTATTGCATCAGCGATGGTTCCTTTCTTTCTAGCTGTGATTAGGAACATAGAAGGAACAATAGTTGATAAAAATATGACGAAAAAATCACCAAAATAAAATCCATCCCATCCCGGTATTAGAACAGAATTTTGTGGGTCATATGGGTGATGATAAACAACGATTTGGCCTCCATCTTGTAGTTCCATATCATCGTAGCCCAATATCTCCTTGGCTTCGTATAGAACGCATTGTGCTAACTCCTCGTCGACATCGCTCCCATCTGAATCGCAGGCCTCTAGGAAGTATTCCACTGTTAATTCATCTTCTTCATCAGAGGGGCTATTTTGATTAAACCAGTCAACAATATGCTGCAAATCATTTGTACTATCCCAACTAATTACATCGAATTTTTCCAATCCAAACTCAATATATGTTCTATACTCTAATTCCGTCCATCCTAAACTGGTCACATCATTCGTATAGGCTACATTTTCAACGATGTAAGTGTATACGATATCTTCCACCATAGAACAGCCCCCTTCTTCATCATAATTGCAGAAGAAATCGTAGTCATCGATAATTCCTGTTGTACTATCCCAATCTGATGTAGATAATTGAGCCAATGTACTTGTTACGATCATCGTGATAAAAATCAATCCAACTATTGAAGAAATGATTGCTGCGGGCCAATGTAACCAAATTGGCATTTCTTCGTTATCATCGCCCATTTTCCCACTTCTTCAGATTGCGCCGGCGTGGACTCCTCACGCCGACGCGGCCGGTTTCACGGGCCATGCAATCGTAGATTGCTGCCGTCATCACCCGTAGGTTCCGGTGGAGCCAAATCATGTTCTTGAACGGAGCAAAATGAATCTTTCACCGTATTTTCACCGCTCGAATGGGAAGATCCGGCGTTCCAGAGATGTCGCCGTCGGCTTCAATTTTGAATCCTAGCCGTTCTGCTAGCAGCAGATGTCCGTGTGACCACGGATGCTTGCACCGTCCACCTGCCTCCTTAGCATGGATGCCTCGAGCCTCTAATGGATCTCCCCAGCCTTCAGTATCGTCGAATTGTGGTGAAAATCTGACCCATGCATGACCTTTGCTTGTGACATTTTGCCCTAATCTAACAGCACCTATTCGTCTTGATAATTTAGGGAAGGCCGCAGCAGGAATTGCTCGGGGCACCATCAACAGTGCTCCTGTATCGTCACTCCATATCGCACACGGTCCTATGTCTGCTTGGTCCATTGCATCGATAATATGTCCTATACGTTCAACGAGTTTGTCCGGTTTTGCTGTTATCCAGAATAGGAACACGTTGCGATCTCTCGTTCCAGGAACTTGGGAACTGACCTCTAAATGGATACTAGTAGGTCCATCATTGTCATTTCTCTTTTCACGATGATTTCTGCTTGATTTCATTTTGGGAAATCTTGGCATTGTGAAACCCCATCTTGGGAGGCGGGCGGACTTTTTGTGACGGGGAATAGTGTTAGCCCAGTCCCTCAATGGTTGTCGTAATTGTGTTCCATCAATTCGTGTGCAAACCCATCCGGTGCTGCCGTGTAGCGTTTTAGGAAGTCGTATGATTCGGCGTGTGTCAGCTGTAACTAGTGGATCTACGGGATGGCCTGCTTCTATTACGCGATTCAAGAGTTCTTTGCGGTCGGCACGAACACTTTCCTCGCGTAACTTAGGTTCAGGTATGGAAAACAAACTTCTGTCCTCGTCTCTATAGAATATGTGGAACCCCTTGCCTCCGGAAAAAGATACGTGGGAAAAGATCCGTTCTGGTTCGTTTTCCGTCATCCAATCCATCAATTCACAAGCCGCTTTCCTCGCTGCTTCAAGACGCCGTTGGGAGAATGGCCTCATGTCAATGTCGAATACAATCCAGTGATTCAATAGAATTGGATGCGGTCGAGATTTGTCACGAATTCTCGGCAGTTTTGTCGGGTCAAGCCAGGCTGCCGTGGATACATACATGTCCATGGGGAATCGTTTTCCACATGCTTTCAGGTATGTTCTGTGATCTTTAACTCGTCTTTTTGCAGTCATCCAACGCCCAGTTATTGTACGCCATCGGTACTGGTGTCGTCCTGGTTTTTCTAACCATTCGAAGTCCGGTGCCGTTTGTTCCGCGAATTCTTTGAGGTCTTCCCAGTCCCATTCTGGACGGTCCCCCATAGTCTCGCATTCTCTCCTCCCAATTTGATTCATCGCCGGTGTGCTCAAATCAGAAAACAGACACGCATTACCACATGGAACCATTAGTCGTGGTGAATCACAAGACCTACGAGACGGCGCAAGCCGATGCAGCGGTCGAACTTGCGAGGGCGATACATAATGCTCAACGGGCAGGTGTACACATGATTTCAGTTGTCTCTGCCTTCGATCTTAGTGCTGTAGTTGCAGGTTCACCTGGGCTTGCCGTATGGTCTCAGCATCTTGATCCTGTAGGATTCGGTTCAAACACTGGTCATCTTGCACCTGCTACGGCCATCGCTAGGGGGGCTGTTGGTTCGTTACTCAACCATTCTGAATGTAGGGTGTCCCTTGAGCACATCGAGAGTGTTCTCTCCATGCTACCGGATGATTTCACAATCTGTGTCTGTGCAGCAACCGTCGAAGAAGCAACCCGCATCGCTCATTTTAGTCCTGATTTCATTGCAATTGAGCCACCTGAACTCATCGGTGGCGACATCAGTGTCACTACTGCTGACCCATCTATCGTTTCTGATACTGTTGAGGCAGTTCATGCAGTTAATCCAGAAGTTCGAGTTCTCTGCGGAGCCGGTGTGAAGAACGGAGATGATGTTGCTGCAGCTATCGATTTAGGTGCGCATGGAGTATTGCTCGCGAGCGGCGTGACTAAGGCGAGCAATCCTACAGCGGTTCTGCAGGATTTAATCCAATCTTTGTGATATATCTTCCAATCTCAGGAAAATCGCCCGAGGATGGGTCCGAGGATGGTGTAAATCAGAATCCAGAGGGCGAGAACCAGTACCGTTGCACCCCAGAGACGTGGCCGCGCACCCGAGCTTAATCGGCCAAGAAGGATTGAGAAGCGCCCTCCAATGCTTGCAAGGCTCCTCAGAATCAGAACGATGATTCCTGCAAGAAGGAGATGCAATGCCAGCATGCCGATGCCGATGCCAATGCCA
>DAFJ01000100.1:0-213 GCA_002497905.1 Euryarchaeota archaeon UBA251
CGCCCTCGCCGCCGCCGCCGTGGAATTGGTAGCGAACTCACTTTGGATGATTGAGGGATTCGATGGGACTGTTTGACATATTCCGATCCCGTATCAAGGATTTAGGTGATTCACTCGATGAGGACGCCTTGACTGCGGAAGAAGATACTCTAGAGGCCAAGGCCGCACTTTCTAAAAAAGAAGAGATAATTGAACAATCTTCTGAAGAGCCAG
>DAFJ01000100.1:535-1151 GCA_002497905.1 Euryarchaeota archaeon UBA251
AACACCCCCTAAATCAGAACCTCCTAAAGTAGAGATTGATGATGAATGGGAGGATTGGGACGACGATAATTCCGAATCTTTAGTG
The DNA here is from genome assembly GCA_002497905.1 of Euryarchaeota archaeon UBA251. Lineage (GTDB taxonomy): Archaea > Thermoplasmatota > Poseidoniia > Poseidoniales > Thalassarchaeaceae > MGIIb-N2. The sequence goes on from DAFJ01000100.1 coordinate 621, forward strand.
TCCGAAAAAACTCTACCAGAGCGACGAATTGCTCGCGATATATCCGAAAGCGCTCGGCCAAAAGGAAGCCGAGTTGATCTCCATGTTCTCCGTTCGACGACAGGTCGTAACCTAGTTTCTGTTCAGGATGCACCACGTGCTTCTATTGGCTCTAGTAAAGTAGATCTTGAATCAGGAGCAAGCCTTGAGATTGATCTTGGTGGAGGAATTGTCGAAACAGGAGGCCGCGTGATCAAAGATTCCGCAGCTTTGGAATCTTTACTTGAAGAGATGGAAATGATCCTTCTTGAAGCTGATATGGGGATAGATGCCATAGATACGGTGCTTAACCTTCTCAGGGTGGAATTAATTGGCAGCCGCCTTCGCAAGGGAGCAAACCTCGCCAAGGTTCTCGAAGCCAGTCTGAAAAGAGCTCTAAGGTCTCTTTTACGTGCGGGGTATTGGGATCTTGATGAGACAGTAAATCGTCTTTCAAAATCTGAAGAAGGCCCGGTTGTTCTTATGGTTGTAGGTGTGAATGGAGTTGGTAAA
>DAFJ01000100.1:1454-5955 GCA_002497905.1 Euryarchaeota archaeon UBA251
GTAGGTGTGAATGGAGTTGGTAAAACAACCAGTGTTGCTAAGATGGCCCATCGATTTACACAGGAAGGACATGATGTGGTCCTCGCAGCCGCAGATACATTTCGAGCCGGCGCAATCGACCAACTTCAGATGCATGCCGATCGCCTAAACGTTCGATGCGTGCGAAGTCAGCGGGGAGGCGATCCAGCAGCAATCGCTCGTGACGCTATTGATTCTGCAAAAGCACGGGGTGCTGATGTCGTCATCGTCGATACAGCCGGCCGGATGCAAAATAAGACGAATCTAATGGAGGAACTTCGCAAAGTACACCGCGTATCCGATCCACACCTCGTCCTATTTGTTGCAGACGCATTGGCTGGAAATGATGCGATTGAACAAGCCGTGGTTTTCCAGAAAATGCTCGATTTTGATGGTTTCTTTCTGTGTAAACTCGATACCGCCAAAGGAGGAGCCGCTCTTTCCATTGCTCATATTACTGGACGACCAATTGTAATGGTTGGAGTTGGCCAAGGTTATGAGGATCTACATCCCTTTGATCCCGATTGGTTGTTGGAGGAGATGTTCAGATGAATTCACCATTCGAGGATGAAAAATCTGAACGTCTTTTCGGTTTGATTCAGATGCTTCAAAGAACGGCACTTGTGAACATGGGTGGAATTCCAGATCATGAAGGCCAAATCCATTTCAATCTTGGAGAAGCGAAAGCAGCAATCGATGCAATCGATGCAATCGGTGAGAAGACTAACGGAAACTTGTCAGAATTAGAGGTGAATTTGTTGCGTGGAACTCTTTCCGAACTTCGAATGATTTTTGTCAAAGCTCCAGAACAACAGGCCGCCATTGAAGCAGAAATGAAACGCCAAGAAGAACTTCAGAAGACTTTCACAGATCCAGCAACCGCTCCAAGCGAGATTGTTCATACAGATGCCACTTCAGAAGAGGAATGACCGCGTCATTCATGTGCGCACCCTTACCCTTCAGAGCCATGACGACTGAATTGCCGAGCGCACTCATTGTCGTGAATGAACGCAACGCGCATCGACGCATTACAGATTTACTTCGCCGTCGTGGCCACACGATCGAAGATCAACCCAACGGCGATCGAGCTGTAGACACTTATGTGAAGATGCGAAGAGAATCACCAACAGTAGTATTCCTTTCATTGGATGTTGCTGGGCCCTTGAATGGACATCTTGTAGGCCTCGAGATTCGAGAATCTGATCCCAATGCACGTTTAGTATACATTTGTTCAAGAATTCGACGTTCTATGGCCGAAGATGTTGCTTACAGTGCAGGTGCAGTTGCCATTTTACAAGTACCATTCACTATGTCTGACATTGAAGATTCTTGGGACCAGATAATGGGTCCAGTGCCAGAGGCCCCCGGACTCCTAGATCTTGATGCCCTCTATCCAGATTTACGTTCAATTGACGGAGACGAAGTCGTACCTGTAGATGAGTTAGCCCCATTACCAATCCCAACAAATCTCCCACCACCACCCGAGCCCCTAATGCCAATCAATCCAATTCAATCGAAACGCAAAAAACGCCGCTGGCCTCGTGTTCTTTTCTTGATTGCTATACTCAGTGGTATTGGAGCAGCAGTATATTTTCAACAAGACACCATAATGGAATTGATACCTTAATTCACTTCCATCCCACGTTCTTGGATTATCGAATTAACACTCTCAGTTTCTGCAATATAGGGCGTGTAAGGGATTATTCTACTTCCACTTGGTAAGTGATTCAGTACTTCTGATTGCGTATTTCCAACATTCAAAATTTCCACATCACCCTCATTCAACATCTGTTCCAATCGTAATGAACGCCCCCTCATCCAAAGAATACCAATGATTAGCACCACGAATAGAATGAGAACAAGTAACCAACCAATTAGATCGACAACATCCATTCACTCACCTATCGAGTAATGCCTGCCATGAAATTCGTGCATATTCTGCAGCCATTTCTCCCCGGTTTTGACTCTGGTGAATCCCCGAACCTACAATCAAACAATCTGCTCCAGCAAGCACAGCTTCACGAGGGTGCCCATATCTTTGCCCTGCAACTCCATCACCCACATCGAGATTAATTCCAGGCGTCCAAATCATTCGAGTAGATCCAACAATATCTCTGAGTGCTCGTATTGCATTCGGATCACTTCCATTCCCAATATAGCCTAGAACACCTTCGATATCATTCCCATGTTTGACTACAGTTGTCGTGTATTCTTCATTGAGTAAATTACCCCGACTCGACATTTGAGCTAGAAGAAGAACCCCTCCCTCTCTACCTACGTCACTCCATCCATTTTGTAAGCCCTGCACAATATCTGGACCAGATATTAGATGCGCAGTGACGATATCTGCCCATGAACGGATATCAAAGGCACCTGCCATCTGTTGCCGACTTACTCTTCCAATATCTGCAAATTTACGATCCTCCCAAATTGCTACCCCGAGATCCGTTGCCAACTCACAAATTTCCATCCATCCTTCAATATTCCAATCATTGACAATATCGACGTGAAGCTTGAGACATGCGATAGAGGGCCCTACTTCAGTGATTAGAGCCCGAATATCAGCCATCGTTCGAAGGTCTGCAGCCAAGCAGACTAATGTCTCTTTTTCAATGGCTGTAGCCATGTAACGACGGGCAAATGCACTTCGATTTGAGGACCACAAATCACCCCAAATCTCTGCCGACATAGTCCCCGCCTATTCTGTTCCTCTGAACGAGGGACTATATCGGATTCCATGTAATTCCTTCTCAATGTCGAATGTTGGACGGTTGGATCGAATCATCAGAGGTTCGGCCGGAATTTCCATTGCGTTCGCTGAATTGACCGGTTTTTTAGGTGTTTTTGAGATAATTCTTGAGATATTCGCCTTTGGTTTGGCGATATTTCTGACATTTACGGCCATGATGGGGTATTGCCCATTTTATCCGATTCTCGGGATTTCAACCTGTCCAGTTGAGATTAATGAGGGCTTGATGATTCCAGATTTACCTTGACACAGTTCAAGAACATCCGCAGGGGGAAGAAGAGTATGGGCGATGATTCACCGCCCGAAATACCGAAAGGATCCTGGATTCGAGTTCGTGGGGCGCGAACTCACAATTTGAAAGATGTCGATGTCGATATCCCCCGTGATCAATTCGTTGTCATTTCAGGTGTCTCCGGGTCCGGAAAATCAAGCCTCGCTTTCGATACATTGTATGCGGAGGGTCAACGAAGGTATGTAGAGAGCCTGAGCTCCTATGCACGCCAGTTTCTTGGTCAGATGAAAAAGCCAGATTGCGACAGCATCGACGGCCTTTCACCTGCGATTAGTATTGATCAAAAACAAGGGTCCCACAATCCACGTTCTACTGTTGCGACGGTTACGGAAATTATGGATTATTTACGTCTACTTTGGGCACGAATTGGGCGCCCCCATTGTCCAGAATGCGGCATAGAAGTTGCGAGGAGAACCGTACAAGAAATTGTTGATGATGTGATGTGGAGATTTGAAGGCCATGCAATTGCTATTTGGTCGCCTGTAATTAGAGATCGAAAAGGTACACATTCTGACCTTATTCGAACCTTGATCGAGCAAGGATATACTTCTGGCCGAATTAATGGCCGTGATGCTGAATTCGAAGAAGCACCAGATCTTGAGAAGAACCTCCGCCACAGCATCGATGTCCGCCTTGATCGACTACGTCTATTTAGGACAAATCGCCAACGCCTTACAGAAGCGGTAGATGCTGGATTACGCCTCGGTGGTGGTGCTGTTGCAATCGAATCCCTTAGTGGAATACAAGATTCTACGGCAGTAGAGAGCCCTAGATCTAGCGAGACCGAACCAGGTACTGTGATGCCCTATTCTGAAGAGTTCGCCTGTCCAACACACGGGGCCTTTCTCCCTGAGATGAGTCCACGAATATTCTCTTTCAATAATCCATTAGGAGCATGTCCAGGATGTCAGGGCTTGGGCGTGCAACGAACTTTCAGCGAAGAACTCATCATAGATTCACAACTTTCTGTTGAGGATGGATGTGTTACACCATTCCGGCTTTCTATGCATTCTAATTGGTATCGTTCTCAAATGATTCAAGTTTGTGAGCACTATGGAATTGATTCCACAATTCCATATGGTGAATTAGATGACGATGCACAAGACATCCTTGCTCATGGTAGCGGTTCGACAGTGATTCATTTCCATTATGAATCCGAACGAGGTTCCTCATTCTCATCCTCAAAGGCTTGGGAAGGCATCCTCCCACGTCTCAAAAGACAATTGACAGACACGTCTTCAGAGAAAACGCGCTCTCGTTTAGCGACTTACATGAATGACGAACCGTGTAGTGAATGCGAAGGTAAGAAATTGAATCGAGCCACTTCTATGGTGACTGTAGGTGATGTTACACTACCACAACTTTCCTCCTGTTCTGTTCTTGAAGCCCTTGCAGTCGTTCAACAATGGCGAAGTGAAGTGATAGATCCAATTTGGCTTGAA
>DAFJ01000098.1:0-2645 GCA_002497905.1 Euryarchaeota archaeon UBA251
TGCTCCTGAACTTATCTTATCACCAAACGTCATGATTTCTCAGAATGGAGTCGAGAAGTCATCTGCGTTCAAAGAAACATACCTCAAAATCGATGTTGAGGTGCAGAATATTGGCGATGCCAGGATTCGCGATGTTCCGATACAACTCCGAGAGGATAGTGCACTTCGAAATGAGGTCAATCTTCCAATTCTTGAAGCCGGTGAATCTACCTGGATTTCATTGTACTGGAATCCGACGACATCTGGGGTAAAGACCCTTGAAGTGGTTATTGACCCGGCGAATACGAACACGGAGGATTCCGAGTTTGGTAACACTGTGAGTATTGATTTCACAATCAATGAGAGACCTGCAGGTGTTGATCTCTCAGTATTGCCAGGTACTATCCGTACATCGCCAGAAATTCCGTATCCTTCTACCTTCTTTGATCTCGAGATTCCTGTTTACAATATTGGTTCCGAGGCGGCCACTTCTATTGCGTTGAAGGTGGAATATGAATCAGATCTTGGATGGGAGATTCTTGAGGAGGTCAATATCTCTGTTATTCCGGGCGGTTCATTGAGCAAGGTCAAGGTTACTCTGCTTGCTAGTAACCCCGGCCTCATGCATCTTCGGATTACTGCCCAACCTCCGGTTGACCTTGATTGGAATAATAATGTCCAGACCTACTGGGTCCCTGTAATTGAGGGTACACTTGCAGGCTCTCGCTCTATCGGAGTTCTTGGGTCCGATGGTATCCCGTTATCTCACACTATTTCTGGTTCTGAGGGGCACATGATTAGTGTAGACGCAAATCAACTCAGCGTACATCGTGTGAATGATCTACTGGATGTCCAGACCTGCCGAACTGATCTTGAGGGTCGTTGGGGTGGTTCATTGGCCACAGCCACTTCAAATGATGGCTTGAGTCATATCGTGTGGACTGGCCGTGTGGTGGATGAGTTTGGTTTCTTCAGGACACATCTACGGTACACCACTATCGATGAATCTTGTCAATCGCCCCCATCCATCGAATTGATGCCTCCTCTACTTGCTTCGGAAGGTTCCTATTTCGGCATTGATCTTGAAGTGGAAGATGGTACGGTTGTTGTCGCAGGGTATCACCGTGACATTTTTGCAAGTGGTACTTATCAGCAGAGTACAGAAATTTTCTTCGCCCATTCAGAGACAGCTTACGATGAAGACAACTGGACTGTAACGAAGCCTGTAATTGCAGATGTACCAACACTTCCCGGCACTATTCACCCTCTAGATGTCGAGATTGGCGAGGATTTTGTCCATCTTCTTTACACGCGAAATCATGTGGATAATCCGGGCATATGGTATGCCCACGGAGAACTAGGGCAATCAAATTGGTTGTTTACACAGTTTGTTGCTCCTTCTGCGCATCATCCAGTGCTTGCGGTTCAAGCCTCGGAGGATGGTGACAAGATTTTCACAACATGGATTGTGGATGAAGGAGAGCTCGATCGCCTAGTCATTACCAAGGCAGACTCTTCATGGGATATTACTAATGAGACCTCTATTCTCGCCCCTGGAATCAATCGTGTGTTCTTAGTAACGGTAGAGGATGAGGTTCTCGTTCTAATGGATTCTCTCGATCCTCTCGGTGAATCGCAGATTGGTATCGGTTCGATATCAGAAGATGGAATTGGTTTTGGTATTAGATTGATGTTAGGGAAGCTCGTAGATGCAGATTATTCGTTGGAATCAGATAAACTCGTTATTTTGTACACACGGGGTGATTCCGACCACCGTCTTCGTGGTTTGGTCTATGACTCACCTGCAGATACCTCGTCTTCAAACATCTTTGAACGTCTAAGGTTGGCTCTTGGCGTTGATGCTTCCACATGGAGAACCATCAGCTTGGCTGGCGGAGGACTCTGTATCTTGGCCAACTTGCTCTTATTTGGCCTCTTCATCACCCGTCGTCGTTCATCCTCTGGTGAAATTAGTGTTGTTATGGATGCTGATTCGGACGATATAGAGGTCCTTCCGGAGGACGAGATTGCCGTTCGTCTGGATGATGAGGATGTACGTGCTGATGTATCGGTTGTAATCGAGGATGATGTAGTCGAACCCGATATAGAGGAAGATTCTGAATCATCTGAGCCGTTGTCAGAGCGTGCCGAACGCCGTCGTCGAAGGGCAGAGAAGGAGAAGCAGGCGGCCTTGCTGCGAGATCTCCCACCGCCTCCTGCGCCAGGTGAACTTACTCTTAGCCCTGATAGTATGCCTCTTCCTCCACCTCCGGGTGATCCAAGTATCGGTGGCCTTCCACCTCCACCTGACCCCTCGTCGATGGGTGTGCTCAATAGGCAAGTGTCTTGCTCGGAATGTGGAGCGGTATTCAATGTCAAGGGGGCGAATTTGATGCGTATCTCCTGCCCAGTATGCGATGAGAGTATTGAGGTGTGAGCATGTGTGGCATCATTGGCTACATAGGTGAGAAGCCAGCCATGCCGATTCTCATTGATGGTTTGAGACGTCTTGAATACCGTGGCTATGATTCTGCAGGTGTTGCAGTGATGGATGATTCAATCACGCTTCACAAGACAGTGGGACGGATTGCTGACCTCGAAAGGGTAGTCCCTACTGTATCTCCCGGAACGATAGGCATTGCACATACTAGATGGGCAACACATGG
>DAFJ01000098.1:3032-5418 GCA_002497905.1 Euryarchaeota archaeon UBA251
AATGGAATCATTGAGAATGCAAGAAATCTTCGTCAACGCCTAACCGAAACAGGAATTGAATTTCGATCTGAGACCGATACAGAGGTCATCGTGCACCTCATTTCACGCGAGATCGAAGCAGGAAGGGCACCACTTGAAGCGGTTCGTCGAACCCTTGCCCTCCTGCGTGGAACTTGGGGAATTGCTGTGATGATACATGGATACGACGAGGTTATTTGTGCACGAAATGGCTCTCCCCTAGTCATTGGTATTGGTGATGGAGAGATGTATATCTCCAGTGACCCCCATCCATTGAGTTCTCACACCTCACGAGTCATCTTTCTAGATGATGGGGACATAGCTATCATTTCACGATCAGGTGTTGAAACACATCGCATCGACGGCCCGGCAGATCACATGGTTGTGACCATCGAAGATCAATGGGTTGATTCTAATTTGGGAGATTACCCTCATTTCATGCTCAAGGAAATCCATGAGCAACCTGAAGCGATTCGCCAGTGTATCTCCGGACGCACTCTAGTCAGCGAAGGTAACGCACGCCTAGGTGGTCTCTCGTTGAGTGCAAAGCGTCTACGTTCGCTTCCTCATGTCCGTTTGATTGGTTGTGGCACCGCACTATATGCTGCGCAAGTGGGGCGATTAGCAATCGAGCATCTTGCTCGAGTACCCTCTTTTGCTCATGTAGCGAGTGAGTTCAGAAACAATGACCCTGTCATCGATCCTAAGGCTGTATATTTCGCTGTGAGTCAATCAGGAGAAACCGCTGATACGCTTGCTGCAGTCAAAGCCATCCAAACCAAGGATGCTGAGGTGATGGGTGTAATCAATGTCGTTGCATCCTCAATCGCACGCCAATGTGGTCAGGGCGTTTACATCCATTCGGGACCCGAGCAGGCAGTGGCATCTACCAAGGCATTCACGAACATGGTCGCCGCCCTCAATCTATTCGCCCTCCAGATTGGCCGAGCACGCGACATGCCACGTACTACAGGTCGTACGATGGTGAAAGCTCTCCGTGCTTTGCCCGAACAAGTGCAATCCGTCATTGAGGATGAGGCACCTTACTCCGCAGCGGTGAAACTTCTGAAGGATGCGAAATCAGTCCTTTTCCTAGGGCGTGGTTTCTCTGCCCCTGTTGCACGTGAGGGTGCTCTCAAATTGATGGAGATTGCTTACATCCCCTGTCTTGCATATCCCGCTGGCGAGATGAAGCATGGACCAATTGCTCTCCTTGAGGAGGGCAGTCCAGTCGTCGTAATCGCTCCGGATGATGTCCATCGAGACAAGACGATTTCGAATATCGAGGAATGTAAGGCGCGTGGAGCTCGTATCATACTCATTCATACTGAGGGTGATGTGATTGCAGAGCACGGGGATGTTTGCTTCACGATTCCTCCTACAGAGGAATCACTTAGTCCGATGTTAAGCGTCGTACCTCTCCAATTACTGGCTTACTATACGGGTCTAGCTCTAGACCGTGATGTCGATCGACCGAGGAACCTTGCAAAGTCCGTCACAGTCGAGTGAATTTCAGAATCTACGATCAATTGAGAAATGTTGCGTCCCTGAGTCCCAGGTCCAAGGGTAATACCCAAGCACATGATCGGTATGACGCATCTTCACAACAGCTAGTTTGCGTTTGATTTCATCACCCGTACGTTCCATAGTAAGGTGAATAACGCCATCAGAGAGATAATCCTCAATACCGAATTCGCCGAACTGATTCTTACCTTCACCCATCATTTCGCAGATGAAGAATGCCGTTAGGCCAAGACGCCGTACTGCCTCAAAGAGTCGGAATATTTCATCGCGAGGGTTATCCATTTTTGTCAGTGTGAAGAAGGCCCCGAGAGAATCGAAAACGAGGATATCGAATCCAATCGATTCACGATAGTTGGTCAATTGCTTGATGAGTTGCCCCATCCAATCCACTTCCTTGTCGATTCCTCTAGCGTCGAGTTGGACACGGAGGTCGGCTAGGTCGATGATCGCGATTGATGAACGAACATTCGCATCGTCGACATCCATCCCCATGTTGGCCATATGGCCTCCGAGCGATTTCTTCCCCTGCTCGAGAGTAACGTAAATTCCACTTGCACGTCCTTCGCGGACAGCGTTGTAGAGCAAGGAGAATCCAAGGCTGGACTTCATTGATCCACTGGCACCAGCAAGGAGCACAATGTGACCTTGCGGAATGCCGCCTTGCATCCCTTGGTCAAGCCCGTTCACATAAGTTGGAATCCGGTTGCTTGCGTCACTCATCTCTGCACCCGATGGTAAGGAAGGACGATGACAACATAAACGCAACTGACAATTGTCGTTCATGGGCAAGTTAGTCCGCCTCGCTTCTTCCTCCTCTCGGCGGAGACAATTATTGTTGGAAAAA
>DAFJ01000034.1 GCA_002497905.1 Euryarchaeota archaeon UBA251
TCGGCAATCGAGGACCGTGAAAATCCTGATATTAAGGTCCAGATTGTGAATGCAACTTTCACGTCCGGAACACTCTACGTAAATATCACCAATGCTGGAACAGACACGGTACCATTAGACGAGATATTCTTATCATACGAGGGAGGAACACCTCGTAATTTCTCTAATTTTTACACTGGAAGCGATTATCTCTTTCCAGGGGAGACAGTAATGGGTAGTACATCAGTATCTGGAACGCCCACACGAGCTTATGTGGCGTCCCATGGTGTAGGTTCCGGAGCAACCATCCAGTGAGGTGAAATAATGGCAGATGGAGGCGCTTCTGAGATGATTATGTTGGTTGCCAGCCTTCTTGTTGCCGGCATCGTTTCAGGTGTCCTTGTAGGTTCATATGCGAATATAGTGGATGGTATGGAAGGAACGGCATCTCAATCAGAGGTTGATTCAAAGACCAGTGCGGGACTTGTATCTGATCCTATGAATATTGATTGGAATTCAGTGACCAATCAGACTACGGTTAGTATCCAGAATACAGGGATTTTGTCTCTAGACATCGATGAGACGTTCATGATGCTCAATGGTTCAACAATGAATGTCACAAAATCCGGTGGCCCGACAAATTGGGCTGCTGGAACTGTAATCAGTTTCACTGTATCTGGAAATGTAGCCTTCTCTAGCAACCAAGAGGTGTCCCTCAATGTGGTTGTTCTGACTGAAACAAAGTCCCCTGCCACAGGTGCTCATTCATTCACGGAGGTCGTTCGAATTGTCTGAGGATGCCTTCCCGTTTGGCCTGGAACAGGACAGTTTAGCGAATAGCCTAGGTGCAGCGATTCCGAATCGTTCTCTCATGATTGTTGAAGGTGAGGTTGGTGAAGGTAAGAGTCTCATTGGCCAGCGCCTTGCATACGGGCTTGTTCAGAATGGGACCAAGGTTGCATACGTGACAACAGAACTTACCACTCGAGGTTGGCTTGAGCAAGTTGATTCCATCGGCTATAGCATGACCTCAGCTATTGACGATGGTCGGTTCCTTCTCATGTCGAGTTACGGTGTTCTAACCGAGCAGGTAGAGGAGGAAGTGACTCTTTTTGACTTACTCCGTAATGACGGACTTAAGGCTGCAGATTTCATCATTATCGATCGTGCATCTCAACTCCTCCCGGAAGGCGTTGATCCCAAACATCTTCTCACAGAGATTCGTCGATTCACATCAGAGGGACGTACTCTGATGCTCGCCATGGATCCCCATGAAGTCCCGGAAGTTATTTTCCGTGAGATGAAGGGGGCTGCTGAGGTCGTTATTGGCCTGATGTCCATGACTCAGGGGGGTCAGTTGAAGCGTACTCTGGCAGTTACCCGTTTCCTTCGAGCCTCTGGACCGGTTCAAGCTAGAATCGGTTGGCGTGTCGAGCCGAGTATGGGCTTCATCGTCGATATCACGGCGGTCAGTTGAGGTGATTTGGGATGGCAGATGAAGATAATCCTGAGTTCCAAAAGGGCGATTTAGAATCAGTAATGGCGCGGCACGATCACGTCAAGAGGTGGGTTGAGGATTTTGAGGCTCAACATGGGTCTCGCCCTTACTTCTACGGTCCTCTGGACCGCGGTGCTAAGAGCTTAGAACCTAGAAACCTCATCTATACTCTCAAGCCACCTTTGTTCGCTCACATCTACAAGCCTCCTGATGACGACGAGCAGGGAGCCGGAACCACGCTATGGTTTGGTATTGAACCGGTGCTGAATGAAGAGGAGGAGGTAATACGTATGGAGATAGTAGAGCGTCTGTTACGTGATGCTCCTAGTGCCCCATCTTTTACATCTGATTCTGAGTTCGAGAGTATTCTCGTGGGTATGATTGAAAAGATGACTACTACGAAGTCCGCAGTCCTCCAAGCTGATGGTTTACTTGGGCCAGCACGCGACTATCTTGGTCTTGGGGAGCCTCTAATACAAGTGAATGAGGAGCAATTAGAGCGGTTGAAGTATATCATTATCCGAGATCTCGTGAAGTCCGGGCCGTTGGAAGCCCTTCTGTCCGATGAACAACTGGAAGACATCCACTCCGTTGGTTTACGCTACGTCAACATGGATCACAAGGTGTTCGGTATGGTTACTTCCAACATTCGCTTCCGGGATCGAGAAGTGTTGACTCGCTATCTTCGTTCAATGTCCGAACGTATTGGCCGCCCGGTCTCTGATAGCAAACCGATTATTGATGGCGCACTTCTCGATGGTTCTCGAATAAATATCATCTTCAGTGACGATGTATCGATGCTTGGGCCATCGTTTACGATTCGTAAGTTCGCTGAGGAAACTATCTCATTCACTCAACTCATCCAATGGGGTACGATGTCGGCCCAGATTGCTGCATACATTTGGCTATGTCTTGAAAATGGAATGTCGCTTCTCGTGTCAGGTGAAACGGCGTCAGGAAAGACAACAACGCTCAATGCCATCCTTCCTTTCATTGACCATAATGTCAAGATTTACTCTGCAGAGGATACTCCTGAAGTGAAGGTTCGTCATCGTCTTTGGCAACGTCTCGTTACTCGCGATTCAAAGAACGAGGATTCTCGTGTCGAGATGTTCGATCTTCTGAAGGCTGCTCTCCGTTCTCGGCCTCGCTACATCATCATCGGTGAGATTCGTGGAGTTGAAGGGGCTACAGCCTTCCAAGCAATGCAGACAGGGCACCCAGTGATTGCAACTTTCCACGCATCTTCTATTGTCAAAATGATACAGAGGTTTACGGGAGATCCGATAAATGTCCCAGCCCGTTTCTTCGACAACCTGAATTTCGCTATATTCCAAGAGGTCGTTGAAGCCCCAGGTGGTGGAATCGCACGACGTGTAACTGGTATTGACGAGGTCATTGGATACAACAAGTTCGCAGACGGTATTCTTACTCGAGGTATGTTCGAGTGGGACCCAGTAGGTGACAAGCACTACTTTCGAGGCATGTTCCAATCTCATCTGATGGAGAACAAGATGGCGCCAATGATGGGTTTCGCTAACAAACGCGAAATCTATGATGAAATGGAGCGACGGACGGAAGCGATTCAAAGAATGGTCGATCGCGATCTTACTCATTACGACGATGTCTTCGATTTGTTGGACGTATACTATCAGCAGGGCTGGGAGCAGTTCTCCGCCGCTATCGACACCTGGGTAGGAGTCAACCATTGAGTAGGATTCGGGGGGCAGCAAATGGAACGCCTCCCAACTTGGCAGATTGCCATCCGGCGTCTCGGTATGCCGGTCACCTCCTACGTCATCCAAGTAGTTCTACCTGCAACGGCGTTTGGGCTCATCCTAGGAGCTGTCATCTTCTTCTTCTCCTCTTCTTTGTTTACAGGGGCTTCTGGGCTCCTGCTTGCATTGATCTTCCCTCTACTTAGTGGGGGGTTGGCAGTGGTATGGCCTTTGATTCAGACTCAACGTACAGCGATTGCAATCGAGCGTGAGATGCACATGTTCATCACGCGGATGGGAATACTTTCCTTGGGCGATGCTGGCGCGCAGTCCATGTTCGACATTCTGAAACAGATGGGGGACTATGGTGCTCTTGCAGATGAGGTACAGGCAATTGAGACGTTAGTTGAACGATGGCATACTAATCTCCCGGAAGCAGCTCGAATTGTTGGTCGTCAGAGTCCTTCGCCTATTTGGGGCGACTTCCTTGACAGGATGGCATTCTCTGTTGAAGCAGGACAACCCCTTGAGGAATTTATGCGTTCAGAGCAAGACACCTTCCAAGAGGAGTTTAACACGCTGTATGATACTCGCCTCGAGGCTGTGGATACACTCCGTGAAATTTACATTTCAATTACTACGACCGGTATGTTCCTTCTTGTTGTAGCGGGGATTCATCTTGTATTATTCATGACCGGGTCATTAGACGATGACCCTTGGACAGTACTTGTTCGTATTCGCTGGATCCTTCTCGCTGCACTGATCTACAGTTTGCTCCAATTGTTTGGCCTGATTTTCTTCATTGTTCTCATCCCAGACGATGATTTGTTCGCGAGGAATGATGTAGCAACTCCTTACATAATCCGTATGCGACGTACGTGGGCTTTGGCTGCAATAATTGGACTAGGAATCATCTTCACCATTTTCACTGCCGGTTTCGTGGTAGATTACACCTTTATCGCAGATAATTGGGACCGCTACGGCCTGCTATCTATCGCAGTAATTGTGACTCCGTTCGCTTTCCCTGCCTATCTAGTCAGTCGAGAAGAGAAGTCGGTCCGGCGGCGTGACGAGTCGTACCCTGGATTCATCCGTGCTCTTGGTGGAACGGCACAGGCTCGCGCAGCTGAACCGAGCGCTACGGTTCGTGCATTGAAAGACATCGACTTCGGTGCGCTAAATACCTCAATCGACATGCTGGAGAAGCGTCTCTCAATGCGAATCAATAGTGATAATTCTTGGACATGGTTTGCTGCAGACACAAACTCGATGATGGTTTCACGTTTCATTCGAATCTATCTCGAAGGTGCTCAAACGAGTGGAGAACCTGCAGGTGTTGCGGAGCTTGTATCCAAGAATACGACGAATCTTTTGTCACTTAGGCGACGTCGGGCCTTATCCTCGGGAACGATGCAGGGTGTAGCGTTTGGCGTACTTATTGCAATGATCACGAGTTTGAACATCACAATTTCCATCGTTCAAGGTCTAGGTTCATCCATTAGCGGTGTTGCACAAGGTCTCGTTGGGACCGATGCGGCTGCCATCCCTGCTATGGCAGGTGGATTCGGACTTCCAGTCCTCGACGACAGTACAGTAGTTGAGCAGAATATATTCCTGTTCAAAGTCCTCGTCTCTATACTCGTAATATTCATGATTATGGTTCTCGGTTTTATTTCAGCAAGGATTCGAGGAGGGGGCATCGCATTATCAGTTGGTCAAATGATTACGATGCTTTGGGTTGCTGGTTTGACCAGTTTGTTGACCGCGGTCCTACTAGATGCGTCCATCGGTTTGTTCATCTCTAATGCTGCGAACTGATTAGCGACGGCGTTCTTCAGCAATCCGCTTCTTCGTTGCCGCCCATGAACAGATTGGGCATTGTGTCAAGTCATGATTGCGGGCAGGACAGTATTCGCGCCCAAAGAAGATGATCTGGAGGTGACGAGAGTTCCATGTCTCTCTCGAAAATACCGCTTTCAAATCACGCTCCGTGCGTTCCACTGTGCTGCCATTGCTCAAACCCCACCTTGCAGCAAGTCGATGGATGTGTGTGTCAACCGGAAAGGCAGGAATGCCGAATGCCTGTGCCATGACGACACTCGCTGTCTTGTGACCTACTCCTGCAAGTGATTCCAAGAATTCCCATTCGGGGATGATGCCATGGCCTGCATCGATAATTTGTTCAGCCATTCGCCGCAGATTTTTCGCTTTGGTAGGGGCCAGTCCAATTTCACGTATGATTTCTTGAATCTCCGCAACATCTAGTTCAGCCATTTTTTCGGGTGTCGAAGCAGCAGAAAATAGAGCAGGCGTCACCTCGTTTACCTTCTTGTCTGTTGTTTGAGCTGAGAGCATGACAGCGACCAGTAGCGTGTATGGATCGGAGTGATCCAGTGGGACTGGAGTTTCAGGATAGAGTTCGTCCAGCATCTGCCCGATGCGTTCCGCTTTCTCTATTCGTTTCATGA
>DAFJ01000062.1 GCA_002497905.1 Euryarchaeota archaeon UBA251
GATCCTCTGCGACTGAAGCAAACTGTTTCGCGAAAAGGTCCATTCCAGCACCTGCATTTCCTGATGCGAGGATGGAGAATCCACGAGGGATACTGCCCGTATTATGAGGAGTCCCCGTTAGGATACGATCGAACTTGACTGAACCAATGGAGCCCATATCGCCGTAGTATTCCTCGTCCTCGGGATCGAAATTTATACTCATTCGAATCACCTTAGTTGATAACCACTTGACCACGATCAATCAAGTCACTGCAATACAAATCCATATTCGCGAGAACACCTGCCGGAGTCTGGTCAGGTACATTGACAATTAAGCTCAGAATCTGACGATTCTGACAGGTATTGATGAAAGTGTGAAGATATTCAGCGAGGATTCGTTCTTCATTGTAAATTGAAAGGGCATTTACAGAATCTAAAATGACGAAATTCTGCTGACTACCTGAATTCTCAAGGTAATGTAGGGATCTAAGTAGCATAGATTCCAACATAATGGGACTGTCTACATACCCAATGTTAGGGTATGGATTCTGAGTTCCACCAAGTATCCCCGGAGATACACAATCAATGAAATGGACAGGTGAGATATCGAGGCCTATTGTGTTCATCATCTCAATTACGTTAGGAGCTGTCTTGGACGCAGTGATATAAACGCCCCCCATTCCGAATCCTTGAATCAGTGGCTGAAGCACTGAGGCGAGAACCATCTCTGAGTTACTGGTCCCAACACGAACTTGGACGCTGGAAGTGGTGGTAACCTGACTAAGTTGCTCGGCAATGCCGGCATCGAACTCAATCAATCCGACACCCCCCACTTCAACATTGGAGTCAACATTACTCCGCTTCGAGTGAGTTCAAGAGCATATTTGGCACGACTATGATCAGTACCCCTCATCTTGACGACCTGGAGATATCGTAGTAAGTGTCCCATTCGCTCTACATCACCTAGAACGATGATTCCGTCGGCAATTGCCTCCTCTACACCGAATGCAGACCGATGTGCTGTACCACCCACAGAAGTAATCTCAGCGATGAGGAGAGTAGTGCAACCAAGGGTCGACAGAGACTTTCCAAGTTTGAATAGGAAATCACGAATCAGTTGCTCATTGGGAACTTTGTAACAAAGTGAGGTGACTGAATCAATTACCAAACGCGTTACACCGATTGTGTTCACGATATCTGTGATAGCCTTCACCATTGCATCTATGTCATCTAAATTGAAAGTGGACTTGTCAAGACCAAGCCACGAAAACAAAACATCCATGTCGAAGACGTTAATCAAACCCTGATCCACTGCGGACATGTCGAAAAAGGAGAACTGGCGGACGTTCTCAAGGAGTTTTACTGATGGTTCAGTCGCTGAAAAATGGGCGCACGCCTCGCCAGCTCTTGCCCCATTCATGAGGAACTCCATGCCGAGAGTTGTTTTTCCTGAACCACAAGTACCTGCTACAAGAATTGCAGACCCGTAAGGGATGCCTCCGCGAAGAATCTCGTCTAGCCCACGGATGCCAGTGACGCAACGGTCACGCTCGTAGGAGGGAGCACCAAGCATGGCTATCAGGACGCTTCACAACTAAGCCCGTTGATAAGTCCACGCACAACATACCACTCATAGATCGCCGGGGGATGTGATATCTGACACTGTCCAACCACCATTTGCACTGAGTTTCGCTGAATACCCTGCTTCAAACTCCCAAGTATTGTCGTAAGGAATCGTATGAATACCCTGACTGAAGGAGGAACCTGGTTCGTTGTAAGTCAGACGTAGTGTGTCCGCAGAGTCATCAAGGCCATCGATTAGCCCCCGGCCTAGAACATAAGATGAGCTCACGTCGATAACTAGGCTAGCATTACCATGTTCCATCACGCTAGGATCGCCGCTGAGGAGAAGTACTTGATTGCCCCCTAATGCATCTGTGCCAATCAATGTGAAGAAACCATTTCGAGCGACCCCCCACCCGTTGAGGTCCACCGCGAAGCCACCCTCATTATGGATCTCAATCCACTCGGGTTCGCCGATTACAGCATGTGGAGAAAACTCAGTAATCATGAGCAAAGGAGGAATTGAACCTGCATTGTGTACTTCAAGGCTGATTTCAATGATTTCGGCACCCATCGGCATAGTCCTGAACGAAGCTGCACTCGTTGTCGCAGAACTCCTCGGCGTGCCATCAAGGAACAGAACGGTTCCGACACGGTTGGATTCTGGACTTTCGATAACCTGCACAGATAAATTCACAGATGCATAGGATGGGAATCCAAGACCTGCCTTCAGTTGACCTTCAGTAAGATTCTGCAATGCTTGTATTCTAAGTGGGTCGATATGTCCATTTGAATCAGCCAATCCGGGCAACACATCCGAATCGAGAAGTGTGCTAGCGTTGAGTAAATGCCAATCCGAAGTACTGTTTGCAGTATCACGAATACCGTCCTCCATAGGTACTGCCCAACCCTCTGAAGACGTTAGCCACATGAGTCCGTCGGCCGCGTGTTCATCTAGACGGTCCACCATCGGTTCGTTAGGACCAAGAGTGAGGCGTGTTAGGCTTAGGAAAGCCGAGACGATGACCAGGAATAGAACGAAGGCAGAAAGGAACTCTATGACTGCAGTGAGGGCTTGATCATCTCGACGCATATCCCTCCGCATACCATGGTGTCCATCTAAGAGGAAATGAACCCTTTCTCCTTACTTGCTTGGAGATGGGCATGAATTCCTCATTCGACCGCTTCCACCACGCCCGAAGGGCGTTGATTATTTACCATACGAACGGCCATGAATGAATCATGTCGGGCACATCTGCAGCCCCAATGTCGCTGCGGACGAGGATGGTTCCCCTAGTCCTGCTCCTATTCATCACATCCACAATCCCCCTATCTCCTGCCGTCGATGCAACCTCCTCGAGGAATCTGCAAGACTTCCAAATTGTCGCTCCAGTCGAGCCATTCATCAACGGATCCTATGACCTATGGGAGACGCAATCCCTGATTGTTGACGTACGAAACAACGCATCTACACCAATAGGTGGAAGGCAACTCCAAGTTAGTGTATGCGCCGGAGACCATACCGCTGGCAATGCCTGTCCGAGCCAAGCATCTGGATTCCCCAAAACGCTCTTCCTTCCAACACTACAACCTGATGAAATCTATACTGCCGAGTTCAGCGGTGGCATCTACACAGGAAATTTGCAAAATCAAACATACACAGTAGTATACGAATTCAGTTCAGCTGATATCCGGCCCGAAAACGACCGTATTGCCTACCTATTCCACCGAGTAACTCCACTCAAAGACATCGTCTACCTCTCCAACAACGCAGATACAACATACAACTCAGGCACTGAATACGCACTTTCTGCCACCGCGAGCACAGGCCAATTCACCCCTGGCGACCAAGCTGAACTAGGCTGGACCCTTAGCCAAATCGACGCCCCGGTTGGCGAACAGAACGATTGTGTTAGGATTGGATCAGGAGAACAACTCCCCGATACTGGAGCCAGTCCTGATGATGCCCCCCCATACATTAGTACAGAAGTGATTTCAAGCAATGACTGGATAAACCTCAGTGTCAATGCCACTGGACTACAAATTGGCGAAACATACGCCATAGTTTGGGAGGCTAGACACAACAATGTCATCAATTCAAGCAATAGTGGAAGTTTGGAGTGGATGGCTTCGTCCTCTGAAGAAAACTTCAGCCTTGAGTTTGAGGGCCTTGATGACGGCGTCCATTGTATCACTACGAAGATTATCATCCCAATACTATTCATCGAAGATCAAAGTAATGCAATCCAAATCAATGGATACAGTACATCCACTGCCTTCGATGCCGCACCAATCACATTCCCCAACACTGGAAGATTCTCCATCGAATTCTGGTTCAATTCACCTCATGACCCGAACGCATGGAATGATCGTAGTGCGCCGTTTGAGGTAATCGTAAGTGATGATGTTGACATTACTATACTCTCAGTCCTCCCCGCTAGAGGTGATGAGACAGTCGTTCAAATTGGATTCGAGAACTATGCGCTTTATCCATACGGTGACGATTCACTGGAAGTTAAGTTCAGGAACGATGGCGATATGGTCTGGAACTCGACCTTGAGCCTCGAGATTCTCGACTCATTAGATAGTTCAGGAATCCAAGGATATCCTGTGACCTGTACTCGTATGCTAATGCCACAAGCTGTAGGAACGTGTGTATTCAATCTCCCAATTATTGGCCAGTACATTGTGAATGCAAGTGCGACCGGCGGCCCCACCGAGGTTGACCCAGAAAACAATTACCTTGAGACGCAGATATCAGTGAATCAGACCGTTTCAGGCGCCTATGTTGCCGTTCCAGCGATAGATGGCATGTTGTTTGAAACTGGAGAAGCCATCCAACTCGTCGCTGGACTAGCTCCCAATGCACCTTTGCCGGCAAACTACACATGGAAGATCGATTACACTGAGGTTATCGCTCAAGGACGTGTTGCAAATGTCACACTACCAATGGGCAACCATATTGTCACTCTCCATGTCCGTCATGGGTTGATGGACGAATCTGATTTTGATGAGGTGGGAATCCGACACATCCGTGTCCTCAACCGAATCAACTTCGATGCTCTTCCAATCATTACGGAAGGTGAAGCCGTCTCGGTTGAAGAAATGGAGTTTGAGTTACTTGGCACCGCATTCCCTCCGACAGTTGTCCATGCAGCGGCGTCCAATATTGGAAAGACACCTCTTCGATCCCTTGACTACCGACTGGTACCTACGGATGGGGATGTGCTGAATGTCGACTACATCGATATCTGGGGAAATATCAGTCAACTTATCCCATCTAGTGTCGATCCAAGCAGTGTTCAAGCAATGCATATCATCGATGGACCCGCTGGCATCCTTACACCTCTAATCGAGGGAGAATCCTTTGAGTCCTACAGTACGAACAATTCATTCCACCTACGGACCCTCTCGGGTGCTAATATTTCCATGATGTTAATTGGCGATATGGCACCAGTCAACGTGACTCCGATGAACTTCAGAACGCAACAACTAGAGGGAGGGCAAATTGAACTCATGTGGGAATCAGAGGGGCCAATCAATGACCCATACTTTGGCGGATGGAAGGTATACAAGCGATCTGAATTCCCATTCCGTTGGCCCTATGATAGTGAGAGCGACTTTGAGAATACAGTATCACAGAACTGGGTAACCGATTTACCAGGTGGAGCAACCTCTTGGCTTGACCCAAATCCCCTACCAAATGGCATCTGTGCTAGCTACATCCTCGCTGCAGTTGACCACCAAGGAGAAGTGGATTATACACACGGCAATGTGACAGGATGGCAAGAATTAGGCAATCCCGACCTACAATGTGGAGACTCAATTGCACCGGGTGCCGAGATGTTGGACGTTCGTGCCGTCCTTACGTACAATAGTACCTCAGACGTACACACTGTAACAGTCACTTGGACATATCCCGA
>DAFJ01000018.1 GCA_002497905.1 Euryarchaeota archaeon UBA251
CCTGTTACAGAACCAGTTTGTCGCAGATATCCTTTCGTCGGTGGAGTTCATTGCACATAAAAATCAAGGTCGAATCAATCGATACGGTTTCTTTGGCCTCATCGTGTTCGTCTGGATTCCGTTTATGGCCAGTGGAGTTCTAGTGGGCGCGATGCTAGGTCTTGTAGCTAGGATGCGTTTTCAGTCTGTTTTGACTGCCTGCATGGTTGGTGGAACTGCCGCTTCAATCACTTGGGCATATACTGCTCAAGGTATCATTGAGGTCATGGAGCGTTATCATGCTGAGGCGCTGCTTCCAGTGATTATCGGTATTGTCGTTCTGATGGCTGTTATCCACGTGCGGCACAATAAGCAACACCGTCAGCGCGAACTTCTGAAGACCCGTATCGCGAGTGCGCGCAGTGCTCAGGAACAGATGGGCCTCTCGAAGGAATAACTCTCATTGGGAGAGATCCTTCACCTTCTCGACAAGGTCCATATTTCTCAGGCGCCAGATGCCTATGGGGACCATTGCGACAGCAATAACCAGAACGATGCCCATCAGTTGGTAGGCGACGCTAGGGACAAGGACCACTGGGAAGTAGAATTGCCAGGTTGAGAAGGAAGCAGCGAGGCCAATAGCGCCTCCGAATGCGAAGAGGACACCAACGAGTCCGCCTACGAGTCCAATCAGGACGCTTTCAAAGAGGAGCATTGAGCCGAGACCAGCTGTGGAAGCTCCGAGGACCCGTAGGGTCGCGAGTTCGAAGTCTCTCTCAGCGATATTCATCACCATCGTGTTGAACATAACTGCGAGAGTGAACAGGATGCCGAGTCCCATAATTGTGGATAGGACCTGAGTTTGCTGTTCCAACAGGGAGGTGATACCTTCGATTAGTACTTGGCGATCCTGGATAGTCGTTGATATATTTGCGAGGGAATCGTCTACTTCGACTCCTTCAGGGATTTGGAGATAAATCGCGGTTGCCTCTATACCGATAATCGATGAGAGATCAGGTTGGAGGAAGAACATAGTCCGCGCAACCTCGCCACGTACGGAGCCTGTAATCTGGATCTCTGTACTTGTTCCGCCCACATCGACTGTTCGTGTATCTCCGATTGCCCATCCAGCCATGTCAAGTGACCCTTCGTCCATCATGACCTGAAGTGTACCTGAAGTTTGGACGGGTGCATCTCCAGAAATAATTTCGACATTCCGCATCGATTGACCTTCAGCGTATCCTTGTAGTGCGATTAACGTGAAGGTACGGTCAATTCCTGATGAGTCCTGCAGGGTGCCAAATGGGAGTTCGATAATAGCCTCATGGATTGCATCTCGTTCCTCTGCCCATTCGATAATTGCATCTTCTCCGCCTGGTTGTGTGTAGACCTGGAAGTCCCACGTTTGCCCTTCTTCGAGTCCTCCTACGATTGTGTCTGTTAGGCCGACCGTCATCATCTGAATAGATCCAGCGAGCATCAATGAGATACCTACTGCAAGGAAGGTCATACTCAGCCTGATAGGCTTGCGCAGGCTTGAACGAATCGATAGACCAAGGCGGGTTGGCATCCAACCAGTAAGGGTGCGAAGTAGATTGGAGCCAACACGCAAGTCAGTGTGCCCACCAAGCACATCAAGTGGCTCCATCCTTGTTGCTTTCCAAGCGGGGAAAACTCCGGATACGAAGACGATAAACATAGTCAAGCCAATCACACTTCCATACAGTTCTAGAGGTATGCTGCGTTCAATGATGGGGAGTCCGACTAACTCCTCATAGAAGTCTAACATCCCATTCATTCCGTATGGGCCTGCGAGTACTCCGAGGCCACAGCCAAATGCACCTATGGCCAGTGGGGCTAACAGGTAGCCAGTCATGAGTGAAGTTCGTGGTACTCCAAGGGTCCGGAGGATGGCAATCTCCCGGGCTTGACTTTGAACAAGGCGCTGGAGACTCAGAGCAATTGTGATTGCAGCTATGGCTTGAATCATCACGGTGAATGGTGTCGCCATCTTCTTCGCACCATCGAGGTCTTGACGCATAAATTCAACAGCGTCGTTCTGACCTCGATCACGAATCCGTCCGTCGAGGCTATTCGCCTCCATTGAATCGGACACGATTGCCTTCATCCCATCGATTTCATCTCCCTCGTTCTCATCAGTATTAGGCAGGTCAAACGAAGGAGTACCCTCGACATCTAGCATCAGGTTGTTAGCAGAACCAATTTCGTTGCCAGTCATTCTCGCCATTCCGAGATCAGATAGATATCCGATTCCGTACTCACCTGGAAGAGGTGGGAAGAGAGACCCCTCAGGAGCGATGTAGATGTGGAGCGGATGGTAGGCTATTCCCACGATGTCGAACTCGAAACTACCATTGCCTACGCCAATCTCTATTCGATCCCCGATACTCATTCCGAGCGCTTCCGTAACGTGAGCATCCATTACTACCTCTTCAGCACCTACAGCGGTTCGCCCCTCAGAGTGGCCTTCAGGGAACCAGTTTCGGTCAATGTCTGCATTTTCGGGGATTCCGTGCCAGATAGATGGGATGAGATGGTTGCCTGTGTCATTTGTATGGAATAGGTTGCCTTTCAGAATCATGCGCCCTTCGCAGGAGTCCAGTGTTACAGCATCGCTTGGCCATGCGTTTCTAACGCCACTACAGAACGCATTCACCTGTTCAGGCGTCCAGATACCTGATTGATTATCTACCCAAATGTCAGCTAGATTTGCACCGTTCTCCGAATCGCCGTAGATGGAGTCGTACATTGGTTCAAGATTGGCTGCATAGCCGCCAAAGGTGATTCCAGCGAAGACACCGACGAAAATCATCCCGATGACTGCGACAAGACGTAGTTTGGTTCCCCAGAGACTTCTTGCAAGTCGCTTGTTCAACAAGTTGGATGACATTTGTTCACCTCACATATCTTGAGTAGGTTCACTTAGTTCGGTAGGTCTTGATTTGTCGTGCTGTTCATCAGAGATGATACGGCCACTATCGATGCGGATGACTCGTGTTGCGTATTGAATGAGTGCTTCGTCATGGGTTACGAATACGGCTGTGATGTTCTCCTTCGCACAAGCCTCAACCAGCACCTCCATGACTTTCTGCGAGGTCTCAGTATCCAGATTTCCAGTTAATTCGTCGCCGAGTAGTAATGTGGGCTTCTTAGCTATACTACGTGCGATAGCTACGCGTTGTTGCTGCCCTCCACTTATTTCTCCTGGGAATCGACCCTTCTCCGAGCCTAGGCCAACGAGATCGAGAAGTTCCTCTGCACGCTGCGTATCCTTCTTTCCTGCCAACTCCTGGATCAGTAGGATATTCTCCATCACAGTGAGGTCCTGAAGGAGATTGAAGAATTGGAATACGTAACCGATATTGTCGCGTCGGAAAGAAGTCATCTTCTCTGAATGATTTCTAGGTACACTCTTTTCTTGGAAGATATATTCTCCATCTGTTGGACTATCGAGCGCAGATAAGCAGTTGAGAAGTGTGGTTTTTCCAGACCCTGAAGGGCCGAGCAGAATCACTCGTTCGCCCTCTTCAATTTCGATGTCAATTCCATCGAGTGCTCGAACCGTACCAGCCGGTGTTTCGTAGTGACGCTTCAGGTCACTCATTGTTAGCAATGCCATTGTATCGTTCCAAGGGACTAGTGTCCCAATCATGAATCCTCTGGTCGTTGTAAAAATAGTCGTAATATGGGCTTTAAATCTGAGATTTTTCTGCCGACGATGAATCAATAGCCAGTGATGCATGGCACGCTCATGAATCGGCACAACAGGGAGGGCCACCACGCGCGCCTTCAGCGCCTCCTTCCGGGTGGTCGTGGGCTCTGGGTGCCAATGGATCACGGACTTTCGGCTTACCCTGAAACTGGATTGGATCATATGGATGAGGTAATAGATGCAGTAATCGAGGGTGGTGCTGATGCTGTTGTTCTCCAAAAAGGCGTTCTCACTCATCATGTATCTAGGACTGGTTGGGACGGATTCATTGCTCATCTATCTGCATCTACCGTCCATGGTGGTGGGCGAAGTCAGTCCAAGGTCCTCGTTGGATCCGCTCATGAAGCGTTAGATCGAGGGGCAGGCGCTGTCTCGGGTCAGGTGAATCTTGGCGATAAGTATGAACCTGAGATGATCGCCGATCTAGGGAGATTAACGGAGGAAGCCTGGTCAATTGAGTTGCCAGTACTCGGTATGGTATACCCTCGGGGGATTAATCTGAGAATCACCTCAGATGATCCTACCAAAGGTGTCGCACATGCCGTTCGCATTGCATACGAACTGGGGTGTGATGTTGCCAAGGTACCATGGACTGGAAGTGTAGATTCCTTTCAGATGGTAACTTCTGCAGCACCCATCCCTGTCCTCATTGCAGGTGGTAGCACTGGTAAAACGATGGAGTATGCACTTGCCATGGTGCGTTCCTCGATGGAAGCCGGAGGGGCTGGTGTCTGTATGGGCCGTCGTATTTTCGGTTCCGGACGTCCTAAGAATGTCACTCAAGCGCTACGTGCCATTATTGATGGGTCAAGTATGGATGAGGCACTATCATTCCTGTGAGGGTTTTGAATGGAGTTGTGGGCCGAGAAAGCATTGGTCAATGTTGGCAGTATTACTCCTGACCGTATTTTGTCCGAGGATAGAGCCGGTATCATCGAGCACACTATCGCCGACGGAACGGATCGAGAATCTATTCGTGAATACATCGGCATGGTCGATTGGGTACTTGTTCGGTGCACTGATTGGACGATGATTCCATTGGAGAATCTAATTTCTGATATGGTGGGAAGTGGAACGAGATTATGTGTGGAGATTAGTGTTAGTGAAGAGGTATCTGGCGCTATTTTCGCTTTGGAGATTGGAGTTGACGGACTTTTGTTGCCTGATAATTCTGAGATTTGGAGTCATGCTGACCGTGTCCGGAAATCACGACCATCTCTCACACTGAAGGCGGATGAATGGACATTAGAGGAATTCGAAGTCACTCATGTCGAAGAGGGAGGGATTGGTGAGCGTATTTGTATCGATCTAACCGAGCGTATGGAGGCCGGAGAAGGCCTGTTTACTGGCTCGTTCTCATCCTGCCTTCTGTTAATTCAGGCAGAGGTTATCGAGAATCCCCATGTTCCTCCCCGGTCGTTCCGCGTCAATGCAGGAGCAGTTCACGCCTATGTACTGACTCCGGAGGGCCGTACCAAGTATCTAGAGGAGTTGCGTTCAGGTGACTATGTTGAGATATGGGGTCCAGAGGGTCCTCGTCGAACAGCTCAAATCGGCCGATTGAAAATCGAGCGCCGTCCGTTTCTTACAATCCGGGGTAGAACGGACCAACACGAGGGGCAAATTATGGTGCAGCAAGCGGAAACGGTGCATTTCTTAGATCATAACGGCAAGTCCATCTCTGCAACAGACATCCAGCCCGGTCAGATTCTGCTTGCATACTGTATGGGAAGCGCTAGACATATTGGGAAGGCCGTTCCCTCAGGGGTAAGGGAGGTCTGATTTTGGCAGTTCTGGGTCGGGGCACGGCGTATGGTTCCATCTCTCTACTTCATGCTCTTGGAGCAGGTTATGGGGCCTCCCTCTCCCTTGATTTACCTGCGAAGGTGATGTTACGTGATACTCCTGATCGTCAGGAGATTATCGACCCACATGGACTCCTTGAAGCGGTCATGAGCACTTGGGTTGAAGTTGGCCTCCAAGTCCCTGATGGTGAGTTACATTGGATGGTCCGTTCTGAGATTCCTTCGGGGGTTGGCCTGAAGTCAAGCTCTGCAGTTGCTGCTGCCGCAGTCCTCGCTCTTGCTGATGCTACTGGTACTGAACTCGAGACGGCACAGGTTGTTGAGGTCGCAGTTCGAGCTCAGTTTGCCGCGGGTTGCACAGTTACTGGTTCCGTGGACGATACTTGGGCTGCGCTAACACTTGGATGGAAGGTTGTGAATCCGTCAGTCCCCGTCGCAGAAGGTGTTGCCCTCGAAGGCATGTGGCCAAACCCTGAAGATTGGGCGGTTTTCATTGTTGAACGCGGCGAACGGACTGCGGAGATTGATCCGCAGGCCTTTGGTATGGCTCAATCGAATTTTCAGAAGGCATTGATGGCTATTCAACAAGGGGCACTTGACAATGCGATGACCGAGAACGGTCGAGGTGTTGCGTCTGCTACGCGCGATGCAGCCGGCCGTAAAATTTGCAACGATCTCCTTGTTTGGGGCGCACGGTGCGCAAGCATCAGTGGTTCAGGTCCTAGCATCGCTTTCCTAATTCCTACAGTGAACGAGGCGGCCATAGATCGAATTCTCGAGACCATTGAACAGCGTGGTTTGACAGTATTTGAAACGGCAATCCGCACAGAATGAGGTGGATTACATGGGGATGAGCCTTGGCCAATGGCCACGATTGACATTATTCGGAGAGAGCCACGGTGCTGGCGTAGGTGTCCTCATCGAAGGTCTTCCTCCAGGGATGGAGGTTGACCTTGATGCAATGGTTGCTGACTTGGAACGGCGGCGACCCGGAAGGCGCGGTCTTTCACAGCGTACTGAATTGGATCTCCCCTCTGTTCTCAGTGGAGTCCATGATGGAAAGACGACAGGTTGGCCGCTTGTCTTGTTCTCAGAGAATGGGGATGTTCGTAGCAGCGATTACTCATTCCTTCCAGATCATCCTCGTCCAGGTCATGCAGACATGGTTGAGAATATTCGCACTCAGGGTTCAGCAGACCCACGTGGAGGAGGAAGCCACTCAGGTCGACTCACATGGGGTCTAGTCGCTGCTGGGTCTCTTGTCCGGCCAATCCTTGAACGTGAAGGGTGTCGTATTCTTGCTCATGCTGCTGCAATCGAGGATCTTGAGGCGGAATTACCACTGGATGGTGAATCTACACCAATGACGGAAGAGATGATTCGACTGAACTGCTTAGATTCTGCAGCTGCTCATAACTTCGTTGAGAGAATCAATCAATTGCGTCGAGACAAGGATAGCGCAGGTAGCAGAGTCGATGTGTTAGTCACGGGTTTACCAATTGGTATAGGTCAACCTTGGTTCGAAGGTATCGAACCATCTCTAGCAAAGGGCTTGAGCGCAATTCCTGCGGTGCGTGCTGTCGAGTTTGGACATGGAGTGAATGCATCACAAATGCGCGGGAGTGCGCACAACACGGCTTGGCATGCTTCGGATAATGGCCCTCAACACGGTACAGATGGTGATGGTGCACTGGGAGGTATATCCACAGGTTCACCTCTTCGAATCAGGGTCCATCTCAAGCCACCGAGCAGTATACCGCAAGCTCAGGACACCCTGCACCTCCCGTCTGGCGAACAACGCCCACTAGTTGTCGGAGGCCGTCATGACCCTGTTCTCGCCCCCCGTGCGGCACCAGTTGTTGAGGCTGTGACAGCCTTCCTGCTAACTGAGGCTCTATTGAGCCAAACACGTCCATTTTAGGCAGAACGTACTGCGGAGGTTGTGGGCGGTACAGTTGAGGGTCTTCGGACCGTTCTAAAGTTCGGAGGTTCCTGCCTCAAGAATAGTGCCGACATTTCTGCAATTGCTGATCGGATTCGAATGTTCAATCCCTCTCCCGTCGTAGTAGTTTCCGCTTTCTTCGGAGTTACAGATCGTCTCTTGGATGCTATCAACGATGTCCGATCACATTCTTTCGATCGAAGCAGTTTCTTACGATGGGTTCGAGATCATCATTGCGCTCTAGCACCAGAGATTCT
Organism: Euryarchaeota archaeon UBA251; assembly: GCA_002497905.1. Classification (GTDB taxonomy): domain Archaea; phylum Thermoplasmatota; class Poseidoniia; order Poseidoniales; family Thalassarchaeaceae; genus MGIIb-N2. Next base: position 7,717 of record DAFJ01000018.1, read on the forward strand.
CACCTCTGATTCTCTCCCACGGTTCGAAGAGGCCCTCTCCAATCTTGATGTTGCTCTTGCATCTTTGTTGGATGGAGACGGTGCGGAGGTTTCTGTTCTCGTGTCCGGGGAGCGACTGTCTTCAGTTTGTCTTGAAGCGGCCCTTTCATCTCGTGGCATCAAAGTGCGAGCCATGTGGGCTGAGAATGTTCCTATCAGGGTCAAGGGACGTGCCCCCTTTGTTCGTATGGATCTATCTCAAACCTCTGAATGTGCACGCATCCCTAGTAATGAGATACCTCTCATCGCTGGTTGGTATGGTATTGACCAGTCTGATAATCTCGCCACGATGTCACGCGGTGGGTCGGACTGTACTGCAACCTATCTGGCCGCTATCATCGGCGCCGCATCTGTCGTAATCTGGAGAGACGTACCTGGAGTTCTAAGCCTCGATCCATCATGGGGAATGCGTGGCCGTCGGATTCCCTATCTAAACTATCGAGAGGCCGTGGAAATTGCATCTTATTCATCGCGTCTTTTGCATCCTGATGCGATTGAACCCCTAGTTGAATCAGGGATTCCGATGATTATTCGCCCCCTGCACCATCCGGAAGAACCTGGCACCTATGTGGGTCCATCGATATCGATTGGTCATCCAACCGTGAGAGTTCTTGTCTGTCATCGTCGTCGCTTCGATCTTCTTTGGAGATTGCGTTCTGGAGGGAGCCTCTCATCAAGCCTTACTGGTTTAGGTCAATTGCTGCATAAGCAGAGAATTAGAATCTGGTCGATTCGTGCAGACCCTGCGGGAATCCGTGTGCTCCTGGATGAAGCGGATCTTGCTCGTGTCGAATCCTCAATCCTTGGTTTTGATTCTGAGGCAGAGATTCAGATTGGTTCTCCTCTTGCTCTTCTCAGCGTTTTTGGCGAGGGTATTTCTGCTGATCATCACGTGCGAGAAACGCTACTTGATTCACTGTTAGGACTCGGAATTGACGCATGGGAATTGGAATCACAGGAAGAGGGTCATGCCATACATCTGCTGTTTAACGATGAGGATGCACCTACTGCCGTAGGACGTCTCACAGAATGCTTCGAACTTCTGGATGCTGACTGATTGAATCAATCATCTGTATTTTCGCGGAACTGTTGGATCCGTAGTGGTAGATTCACAGCGAACATTCCTGCGACGATTAGGAAGACAATCATTGTCCCTAGTGCAACACCGTAGACACTAGTAAGCTCAAGCGACTCTTCCATTCGTGCAGCAGATGTCTTGTCGATAATGCCGATGAATAGTGGAATAATCACATTGACGAACAAGGTCATGAAGGCCACCGTGCCCGCGATTAGTGGAGTCAGGATTAACGAGGCTTGGTAGCGGCTCAGGACCTTCTTCTCATTCATGACATAGACCTCGCCAGTGCGGATTGAGGTGTCAAGCATTGAGAAGCGGATAACTCCGTTACTGAGTTCGATGTACATCACAAGGAATACTGCGTAGAGGACAAGGAGGGATTTCTGGCCCCCCTCACTCTCAGGGAGTAAGCTTAGATCAGTACCGAAAGTGACAGCACTAGCGGCGAAACGCAGAGAAATTAGGATGAACAGCACATACGAGGTGAGGAGGAATCGAGAGTCTCTCTGGAAGACCCCCCAGAATCCTGTCCCGATGCTGCCAAGGATGATGAGGACGTGGAAGGCCGTTCCAATTGCAGGTACGCCGAGCACATTTCCAAGTGCAAACCAAGGGGTGCCTGCTTGCGGCGTTACGATGTAGGTGAGGACGGCCAGAACGACCATGGCTCCACCACTAGCAAATTGCAGATTCTGAACATTCTTTGCTGCAGGTAGGAACTTCATCTTCGGTACGAGGGGGCCCCCGAAGAGGCTCTCGACAAAGGAAGGTATGTGGACTTCTGGGATTGCCTCTTTGGGAATTTCAGTGGAGGATGTTACGCGACCAGCCGCCTTCTTCCGTGAAGGAGCCCCCGATCGAACGGTCTTACCGTCGTATAGGTGCGCGGTGTCATTACTCGCAGTCACTTCATCACCTCAGAATCCTCTGGCTCCAGCGAGAGCAGTTGATAGGAGCATGTCTGGCTCCCAGTCCATAACGTTCGCACCAAGTCCGCGAAGTTCACTAATCAGAATGTCACGCTCGGTCTTCAGTACCTCGTATCCAGTCCGGTCCAAACGACGTGCATCGAATTCGAATTCAAGGCTACTTGGTGAGAGGACTGTTACATCGAATTCACGGGCACGGAAGTCACGTACTGCGTCAACGACCGTCGGGTCATCCTCAAGAGGGCTGAGAATAATGATTGGACTACCCTTGTTGATGTGTGGAATTATTCGATTGGTTACGACCTTGAGAGGGGTGTTTCCACGGGCCATAGCACCGGCGAGCTTAGTGAGGAGGATGTATAGCTGCTTTTTGCCAGTATCTCGATCAACACTCAATATTTCGTCGCCATAGATTACGAGGCCTACGGAGTCACGCCTGGATAGGAAATACTGTGCGAGGCTAGCTGCTGCTCGTGTGCTGTAGACAAGGGAGTTACGGCTGACTGGTCCCGTCTCGGCCACAGATCGGCTGTCGATAATGAGGATAATATCGGATACGGCGTCACGCTCAAACTCATTCACCATCATCTTGCCTGCTCGAGCCATAGCCTTCCAGTTGACCTTCCTCATCGGGTCTCCAGGGATGTATTCTCGAAGGTTGTAGAAGTTTGATCCCTCGCCCGGTTGGCGGATATTCACTGCACCAGTGAAAATCTTGGGTACCTTGCTCTTGACGAATGCATCCTTGACATCCTCCATCTTAGGGAAAACAAGGAAGTCGTCGTAGAGATGAATCTCTTTCTCACGGTGGAATAGCCCGAAAGTGTCCTGGACACGAACTGCAACTGGGCCGATAGTGTAGAATCCTCGAAGTGGGCACTCAAGCGTGTACTTCAGTTCTGTCTCGCGACGTCCACCGAGTTCCATTAGGGCATAGTTTGCACCCTTCTTGACGCGCATGACTTCAGGGACACTATCGCGGACCTCAAGAATTTTCGAGAGATTGGATAGATTTTGGATCCTAAGTGTGATGTCGATGTCGCTGTCTTCAAAGACACGTGCCTGAGAAAGTTGGCGCATAGCGTTCAGGTTCCTGAATTGGACTCCCTCGTCGAACTCTTGATCGTCCATTCGCCGTCCTGTGGCTGCTACGTCTGCGTGAGATGTGCGGAATGCAGCATACGTTAGGAAGGATAGGAACACTACTGCGACAGTCACTAACTGTTGATTCCTAAGGACGAGCCCGAGGAGGTATAGCGCGGCGGCCAGCGATGCGAACATCGCGGACTTTCTGCTCCACGCCAAGTCAACACTCTCCCGGAATCCGAATCCTCTGATTCACTCTCAGACTGTGGGTACTGGAACCTGTCGGAGGATGTCGGTGACAACTTCCTGAGTCTCCAGTCCCTTGATCTGGTGTTCGGGCTTTAGGATTAGACGATGCGAGATAGCGATTGGAGCTACAGCCTTGATTTCGTCAGGCGTCACGAAGTCGCGGCCACGGAGAGCGGCTGCAGCACGTGACGTCTTGAGAAGCGCCTGTGATCCACGAGGGGATGAACCGACGAGGACACGCGGGTCTTCACGAGTTCGAGCGACAATCTCAACCATGTACATGCGTACGGCTGGATCGACGTAGACATCTTCGCAAGCCTGCTGCATGGCAACCACGCGAGCGGGGTCAGTAATGACGTCAACATCGACAGCATCCTTCTTTCGCACAATTCTGCGGGCAAGAATTTCGTCTTCGTCGGCGCGGTCAGGGTAACCTACACTCATCTTGAACATGAAACGGTCAAGTTGTGCTTCAGGTAGAGGGTAGGTTCCCTCTTGTTCGACTGGGTTCTGAGTCGCCATAACGATGAACGGTGATGGGAGCTTGTGTGTCACGGTTCCGATGGTCACCTGCTTCTCCTGCATGGCTTCAAGGAGTGCAGCTTGAGTCTTCGGTGGTGCACGGTTGATCTCGTCAGCAAGAAGCAGGTTACAGAAGATCGGACCTGGCTTGAAGGTGAATTCTCCCTTCTTTGCGTCGTAGATGTTTGTTCCAGTGATATCTGCTGGAAGTAGGTCAGGAGTAAACTGAACACGCTTGAAATCGCAACCTAGAGCGTCAGCGAATGTGTTCGTCATCAGCGTCTTCGCAAGTCCAGGATAGTCCTCGAAGAGAAGGTTTCCATTCGATAGGATGTTGACCATGACATTGTCAATGACGTGAGATTTACCGATAATCACTTTCTGGACTTCAGCGGAAATCGCTTGAGAAATCTGACCGACGGCCTGGAGACGTTCGCGCACTTCAGGGCTACTCTGGTGGCGTGGAGCCGGAGCAGGAGCCGGTGCTGCAGGAGCAGGAGCAGGAGCCGCAGGAGCAGGCGCCGGAGCTGGTGCCGGAGCGGGTGCAGGAGCGGGTGCTGCAGGGGCGGGTGGTGGCGCTGGGGCGCCGGCATTCGGTGGTGGGGGTGGTGCTGCCATGTTGATTCACTTTCCTTTCAGGTTTTCACTTCTTCCCCCATTTGCGAATCGCGATTAGAAGCTCGCGTAGCTCTTGGGGGGAGTAGGTTCTCGAGGTGCTGTAAGCAAGTTCGACAAGTCTTGGGTCGCCAATCATTGTCTGCACCTCTGCGGGCGTCTTTAGCGCCATTTGGTCCCGTGTCAGGTCGTAGAATACCCGCACTTTCGCAAACAGGGCTTTCTGAACCCGCTGTCTGTAATCGCTTGAGTTGACCTTTGTAGGTCGTTCCCGGAAGCGTGTGAGATCAAACACGTGGCGCCAGTTTGCCTTCTCTGGAACGACCATGATAGATACTAGGAGAAGGAGGCCGAGATTCAAGATAATCAGCCACTTTAGGAAATTATCAGATGTGAGCAATACGATGGTACTAATTGTCTCGATGAACGGTTGTGATGCTACCCCTGTAACGTGCCGACTCTCATCAAAGACGATATGGAAATTACCCCGCCCTGTTGCTATTGACTGGGCAAGGTCTCCGTTGTCAAATTCCATCATATCCCAAATTAGCGTGTGGACATACTCGTAGTTCCCACTCCAAGTTCCACCGGATATGTCGCGCTGCCAGCATGTGGCGCCGGCGCAATTTGCGTCGAGCCCAGCCTCTTGAGCGCGCTCCAGAGTCCAGTATTGGTTCGCGAATACTTCGTCATCTGCGAAAAATACGATACTTCCTGTGACCAAAAGCTCGCCATATTCGTTACTCGAACCAGTGCCCCGGAGTTTGTCCATTGCCGTAATTCCAGGGTAATCGATTCGGACGCTAAGTGCAATGTCTCCGGGTGCATCGTTCTCTACATTTCCTTCGGATCCGTCTCCTAGGATATCGATAAATGCGCCTGGAGATGCATAGGCGAGAACATTCACATCGCGTTCGACATAATCGTTTGATTCGGGGTCATCGGATTCAAGGCCTCCAACCTGAATTCCACTTGGGCCACGGTACATCACTGGCATTCTGCAGGAGTCGATAGTACGTGTGGCAAGAGCAGTATCACTACAACCTGTAGAGAGTTCACCTTCCTGCATTTCGGAGATGTCCTTGTTGAAACTGTGTAGGCCCCATACATTGGTTGGATGTCGCTCAATATCGCCATCCTCGTTCACGACCTCGTATACTTGATCGTTGTCAAACAGAGGGTCGTTGTAGTAGGTCAGGCCGAATTTACCAGCGAGGACATTGGCATTCTTGTTGTCAGATGCAACAATTACCTTCCCTCCCTCTTCAGTTACGAACTCAAAGATTGCTTGTGCTTCGGTCTCACCAATAGGCTTCTCTGGTGCGATGACCATCAGAAGTGTCCGGTGAGGATTTTGCCAGTCGTTGACCAGCATAGGCGTCGATATTGTGTTCCCCATTTCGTATCCTAAACCGGTGATGTCGCCAACTTCGCCGTTGCCGAGTGTGGCTCTGACATCGGTAATCTGCCCTGCACCTTGGGATTGGTCATACGCACTGTAGGCAGTATCCTTACCTGCGGCGAAGGCCATTGGGAGCATTAGGACTAGCAGGAGTGTGGCTGCGAGGGCAATAGCAATGACGAGGTTGAAGCGACTACCTTCACCCTCGTTAGCAACCATTTCTACCCACATCCTTTCTTATTTCGCGCCTCGGAGTGAAACGCCTACCCTTCCCAACCCGGTTCCACGCATATATGTTGTCCATCGTTGGATGCTAATGAATCGACGGACGTCCCTTCATTAGGGGTGCAATTTGCGCTTTGAGGCCACGCTGAATGCAAGAAGGGTGGAAAGTAGTAGGTAGAAGACGCCTGGTGCTGGAACGTTTGTCTTTGTCACGATTGTCGGGTCATTGGGAGTATTATCTTCGGTATCTTCTTCTGACTCTCCTCCTATAACCTCGATGCGAACCGTTGTTTCTACCCATACCATTGTACCTTCTGCCTTGGATCCATGTGAGCTGACTCTGATATCGATGTCACATGCTCGAGGAGGGTGGGCTGCAGAGATGTCGAGAATGATTTTCAGGTTAGCAACCCCTGGGTTCTGGTCCATCTGTGGCTTCAGGACTTTGTCTAAATCTGAAGCCTCATCGACAGATACACTTAGCAATGGACAATCGTCTTCGATTTCTACATCTCCCATACGGTCCTCGCTATTGCCGTGATTGGTAACTTCAAGTTGGAAATCCATCATTGTACCTGAATTGAAATCAAGGGCAACCGTAGGGTCTCCAATCATGAGTTGGTAAATTCTCGGTATACGTATGTCCACTTCATCGCTTCGAGAGTCCCCTGAACCAATGGGTGTCCCTGCGCGTGTTTCTAACGTAGCTTCAATCTTCAATGAGGCTGTTAATCCTGCAGTATTCGTTATGACATTGACACCTGTAAGTTTCACAGTGAATGTTTCATTTTCACCTGCTCCAATACTTTCCTCTGTGGGGCCGTCACTGGACGCATTGAATGGCACATCGTATTCGATAGCAACCTGGATTTCGGTCAATCCCGTATTTTCAATGAAGAATTCAACTGTAACCTCTCCATCTGTCGATAAGTCATAGTTAGGCCCATCATTTGGCTCGATTATTGTCAAATCCCAACCGAACGGATCCGGTGGTGGATCGGTTTGGGCGGTAGTAGCCGTGGCGAGTAAAGGTGCGACTAGTAGGAATATTAGCAGGCGAGCACGCATCTACTTCACATCCATGTTCCTTTCAAAGCGCGCTTCGTAAGCACCCTAAGCATTTTTCGACGATAGGCCGGCGGGAAATAGGTATTGTTCACAGGTTTGACCTCTCGCCGGATAGCCTCTGCAACCTCGATAGTGGTAGATTCACCATTCCAGTCCACTAAGGCTGCTTCCGCTGACTCTAGGTGAATTCTCGGAATCGATTCGCATGCAGTCGTTGCGATTCGAAGTGTACTGAGGCCAGTATCCGTACGTTTCCATGCTGCGGCAACGCCAGCTTCGGGGAAGTCCCAAGATTCGCGCAGGCTAAGTTTTTGATAGTCTCCGTCAAGGTCGTTGGATTCCTCGGGAGTGCTTACATGAGTGACGAATTCGCCGGTCTTCAGGACGTTACGTGTCATGCCGTCTAATGCATAGAAATCTGCGATTGACATTGATCTGACACCTTCGGGGCCGGCGAGATGGATTGTGGCATCGAGCACCATTAGACATGGTGCGAGGTCGCCTTGATAGGTCGCAACGCATAGCGTGTTTTGATTTGGAATGACACGGCAGTCTGCCCCTGTGTCGCAGTCACACTTGTGACACCAATCGATGGATCGGCGCCAATCCTCGGTCTGGTTGAACCAGAAGCAGCGTGTGTCGAGACAGAGGTTACCGCCCACAGTTGCAGAGCGCCGAATCAGGGTACTTGCAATGGTACCTGCTGCTTTCCTTAGGAGTGGGTGAGTGGGGCCGTGCTCAAGTTCGTGTAGGCGCACCATCGCGCCGATATGATGTGCACCGTGCCGTGTCAGTTCTTCGATTGAAGCCAAGGAGATTACATGGGGCTGTGTGTTGATGTGCCATTTGTAGTTCGCGAGCAGGTCCGTTCCTCCAGATACCCAATCAAATCCTTGCTTACGTTTCACAAGGTCTGCAGCTAGATTGACTGCCTCATCAATCGTTGTTGGACGATGGAGTCGGAAGGGTGGTGTCTTCATGCGTCATCCCTCCGTTTTCGACGTTCCACATGTGACCAAGCACGTGCAGCGCGCTTCTTCGGATCAGCGAGATCCTCTGGCGTTGGAGTAACAGACTCTCGCCAACCTTCTGACTGCTCTGGGAGAGGGCGATCAGGGTCGAATCCGAACAAGACACCGTTGACGTATGAGCTGCGATCCTTCAACAGATCTCTTTGCAGATCACGGTGAGCATGTTCCTTTGCTCGATTTTCCAAGTCGGCTTGGAGAGCGGATGGTTCAAAGGACGGGTTGGGTAAATCCAGAGGATCTTTGATGCCCATTTTCCTGCATTGTTTCTCGATAGTTGAGTATAGTCGATCTGGTGAAACTGGTAACTCGTTTACACGAACACCGATGGCATCGTAGATCGCATTGACTACTGCAGGGAGGATGGGTAAAAGGGGTCCTTCTCCTGCCTCTTTTGCACCGAATGGACCTTCAGGATCATTGGATTCTACGATAATCGGTACAACCTCTGGCATTTCGTGGACGCTCATGATTTTGTAATCAAGCAAATCAGGGTTCAGCAGATGTCCAGTACGGCCATAACGCATCTCTTCTGAGAGAACTTGCCCCATCCCCATGTGACACGAACCAATGATTTGCCCTTCCACTGCGAGTGGGTTGAGTGCCTTGCCACAATCGTGTGCAGCCCACGCCTTGATAACTCGGACGAAGCCAGTCTCTGGGTCGACTTCGACCTCTGCGACATATGCAGAGAATGAGTAGGCAGGGGCTAGGCCTGCTGCTGCACCCTTGTGAACGCCGCCCATTGGGGGGGTTCGATAAGCCCCACTTGCAATGAGGGACCCAGTATCTGCTTGTGCCTTGTGTACCGCTTGGAGCCAGGATACACCAATCGCGGGGTCACGCTTGTAGTAGATTCTCCGATCACCAAGAACAAGAGAATCTGGGTGATAACCTATGATTTCCCAGGCTGCGTTGAGGACTTTCTCACGGAGTTCGATTGCTGCACGAATCGCAGCATTGCAGTTCATGAAGGTCACACGAGATGAGTATGAACCTAGATCTACAGGGGCAGTGTCACTCTCACGACTACGTATGCGAATCATATCAAGCGGTAGAGCGAGCACCTCTGATACTGCTTGGGCCACAGCAGTGTCGCTTCCTTGACCTATGTCTGCTGCTCCAGTATGGACGGTAACGCCTCCATCCATATCGCATTGGAGGTGTACAGTTGCGTGAGGGAAGTTCTCTGGATCCCAGTGGATTGGGAGTCCTGATCCGGAGATGAAGAAACCACAACCAACGCCAATACCTCGCCCAAGCGGCATCTTTCGGAACTTATCATCCCAGCCGGATTGCTTGCGTACTTCATCGAGACATTCACGCATTCCGGTACTTGTGATGCGGAATCCAGTAATTGTTCGACAATGCGGTGGCAACAGATTCGCGAGACGGAATGTCATCGGGTCAACGCCCATTTGTTCACAGACATCATCGATAGCAACCTCGACGGCACAGCGTGAGTTGACTGCACCGTGGCCGCGCATAGCACCACTTGCAGGCTTGTTTGTCCATACACGGGCGCCCGTATAGTGGAATCCACCAATCTCGTAGGGCGAAGTATGGAGCACGCCGTTGTAATATGTCGTAACATGTCCGAAAGAAGCGAATGCACCTCCGTCGATTAGAGCATCAGTTTCTATGCCGGCAATTCTCCCCTTTTCATCCGCGTAGACCTCCATCTGGATACGGCTCGGGTGCCGGCCACGGTTGATCCAATAGACCTCCTCTCGGTCGAAGTTAATTCGGACTGGCCGGCCACTTTTCTTTGCGAGGATAGCGGCACACATTTCGTGAGGAAAAGGGTCTGACTTACCACCAAAACCTCCTCCGACAAAAGTCCGAATGACATTGATCTGATGCATTGGGACATCGAGTACAGAGGATAGAGCACGATGCACATAATGAGGAACCTGTTGTGGTGTATACAGTTGAAGTCGACCATTTGGGTCCCAATGTGCAACGACTGCATGGGGTTCGGTGAAGCCATGATGGAGGCCCGCGAAAGTCCAGTCAGACTTTGATTGGAATGGGGCGTCGTGCATTGCATCGGTATGACCAAACTGTTGGAAAACACGTTTCTGAACGTTGGATTCGCCGATGTGGTATTTCCCTCGGTCGTGGATAGGATTCTCGCTGTCTAGGAGTCCATCTTCCATGTCATGAATCGATTCCATAACTTCGTAGTCCACATGAATATAGCTGAGCGCTTCAATCGCAATTTCCTCAGATTCGGCCGCGACACAGGCAACAAGATCTCCTACGTGTCTGACCTTATCTTGAGCCATCGCGTGTTCGTCCTTGGTCACTGGGAGAACACCGAATCGATTGACAGAATCCATCCCTGTGGAGACGGCGCGCACGCCTGGAAGAGCCTCTGCCGCACTCGTATCGATGCTTACAATTCGAGCATAATGGTGAGGTGAACGAAGGATTCTACCTACAAGCTCATTGGGTAGACGAATATCGTCGCCATACTCGGCTTGGCCCGTGACCTTCCACCTCGAATCAACCAATGGCGTAGCCTTTCCAATTGTCTGGCCAGTGATATGAGGGTCATGCACATGTGGGCCACGTGGCTGTTCAAGTTGCCCTCCTTGGCTGTTAGGGATGCGTTCGATATCTTGTAACTCGCTGTAAGGATTGGATCCGCCGCTTCCAGGGACTCCGAAGTCCTGTTTTCCTGCGATCCGTTTTCCGTCCTTCCGCTTCTTATCAGAGGAACCGCTTGGAGCCTGCCGATATCCCTTACTCATGGAATCACCTCGCATCGCCCGGTGGTAGAGTCGGCTCATCTGGGCCGACAGGATGTGGGTCAGAGGCTGCTTCTGTACGGTCTTCACCAGTCAGTCCATTTCGGAGCATTTCTCCAGCTTCTTGAATTGAAGTTACAATCTGTTGGTAGCCCGTGCAGCGGCAGAGATTACCCTCGATCGCCTCTTTGATTGCGGCTTCGGATGGGTTCGGTTCTTTGTCGAGGAGAGCCGCACTCACTACGAGGAAACCAGGTGTGCAGAATCCACATTGGCTTCCACCATGGTCGGCGAAGCACTGTTGGATTGGATGAAGATGGTGGCCGTCTGCTAGGCCTTCGACTGTAGTGATATCCTTCCCCTCGACCTCAAATGCAAGAGTCAAGCAAGAGAGTACGGGCTCTCCATCAACGAGAACGGCACAGCAGCCGCAGGTCCCCATGTCACATCCTCGCTTCACGCCGAGTGTTCCAACGTGATCACGTAATACGTCTAGAAGAATCGAATGACTGTGTGCTAGTTCCGTGAACTGTGCTCCATTAACGCGTGCTGTCCATGCCTCCATTGGGTCCGAGGGGACCATAGGGATGTGGATTGGCGCAGACATGGAGCAATTTGATGGGAGGGGAACACGCTCTTTGAGCGTTCGGGCACGAAGATTGAATTCATCATGGTACTTTGTTGGATTTTGAATCAACTAATAGTTCGCATCCAAACGCATGAATCCATATGTCTTGAATACCTTATTTTCTCACCTTAATATGCCGATTTCGTTATACTCTGTCAGTTTGTGAATTGAAATCATGACCACTTCAGAACCTCAGCAAGCCACTATCCTGAGTGCACAGGAAATGGATGCGGCTCGTATTGGAATGATTGCTTCCATTGTAGGTGGGAGTGTGATGTTAATTGCTGCTATCTTCTATGTGACAACCGTCCAAGTGGATTCAGATTACTCATACCTAATTCTAGGAATGATGCTCGGTTCCATAGGATTGTGCGTAATCGGTTATCTTGAAGCTTGTAAGCGCGAACTTCTCCCTAGTCCATCAGAGGTTCTGAAGGATTACGTAGGAAGCGCCGCAGTGGTCTTCGGGACTCTGGCAACCCTCTGGATTTCTCGTTTTTCAATATGGTTCCTTGCTGTTGAAAATACCTTCATTGCCCAGGATGTAGGTAATAATTTCTGGATTCCTGATTGGATGCCCATGGTCCAAACTATTGGAGTCATTGGTACGGTGGCTTTGGGTGCTTGGATGGCACAACGTCATTCCTTGGGGAACTCTGTTCGAGCAGCGTTGATTCTTGCTCCAATCAGCGTTTCTTTCAGTGTCATTACAATCTGGCTAGATTGGTCAGCGCCCGGCCTGAGTATCTGGGTGAGTCTAGGGCATCTTCTCCTACTCTCTTCGTCTATTTTGTACGCTCTTCATCTGGATCGCGCACCACTTTACCTACTTGCATCGGGTGTTGCAACAGTATTCCCACTGCTGTTTTCGTTGACATCTGTGGGTCTGCTTGGACTTTGCCTCCTAGTTCCAATCATCATCCTCGTTGGCATGACAGCGATGGACCGATCCCTGGACCGGAAGATGATTGAGAACAGTTCTGGTTTCGTTATCGGAGCAGTCCTTCTTGCTCAGTTTGCAGGTCGCGGCGAACCCTTCGTGTTGGCCGGTGTTATTTTGTCTAATTTCCCGTTTGATTTGTCCTTTGTATTGTGGGCCACTCTGTTGGTTGGTTGGTTTGGTCCAACCTACATGCAGCGCACCCCTGCGATGCCAATCGGGCTTGCTCTTGCCCTTGCAATGCTGCAGGGAGAAGCAGCTGCAGTTGCATGGTTAGTTGCTATTCTTGCCTTCATCTATCTTGCAACACGAGATCATGCTAGGACTTGGGTAATCACTTGGACTTTCATTGCCATGATGGCTTCTTGGTGGTTCTCATCTATTGGGTCAAATGCGACTAATCCCGAAACCCTGTTTGGCGGTCTTGAACTTGAAATTGCGGATCTCCTCCATTACGTATTGTTCCCTTGTTTGGTCGGCTTGGGTACCTGGCAGGTTCTGTCTTCTCGTTTCCCGCCCATCATTGTGGGTCTAATTGCTTTGACAGGAGCACTCTCACCTACATCGTTAGGCGGAGTAGATCTTTCTTTCACTGTCCTTGTCATAGGCACAGGTGTTCTTGCCTTGGCTCTTGAGATACGGGAAAGCTCTGAGCGCGATTCAATCAATTCATTCCACTTATTTCCAGCGTTAAGCAGCGTTGTCTTTGCCTCTTTGAGTGCAGGGCCATTTTTAGCCGACTCTTTACTTACTGGAACTCAGGACCTAGTGACTCTACTCATCGCTCCATTCGCTGCTGCTCTACTCTATGGTATCACTTATTCAGTTCGAGAAAAGGAAGTGTTCAATACATCCTCTGAAAACATTGTAGTTTCAGAGGGTAATCCCTTCAGATTATCATTAATATCGGTCTATATCCTTCTCTTTTTCGGGCAGTTCTTAGGGCTTCAAGCCTCGTCTTTACATGCGGATTTGGACGCATCGATGATTGAAGCACTCCGTCTTATCGTGTTTGCACTAACTGTTGGAATCATTGCTCTTGAAGGAGGGATACTAAAATCGGGCACGTCAATGGAACGTTTTGGTTCTTCGTTAGCAGCATTGTTCCTGATTTGGGGGGCTTCAATAACACTCAACGAATTGGAGTTATCTGGCGCTCTAATACGTGAACTGATTCTGATTGGTGCACTTATCGGCATTAATCTTAGATTCCGAGCTAAGGGTGATTCGTCGGAAGAGGAGAGGTCTATCGATCAGGCAGTTTTGTTCATTTTGCTCCTCTCATCATTCATGGATCTCAGCGGGGGGCTCTGGAGTCTTGTTGTGTTCTTCCTTGTCGCCGATCGTGCCATTCGATATCAGCACGGAATCATCCAAATATTCCTCCTTCCGGCCGCTTTTGCAATCTCGATAATCGGCAAGTTTGGCATATTGAGTAAGCATGGTCTGATTTGGGATCAGTTTGACTTGATACCTTATCTTGGTGAGTTCTCGAATCTTCTAGGGAATGATCTTCTTCCTCGTTGGAGTATCCTCCTTATGGTTTCGATTTCCGCGTTGTCTATTTTCCATCATCGTTCGATTACAAATCCACGAAACGAATACACACCATATTTACCGTATTTCTGGTTGGTTGTCAGCGTAGCAGTAATACTCCCTGATGCACGGTATGTTCCAGGTTTATTCACGGTCCTCATGACCGCTCTGATTCTTCGTACAGGTTACCTAGGCTGGTTCTGGATAAATCCATTTGTAGCAGGTTGGTCCGCCGTCGCGACTCTTGATTTAGTCCAAGATAATGAGTGGGGTCTCATCAACATCCATGAAGAGAGCGCCTTTGCTATGACTCTCGGCCTTGTTGCCTTTGCACAACTTTTCGCGTATCGCCATGGATTCCTCCATCGATTCACAGATCAACGGATAGAGTCTCAAGGATTCAACCTCGAAGGGGGCCCGAATGAAAGTCTCGGATTCAACGTATACAATCGATTCCTTGGATATTCAACACTCATCCTATTCGCTCCAGACCAGGTGGTAGAATACTTACCATTCATCCGAGTACTTCTCACCGGTTTACTCGGCATAGATCTCTACTTGAATCGTCTCTTGTGGCCGCTTCGATTATGGATTATTCCGATGGTGTTATTCACGGGAGATTTCCTCTATCAAGAATTCAACATAGTGAATGATGTCACATATGATCAATTTGCATTCCTACTGTTGGTCATAGCTGGCGCTTACCAGTTATACTGCTCGTACAAGCAGGTCAATGAATTCAATGAAGAAGAGATGATTCGATCCCATGCCGGAATTATTGGGACCTTCTCAGTGATTTTTGGATTATTTTCGTTCATTGAGTCGGGTGATTACAATCTGGGTGCCCTAAACGGAATCGTGATGGTCATCATCTTTGGACATCATCTCGTACTTGGTTTTGGCCGCGATGATTCGTGGAGGCGATTACTTAGTCTAGTGGGGCTTCCAACGGGTATGTTGGTGACCGGCTTCTCATTCGGCAATGAACTCGTTGCGGTAATCTCTCTGTTCCTAGCAGCCATGACGCTAATCGCTCAGGGCATCATGTATTCTGCACGTGGTGGAATCGGCATGGGTTCCGCCCGAAGTGAGGGAGGTGTACATATGGATTCGTTGACCGCATTCATCAAACCAGATCTGGCAATAACGGAAGAGCCCGATTCTGAGGATGAAGAAGAAGACGATTCCGGCGATTCAGACGAATCAGGCCCTAACGAAGAGGATGCTCCAGAAGTAGAGGATACTCCAGAACCAGTGGGTGCTTTTGCTTCTATCAGTGATGTTCGTTTCCCATTGCTTGGGTCATCTATCGATATTGAGATTGAAGGAGCGATGCTTCAGAGGATTATTACTACTGTCAGTACTGCTGGCTCCCCTGGATTCCGTCCGTTGGTTCACATTAACGGACAAGGTGTCCTGTCGTTACTATGGGAACCAATCCCTGACTTTACTCAAGAGGAATGAGCTCGCCAACCGGAGTGCCTGATGGGCTCCTCTCCGCGAAGTATACGGCTGCGTTGGTCAATGATTTGTGCACAAACCGCGATTGCAATCTCCTCTGGAGTTTGTGCGTTTACATCGATACCGATTGGGCAGATAACAGCATCAAGTGATGTATCAGATATACCCGCATTTTGAGCAGCTTGCGTGAACGATCTCCATTTCGCATGGCTTCCAATCGTTCCGAGTATGAATGATCCATTAATCGTGCCAGATTCACGCCCAGATAGAAGGCCTAGGAGTAGGTCCTGATCAATGGACCAATCATGCCCCATAATGAGAATGTGGCTGAACCTACTGAGCTTCTCGCCGCTTTCATGATGTAGGAAATCTTCAGGCATAGCGTGAATCCTTTCGACAGCATTCGGATGCATGTTTTCGTCAACAAATTCAGCACGAGCATCCATGACCGAGATTTTCCAATCAAGTACTTCTGCCATTTTTCCTATTGCGATAGCACAATGCCCTCCACCTGCAAGGAGGATATGAGGAGGTGCATCCAGTACTTCGCTGACGATGGTCACGATGCCACCACAAAGACTGTTCAATGCAGTCATATCGGATTCCCTTTCTGTCCTTTCTCGAGCTTCTTTTCTTAGTTGAAATCGTTCAATTCCAGGAATTATTTCGCCTTTTAGGACGCCTTGTAGGTGTTCGATAACCATCATCTCTAGACCTGCGCCGCCTACCGTGCCGCATTGCTCACCATTCAATGAGATCGCAATTTTGGCACCGACCTTACCTGGAACTGAACCCTGAGATTCAACTACGCTTGCTATCGCCACACGATTACCTGCATCTAACTGGCTGAGTGCCCAGGCCAGTGTCGATGCAGTCATGGCATGGGCATTGGGTGATTTGGTTTGAGTTTGAGGGCAAAGTTAGCCTTGGCTAACATTCATGTTTCGACGATAATTAACGGAACACATGGTGACCTCATCGGAGATCATCGACCTGCTTCTCCTCTCGATGCGAGATGCATTCCTTGCCGTCACTGTCTTCGTTGCGGCGATGGTATTGTTGTTCAGTTGGTTACAATACGCTACTGCGGGTCGTTTCGTTGACTGGATCCGTTCAAAGCGTAGACTCCAACCTGTAATTGGTGCAATTATGGGAATTACTCCTGGGTGTGGGGGCGCTATTGTAATGATGCCTCTGTATGCACGAGGATACGTCACTTATGGTACAGTCATCTCTACGCTCATAGCTACGCTTGGTGATTCTGCCTTCGTCTTGATAGGGGGTGCGATTGCTAATCCTTCACTAATTGGTCCTATAGTTCTGGTCCACGTAATCTCGCTTGTTGTTGGCATAATCTGGGGTCTTGGCGTTGATGCTGTTGGGATTACACCCTCCTCTCCATTGGGGCGATTCGGTTCCCAATCCATTGAATCGTCTGTGCCTGAGAATGATACTCTCGAGGATTTCGATGTTAGAGATGATTTACCACGTGAAGAGCCAGAGGGATTTGCGTACAAGGTCGTTCATCAGGGTTATCTCGCTTGGTGGGCTATTACTGGAATCGGCCTTATTTTCGCTATCTTACTACTTGTATGGGGTTCTACGGGAGGCGGCCCAGATCTTGATCTTGAGGATGGGAGTATGAACCTT
>DAFJ01000083.1 GCA_002497905.1 Euryarchaeota archaeon UBA251
CTCCGCAAGTAGTTCGCGTAACTTCGGGACCACTTTAGGCTGAGTTACATCTACTCGCCAGTGCAATCGTTCTCCTTCCTCACACCACAAAACCTCAGGATCATGGATGTTCACGACTCGCTTGTCCTTTCGAACGTCATCTAACCATGATTCTAAACGACTCGGCGGAGCATCGTCAGGAGCTGCAATCACTACAAAGGGGCGGAGACCATGAACCAACATTGTCACTGAATGACCGGCTTCTGCCCGGGCATGAGCTACTAGAACAGTGCCTCCTTCACTCTGAGCTTGATATGATACATCGATGATGCAGATGCGACCTTGCCACACCAGGTCTCCATCGCCCATGAATCGTGTTGAACGCCGATGCTGATGAATCTACCCAGATTTAGATGGAAAGTAACTCAGGGAATCGTTGATAGACACTGCCCTTCACCTTGGATAACAGGCTTGCTGCCTGAGGAGGTGTTATGATGGACTTTGATTGGGACAGCCTCACCTTTTCGTTCACTGCTACCGATACAATGTATCGAAATGTGGTTCGTACAGGAGAAGAATGGGGTGAAGGAGAGTTAATTCCCTTTGGTAACATTGAGATTTCTCCAGCAGCGGGTGTCCTGAACTACGGCCAAGGTATCTTTGAGGGTATGAAAGCTCAGCGAGCAGACGATGGAAACATTGTGCTCTTCCGATCAGACAAGAATGCGGCTCGGTTCGCAGAGGGCGCGAAGCGCCTAGGCATGCCCCCCGTTCCAGAATCATTGTTCCTCGACGCCGTAGAATCTGTAGTGAAAGCGAATCATCGCTGGGTTCCCCCCACTGGACGTGGGGCACTCTACATTCGACCTGTGCTCTGGGGAAGTGGAGCCATTCTCGGTGTAGCACCTGCACCCGAATTCACCTTCATGGTCTACGTGTGCCCCGTAGGACCTTACTTCAAGGGAGGTATGACTCCAATCAAACTCAAGGTCTCGGATGAATATCACCGTGCTGCTCCGGGCGGTTCAGGTGGAGTAAAGGCAATCGGAAACTACGCTCCCGGAATGATGCCATCGAAAATGGCGAAGGTAGAGGGGTATGCTGAAATCATCTATCTAGACGCTGTCGAGCACCAATATATCGAGGAGGTGGGCGCGGCGAACTTCTTCTGCGTCAAGGATAATGTCGTCTATACTCCGGACTTGACCGGAACCATCTTGCCAGGAATTACCAGAGCAAGCGTGATGCAAATTGCTCGTGATCTAGGGCATGAAGTGCGTGAGGAACGTGTAGATGTCGATATGGCCCTAGACGCTGACGAAGCATTCTGCGCAGGGACTGCAGCCGTAATATCGCCCATTGGAAGCATCGAACATGGAGACAAAATTGCACATTATTGCAACGGAGAAGTAGGGCCTATCACTAGAAAACTCTACGATGCTTTAGTGGACATTCAGTTGAAGCGAGCAGATGACCGACACGGATGGATTCGAACTCTTGAATTATGATTCATCGACGATTCTGCCGGCGCTTGTTCTTCTTATTTTGAGGTCTCTTAGCCTTCCTCTGGGAGCGGGCCGCGCGATCGCCTTTTCTGGGGCCACGCTTGCGTTCTTCCTCTGCCTTCTCCTTCGCCTCCTGATGAGTAATAGCTAATCGTGAACCAATAGCTGCCATCAACTCCTCCTTACTATTCGTCCCTGCAGCAGAATGTGCATCTTTGGCAGACATGACAAGGTATCCTTCCCTCGCACGTGGACGCTTCGGATGCGATTGATTCGCTTCACGCTTCATCTTACGAATACCAAGAGATCGTGCAGCAAGAGCAATTGAATCTAAATCCGGTTTTGGAACCGCGTTTGTCACACTGACACGGCGACCTTCAGACCGTGAAAGCCGGGCATCGAAGTATCCAGTCCATACCCGGATCCGTGATGCGTCACCACTCATTCAATCAACTCCGTCCGGAATGACTTCGGTGACCATCATGAGGTCTTCGCTCATTCGTCGATTGTGACGCCACTGATTACGCCGTCCATGCCAGGACGACTCGTAATACGTACACGACCTAGATCGGTCTCGACAATTGCACCCTTGGTTAGGATATTACGTCGAACATAGTTCGGGTCTGCTCCATTCTCGACAACATTGGTCATCTCGACACGCTGAGTCTTTCCCGAACCATCGGAGACATTGATCATATTCTCCTTCAGAACGCGAACAGTAGTGTTACCGCTGCGCTTACGGTAGACCTTAGTCTGGCGATCTGCGTCGATGAATGCGAATTGCTTCTCGCTAGAAATCTCGGTGCGTCGCTTGCCACGGTAGCGGTTTGGACGCTTAAGGCGAGCTCCACTGGGCTTACGTCGAGAGATACCGTGCCATTGTGCCATGAGTTCATCGCCTCCGGAATCGGCCGACTGGCTCCCCTTATTTCAAAGAAGCGTTGTAACATCACTCACTTATTGAGCGTGAATATGTAGTTGAAGACGACTGATACATCGCCCTTCCTGATGTAATTCTGCAATTATTTCATCCCCCTGTTGAATCGGCCCAACACCGCTTGGAGTACCTGTGAAAATAAGGTCGCCAGGCTGCGGATCGAAACGCTCTCGAAGGGCCTCTAGTATGCGATCAATGCTGTGAATCATCATACTACTCGAACCCTGTTGACGCATTTCTCCATTGACAGATAACCGCACTTCGAATACACCCGCTTTGTAAGGGCACCATGGACCATGAGGTGCTGAATTTGGAAACCCTTTCGCATCACTCCATGGTAAACCATCACGTTTTGCGACCTCTTGTTCAGTTCTATTTGTTAGATCTAGGCCGACACATATAGCATCAGGACGTCCATTTTGGCCAATTCTGAATACTATCTCTACTTCATGATGAATAGTACATGCTGGATTAGGATGAGGCATTTCTCCAACTCCACTCTCAAATGAGAGAAGGCTCGCAGGAGGCATGAGAAAGAAGAGGGGGATACTAGATGGATCTGAACCCATCTCCTTCGCATGAGCATGATAGTTCCGTAGAACACCCCAGCCCATCGCCATGTCAATAATTGAGAGGAACTGCATTACAGGCCTTGCGGTGCAGGCGGGACATTCATTGGACGGCAGAAGGAGGAGATGGTATGGCAAAGCGGAGGATGAGGAAGAGGAAGCCAGTACGACTGAAGGTCGTACGACGCATCCTCGATTCCCTCAATGAGAATCTGGGCATCGAAGACGACTTCTCCGACGTATTTCTTGAAATCGCAGAATTCGGCGAACTTAATCTTCTACTTGGCGACCGCGTCCCTCTCGTGATGACAATTAATCGACCAGAAGATCTAGGCGATGTTGTAGCGGTGACTTTTCCTACGCTTCGTGGGCTCTTACGCTGGAATCTTGAGGTTCGGTGGTGCGCCGTCGACAGAGGTGCAATTCCATTTCTGATGAATGGTGCAGACTGTATGGCAGCCGGCGTACAGATGGTCGACCCAAACATCGAACGAGGCGATCTAATCTGGATTCGTGACGAGGAACATGGTAAACCAATCGCAATGGGATGGGCATTGATAGATGCTGAGGAAATGAATACTGCCACCAAAGGCAAGGCTCTCAGAACAATCCACTGGATTGGTGACGACCTGTGGGAAATTGAGAGTTAAGAGATATAGTATCATGAATGGCAAATCGTTGAATAGGTCAAGTACACGAACAACATATGCATGAGACCTCTGATTCCACTTGCAATAGTCATGATTCTCATCTCTGCAGCCACCGTCTCTGCTGCGTCAGAAGGCGGTGTAAACAAATCAATCGACGAACTTGCAGATACAGGACTTGACAATGTGGATTCGCCCTCTGTCTTCAGTCAAGAAGGGGATTTCGTAATCAGTGTAGGTCTCAACGAAAGTTCGGACGCAGTGAAAATTTATGCGACCACACAGATTTGTGTCAACTCTGGACTCTGTTACCCACCTGAACAAACCGAAATGGTAACTGAAGATAATGTCACATGGACCACCACGGTATCACCAATGACTGATCAGACCTATGTTAATTGGAATATTATTCTTGAAAATGCTTCGGAGAACCAAACGAAAATTCCTGATTCTGGATTCGGTTGGAAGGTCTGGTCAGATTGTTGGAATGATGGAACTGATTGGGGCGGTGAAGATTACGAGGGTGGCGAGAGTTGTAACGATAGTAATTCAGAAGATTCTGGCCGATCTGTTCCCACGGTTGGTATCGCAGCAGTAATCTCGGTATTCGTAATGGCTGCAATCATCCGTCATCGTTGATTGTAACATGTTCAATAAATCGAGATAGGCAACGCCTTGCTTCAATCCCCCAAGCTTGAATCATCACTTGAGCACCACGTCCATCAACATCGATTTTTCCTTCTCTTAATCCCGGTGATGCAAGATCACTAGGGACAAACGGAAGACGATGTTCGCTCTCAAAAGTAAGTTGGATGGCATCCTCACCTATGGCTACCGTTAATCCTTGAACTGAGAGTCTTTCGTCCTCAGTGGATTCTATTTCACATCCGATCGATCTGAGGTGACGCACTACTGCATCGAAAATCTCCTCAGGAGGAGCCTTTGCCTGTGAGATATCCTCTTCCATCTCGGATGCGGGGCCATATGCAGAGAGAAATGGGAGATCCATCTCATTCTGAGCCATGAGATCATCTAGCCCTCGACCAAGTCCACGTCTCTCATCACTCATCTCGAAGACCCCCCGGAAACCAGATTGCTTCAAGTTCGGTAGCCAAGGCTGCATAATCTTGACCACCATGACTCTGTGGGGCATGGAACTGAATCGGGACACCCTGACTCGGTGATTCTGCAAGACGAATGTTACGTCGAATCGCCGGCTCTATGACTAAATCTCCGAAGACCTCTCTGAGATGCCCTGCAACCTGTGTATTCAGGAGAGTTGGTGCATGCATAGTCATAATCACACCATCCACGCCAAGACGTGGATTGAGTAAACGTCGTACTTCATTGAGAGTCCCGGTCAACAATGCAACCCCTTCCAGAGCAAGATACTCGGTTTGTACTGGTATTAACACGGCGTCTGAAGCCGCCAATGCATTGATTGATACGATACTCAATGAAGGAGCTGTATCGATCAGAATTAGATCGTAATGTGGCTTGAGTGGTTCAAGAGCCTCGCTAAGACGGCCTTCTCGCCCTAGTTGTGAGGCAAGAGCCTCCTCCAATCCAATGAGATTCCTATCTCCAACGATCAGATGGAGGTTATCCACAGCAGTCGCATGCCGGGCTTGTGTCGCCATCGCAGGCGTAAGTACAACATCTCTCGTCGTAATGGTGACTCGTGACTTGTCAATACCTAATCCAGAAGCACAATTCCCCTGAGCATCACAATCCACAACAAGAACACGCCCTCCTCGCATCGCAACATGTGCTGCGATATTGATTACAGAGGTGGTCTTTCCAACTCCACCTTTCTGATTAGTCACGGTGACTACACGCGCAAGGCCTGCCACTGGTGGTTTAGCCCTAGGTAATTCGATGGGTTCACGAGGACGAGCCTTCGTATCGAATCCCTCTGATTCAATTGGGTGTTCAACCTCATTGAATGCAACATCTGTGATGAGATCGTCATCAATAGACAAAATGTCCACGACTGGATACTCATCCGAACCCATCGTTACCCCAGCGAACGCCTGAGGCATTCAAGGTGACGCCCCAGTAGGGGTTCGAGGGGCGATTCATTCAGTTGTGCTTTGGAGCCAGCCTACCATTCGGCCTCGTTCTGCATCCATTATCAGATCGAAAGAGTTCTCTGAGTCCCCATCTGTCCATGATCTTGAGGCGGTGAAAGTAACCTCACCCTCATCGATATCATCAATGAAATCGAGAAGACCCGTATCTTGGGTGACTACGAGACGTGAGGTGAATTCAACGTCTGAACGTAGCATACCTCCATCCATCAGCACCAGAGTCGCTCCAAGGAAGTCCGAAGTATCCATCATTCTCGATTGCATCTCAGCAATGGACAATGTATTGGGAATCGCGTTGAGATTGTACTCTGGCGCATCCGATGGGGCAAGCGTTCCGTCATTCACTACAGTGCAATCGGTGCTTGAAGAACGTACCAAAGTCCATCCTGCATCCGAATCGGGATCAACCCAGCTGAGGTTCCATGTCTCTTCAACACCATCATTTGCATGATTCATTCTGTACAGGTAACCATCGTTATTGAGGGCGGAACGTACACCATTCCCTGCACTTGAATTCATGAGACATTCAACTGCTTCTTCAACTGTAAATGCATGAATGGTCGATTCGTCAGGCATGTGGCCATCCCACTGCATCTGCGTATTTGGAATCCCTTCACCAGCCCCTGGTCGACTATTGTATAGATCACCCCAAACAATGGCATGTTCCCCAGCAGTGAAAGTGGATTCTCGAATTGTGTAAGTAATCACCAATTGACCATCAGGAACAGCAAAGTCGAGAGCTGCAGATTCATGCCAACTACAATCACTTGATTCACGTGCCTTGTCAATGAGAATATCCACCTTCTGCTCCACGGGCCACGGCGCCCCTTCGCGTACAAGAAGGTCCAGTTTTGCATGCCCAAGGCATGTGGCAATACTAGGCTGCTCCATCTTGATAGGGACAAGAAGTTCGCCGTTTACACGCTGCGCAGGTTCAACAGTATAGTCCCAACCTTCCGCAGTTCCGGTCGAACCCTCTTCAAGAAGAATGGAACCAAAAGTAGAGCGTAAATCCAACGGGACTGCGGGTTGCAAAAAGAGCGGTAGTACTTCATCTACTGCTGCGATTCCAGTACCTCCAAAGGCGGTGTTCTGCAACATACTCCGATCCCCATCAGGAGTGACAAAATCCATTATCGCTTCAGAACGGATTGTTGTCGCTTCAGTCAACTCTTCCCAAGAAGTAACGGAGATATCTACTGAATTCGCATTCATTTCCCATGTAAGACTACTACTACAACGACTCCCGTCCGTAGTCCATGTTCTTCCTGAGAGGTCGGTTAGAAGGTCGTAAGAAAGCGATCGTTCGGCTGCAAGATGGAGGCGACCATAACCATCCCTCGTTTCAGTAGCTCCTGCATTATCCCGATCAGTAGGATCACCAATCTCCGATGTCGGAGCATCACGATAGGCGATACTTGACATTCCATTCATCGTAATTGCAAGATCTCCACAAGCCTTCTCCAACGCAGAACCTGTGTTATCACGAAGCAGAGCGACCATGTCGTTACCATTGACCTGAACTGAACCGCCGGTCATCGTAAACTCCATACTATCTCCATAGCGAGCAGGTTCAACAGCGAAAGTTTGCTGATCCTGCATCCAAGTCCACCAGTAGCCCCCACCGGCCAAAACCGCTACTAGGAGAAGACCGCCAAGGAAAATGGCTCGACTTGACTTCCTGCTATCACCAAGGGATACTGATACGTTTGGCTTACTACGAGCCTCAGCCCTCGGCTCGGCTTCTGACGAATCTACAATTACGGCTTCGAGAATTGTTGCCTCAAGAACCTCATTACTATCATTCTCTGCCTTGACTTCAATTACAGAGGAGGAATCTTCTGAAGGAATCTCTAGTGATTCAATCTCCTCCTCTTCGAGCAAGAGGAAACCATCATCATCGTCGGATTCTTTAATCTCTGATGGAGCTTCTTCATCGGAATCTCCTGTATCCTGTTCATCAAGTCGCAGGGAATCGATAATTCGATCAATCAATTCTGACTTTTTGCCAGAACGAGGGAGCCCCATCGCTTCGAGAAGAACCTTGAGATCAGCGACTGTTCGCTTCTCGAGATCACTTCGCTTCATCGGATCATGCTCCCTTTCCTTGCATGCACGTCTCCGTGGTCACTATCAAACCGTTGGACTTGCAGTGTGAAGGATGGAGATTTGAGACCCGATCACTGGCCGCCGCGATGTTGGGCGATTTGTTCCGGTGACCATCCTGCAGCAAGGAGTTGTTCATCGGTATACCCACCAATCTGTGCAGACCCTGAATTTTCACTATCAGTGCCACTCTGCTCGACCTCATGTGCTGGAGGTTGCTCTTCTACAACCTCGGCAGGGGAGGAGGCAGCTGGTTCAACAGGGGATTTATCCTCGGATGGTGCCTCCTCAGACATGGCTGGACTTTCGTCAGTAGCATCAGTGTTCTCTGCACCAGTAGTTAGATCCATGCCGAGTTCTAGCTCAGCATCTGCTGCATCAAGTACCTGTTCTTCTGTTGATTTTTCTGAAGCCTCTGGATATCTGACTTTCTTGTACGCAGCACCTGCCTTCTGTGCACCAATGATAGTAGCTACCAGTAAGGGGAGGATAATGAGGCATATTGGAAGCAATAAAGCGCGTGGCCAGAACATCTGAGCCTCTGCATCTACGGTAGCCTTCCACTGAGAGTTCGTGCCCTGCCATTGGTCCGAATTCAATTGCTGACCTTCGATGTACTGAAACACGAGGCAATGCCGGCCCGGCTTCACTGTAAGAGCATATTCCACCTCTTGACCTGAAGGAAGAGCAGGTGCATCTGACCGGTCATAACGAATTACCTGAGATTCTGTTGTGATATCTTCCATCTCTGAGGTGGATCCCCATGGAAGTGCGGAGGGCATCATCGCGCAACCATCAGGGGCTTCAAATAAGCCAAGGCGAAAAGAGGTATTTCCACCATCGAATCGATGGCCTTTGAGACTCACTTTGACCTGAACATCATTGATTGGGCCCAGATCCAGAATCGGGAAACCAATAATCAATTGATTCAAATCTTGTTCAAACGAGCCAGCATTAGGATCACTGCCATCCCAAATCTTGTTCTCTGCACGGTCATTAACCTCCTCTAGCGACCAATGGGGACTCGGATTCGCATCTGAAGTATCCATCCAAGACTCGACCTCAATTGCACTAAGATTCTGATGAGGATTCTCGGAATGATTTCCTTGTGTCACAGGGAAAAACGAGAACGTGAATAGAATAGTAAGGACTCCAAGAACAAGATAGACATTCATTCTCTTATTGGAGCGGTTCTCCTTGAGATTACTCAATTGCTTTTCGCGCCGCTCCTTGCGGTCCCTTCTATCTTCCATCTCAGAGATGGGATCAAATGCTGCTGATGGAGCAGATTTAGGACCAACGGGTGGTGCCACTGATGGGCCCTGTACAGAGGCAGATGTCTCCGCTGATGATACCTCGCTAGCGGGTGGATTCCCGGGTTGCATGGCTTGACCGATGACGGACTTCGATTTCAATCGAACCCCTGTCTTCGATGTGCCCTCTCAAGGGATGATTTGAAAATGGAAAGGGGTGGCTCGGCAGATGATGAGAGCGATGCGTCTGTGTATCTTATCCCGCGGCCCGCAGCTGTATAGCACGCGGCGTTTGGTAAAAGAAGCAGAAGATCGCGGAGCAGAGGTAGAAATTGTTGATCCATTAGAAACAAGCCTAGTTCTCGGTGAACGGAATGGACAGGTTATCCACCGTGGTTGGCCCATTCAGGCTGACGCTGTGATTCCAAGAATTGGTTACTCCGTGACATCTGAAGGAGTGCGGGTTGTCCGACAGTTTGAATCTCAAGGCGTCTATGTTGCCAACTCAGCCGACTCCATCCTTCGAAGTCGAGACAAACTGACTGCATCTCAAATTCTATCGCATCAGGGAATTCCTGTCCCACGGACCGCACTCGTAACCTCTTGGCGAGATACAGAAAGGGCAATCTCAAGAGTCGGAGGAGTGCCTTGCGTGATTAAGGCGAGTCAAGGGACTCAAGGAAATTCTGTCCATCTTGCTCATTCAATTCGAGATGCAAGTGAACTCGTCTATCGTTTACTCGCAAATCGAGAAACTGTTCTTGTCCAAGAGTACATTCGAGAAAGTCACGGAAGAGATGTGCGTGTAATTGTGGCTGGGGGCGAAGTAATTGCTGCGATGCGTCGCGTGGCGAGGGGACGTGAATTCCGGTCAAACTTCCATCTTGGAGGACAAGTGGAACCGGTTGAATTGAAGGATGAATACGCTAAGGTTGCTATTCGTGCCGCAAATCTCCTTGGCATTGAGGTTGGTGGTGTCGATCTCCTTGAGGGACGAAGCGGGCCGATCCTTCTCGAAGTTAATTCGAGTCCTGGGCTTGAAGGAATTGAGAGGGCTTCGAAAGTAAATGTCGCAGGGAAGATCATCGACATGATTTCACAGCGTCACAGGATTCAGTCCACTGATCTTCAAGAGGTTATCCGCCGCCGCTCCGGTCACGGAGCATTGACTGTCCGAATCAAAGATTGGCCTGAATTCATCGGACGACGAATCAAAGACGTGCAAATGGGAGGATCACGCGCATTGACGCTGTTGCGTGGCAAGGACCACATCTGGTCTCCCGACGAGGAATTCGTTCTACAACCAAACGATGAACTCGTGATCTACGGAGAAATCGCGTCCATTCGCGCTCATATGCAAAGACGAGATACTGCTTCGGAAGAAAGATTCTAACGATCAATTCCTCTACTCAACCCCCTGTTGAAATGAGAGGGTTCAAACCCGACACCTCGTTCCACATTTACCCTTCGGGGATGGGATGGGACCCATGGACGACCAACAACAGCGGAGCGGATGGGCTGCAAATGGCCCTGCGGGCCGCATTGCTACTCCTTTCGATTCATCTATCACAGGCAACAACCAAGTCCTGCCTGCACGCCTAGTTCGAATTCAGCATCTTGCCTGTCTTCCGCTTTGGGAGACCCAATTAAGATCTGAAAAGAAGAGTAATCATACAATTCGATCATATATGTCCACAGCACGACGATTCTCAGCGACAGTTATTCCTGGAGAAGAAGAGGTTGATATCGAGGAAATATCAATCACAGAAATGCACGACCGCTGTAATCCAAACAACGGACGACTAGACCTATTCATTCAGGCCATCGCTAATCTAAGACCGGCGACAATCAACGCACGTATTGCTGCAGTAAGTCATCTGTTCCGTTACATAGGGCACCGGATACCAG
Source organism: Euryarchaeota archaeon UBA251 (assembly GCA_002497905.1). Lineage (GTDB taxonomy): Archaea > Thermoplasmatota > Poseidoniia > Poseidoniales > Thalassarchaeaceae > MGIIb-N2. The sequence goes on from DAFJ01000083.1 coordinate 10,995, forward strand.
ATTGGGTACATCGCCCCACTGCTTCTCGGCCTCTACCACGAACCCTCACTAGAGAAGAGGTCATGCGTGTTCGTAAGGCTGCTCAAGATTCAGAGAACCCACTGGCTCATCCCATCATCACGCTTCTCCTTGATACCGGAATGCGTGTATCCGAGTTATGTGCCCTTGAGACTGGAACCATCGATCTAGCTGACCGTTCAGCCAGAGTATATGGAGGCAAGGGTGACAAAGACCGTACCGTACTATTCACAGAACGCTCAGTAGATGCGATGGAAGCCTGGTTCGGAACACGGCGATTATTGATCCAAAGAAAGAACCCGCCTAACGATGATGTAGATGCCGTTTTCCTAACCAATCGCGTTGCACGAATCAGTACCCGCTATGTTCAGAAAATGATGGATGTCATTGCTGACGAGGCCCTCATCCCGAGAACACGTCTGACACCTCATACCCTGAGGCATAATTTCGCAACAGGCCTTCTTGAACGAGGAGTAGATCTTGTCTCAATCCAGAGGCTTCTAGGACATTCCAATATTCAGACAACACGAATCTATCTAGACATCAGTGACCAAACGTTGAGAGAAATCTACCATCGGGCCCAAAGTGCGTCTCTAGAAGAATAATCACCGTTTCCGGCCTGGTCGCTTCTTGTTCTCACGCTTTTCGATATCTTCCGGGCCTGTCCAATCCTTGGTTGCACGAACAATATTGCCAGTATGACCTGGAATCGGACAGTGCTTACCAGAACGGCAACGAGAGCAATTGTCCTTGGGTGGAATCTCAAGAGGTTTCGTTAGTCGCCCGTACTTCCGCCTTGGCATGATTACATTCCCGAGTTGAGGGGAGATAGTGAATGCGGTTAATCTGAGCGTCGAATACGCTTCATCATATCCTTAACACTCTTCGGAGCACTCAACTTTTTGCCGATTTGATCGCCACGAACACCACTCTCTGTATCACTGATAGTGGACTTAGAGGAAGGGGCCTTCTTTGCTGGCTTCTCGGTTATCTTCTTCTTGGCCTTGGAAATTGCGCTAGATGCGACCGCTTTAGCAATCTTGGTTGCAGTTCCTGCACTGATGCCCGCTGCCTTGAGGCCCTTAATGCCAGCCTTAGCAACATCTGCCTTGGATTTCATACCAGCACCTGCCAACTTCTTCGCCGTTGCTTCCCCAACACCTGGGATAGCAGTCAGCGCATCAATCACTTTCTTGCTTGGCTTCGCCATGGTTAGGTTGGATTCTCGGCCGTGTATGAACATCACGCTGTATTACACCGGATGAATGATGACCGAGGGATGGAATCCAATCTCCATGGAGGACCGTTTCATCCTATGGGCGCAGGTGCGAAGTGGCACTCCGAGAATGCGTATCGACTCAGGAGGAGTCCTACGGCCAGAACGATGGCCAGAGGGGGGAGGAATAGTGTACCTCGGCGATGTTGCGAGTTCTTTCCTAAGCGCACTGGGACCGCATGCGCCTCCAGAATTCATCGAACGCCCAGGATTTGACGAACAACGATGGACTCTAGCAGCATCCTCTAGCGGCTTACAGATTATCATCCGCAGCGAATCTTACTGGGGTTTCGCACTACTTGCTCGATGTTATCTAAACCGTATCGAGATTATTGGTGAACGCAGTGATGTCGGTCGGCTCGTGATGGATGTCTTAGCTAGCCTTGGCCATAATCCATGGAATGCTGCATTTGGTTGGGCCTTCAAGCGGCATACGAGCCTGTCAATCCCAGAACATCGAGAAGAATGGTCTGGATTAGCATCTTCAGGTAAAGAGGAAATGGATGCTGCAATCAATCTGCTTGAGGATAGATTACGAAAACTGCAACCTGTCAGTGATACTGTTAGCAAGACCCATGTCGAAGAAGCTAGAAATGACATCGGCCGAGCAAGAAAAGCACTTCTCGAACGAAACCTACCTTCCGCGATGCGCGCTATGGCTCGTGCTGAGAAGGAGCTCATCCTCGCAGACCCTAATACTAGATCGGATATTGATGAAATCGAAGAGAATGATGATGAAATCCCCTATGTCGATCTGACTGGTGAGGAATAATCAACCAATTTTCTCCCAAATCCACTGCCAGACGCCGTGGTTTGCGAGATAAATAGCGATAGATAGGGCGAAACAAGCCGCATAGACCGCACTCTTTGGAATTTGAAGGGCATCCTCAGACTCCTCATCGAAGTACCGAATTAGCCCTGCAGCTTGCTGGATGCCGCTGTTATCCTTCTTCTTCGCCATGCGAACCATTCTTCCCGACCGAGGGGGCCTATTTGACCGTGACGCACATGGATTAGACAAAATCAGGGTGCCAAAGCTTCGACAAGAACGACGCCGTCGTGGAATTCTACGATACGTGAAGCGGATTCTACCGCTGCATCGAGAGTATGGGTCATGAATAGTTCACGGCGACGACCATCCTTCATCTGTAATACCAAGCGATGGGTGAGTTTGGAAAGCGTTGATCTATCGACTGTTTGCCAAACCCAGTGGTCGGTCTCAATGGTCACAAGAGCTTCAACTGGTACCAATGCACCTTCTGCGCGCCCATAGAGGCGTGCCCGATCGGTCAAGGAACGTAGTTTACGTACTGTTTCGTTCGTATTTGTACGAATCAAGCGGCCCTCGTCCTTAGCGTATCTCGATGACCTTCGGCTAATCTGTTCCTGCATTTCCATCCCATCCCGACCTTTGCAGGTCGATGCATCCAATCTTGAAAATAGATATTTAATAATGATTGCAAATTAACTATTGATATGCCGTTTAAGGGGAGGATGATTTAGAGCCAAAGTGTCGATCAAGATAATTCCAAGATAGAGATACGAAGAAGAGAGGGAGGCACCCCAATAGGAGGATTAGATCAGGTTCAGATGTGATTACCAAGAGAGCAATACCGGCAAATCCTCCGAACAAGGCTCCACGATGTGCTGACCTATTCCTGAGATCCATACCGATGCGAGGTAATTGCGAGCCTAGAGCTCCCAGTGCAGACACTGTACCAATTGCCCATAGGACTGAAAGATTAGGCGCACCCCCTACGAATACAGCTATTCCTGGTCCGAGTAGAGTTAGTAGTGTAATGCCAAAAGATGGCCAGGTTATTCCACTTGAATATCGGCTGGATTCAGTTGAACCCCCCATCATGTCCGAAACCGAGAACATCATGAGAACAACAACCAGATGGTACGCTCGTACCACCGGCTCAAGTTCCAATACTGAATCCGGCCTAAGAGTCAGTAAAGTAGTCATGAATGCAATTGCAAATCCTAGATTCGCATCATACTTACGCACTCTTCGACAATTCATCGATGATGATGTCCGAATCAGGAGTTCGGCAATCATGAGTCCTTGAACTGAATTAATCATCAATGGAATGAATGATGGTTCCGGTACAAATGACGATATTGCGAACGATGATGATACTGGAGTAAAAGCTCCGGATGATGTACCCACAGCGATTAGGGGGAGAAGATGAGCCGTCATCAGGATCCAAGGTCCTGAACCACGTCTTCCTTGGCAAATTAGAATCCATACTGAACCGGTAAATGCACAGACCAGTGTGCCTCCTTCAGGACCCCCTGCAAGATACTGGACTGCAGTAAAGATAGAGGCAGAAACTCCCCAGAGGGTTGCATGCACATGACCTGGTTCTCCTTGATGACCACTCACAGCAAGAAGAAGCGCAGTACCCAGTAAAGCGACAGGAATCAAGAGAAGAAGGCGTTCAAAACGTTCTGCTTCGATGGAAAAACGTCTTCCAATAGTTGGCCCAAACCAAATCAATGGTAAAATCAGGACCTGGATAAGAAGCAGGTCTTCGATGCCCATGAATACGGCTCTTTACACACAAGGCATTGAACCGTGCGGAAGTCTGTCGCTACAATCATTCGATGGTGGATGAACGGATAGTCGTGGGAGACGACCAAAGGCCGTGGAGGCAACAAGCCGAGGAAAGCCTTCTGCTTGTTGCTATGGAGGCATGGCACGGGGAATCTGATGTGTGGCTTGAGGCTGCACTTCCCCGGTTGGATGAAACCTTACGTGTAAATCCACTTCGCAGAGAATACGACTGGGTTCGACAACGAATCGAAGAAATGGGAGGAAGACCTCTCGGTTGGGTTCCTAATGCCTATGTTATGCCATGGGAGCGAGGGGGGGCTCCTGCAGATATCAAGCCCCTGTTCAATGCGTTCCATGAAACTGGACGTACCACTAGACAGGAGGCGGTCTCCATGCTTCCACCAATGATGTTCGATCTAAATCCTGAAGAAATCGTTCTTGACATGTGCGCATCACCTGGATCAAAGAGTACGCATCTCGCCGAGATACTCGCTGGAAGGGGAGGGGTGATTGCCAACGATGTTTCTCGTTCGCGCACAAATACATTGGTTGCAAACGCTCAACGGGCATCGTGCTCCAATCTAATGGTGATTCAACACGATGGACGGCATGTTCCTAGAGGTACTGGCCAAGGATACGATGCTGTACTCGTCGATGCACCTTGTACTGGATCGGCAACCACACGAAAGAATCCCGATGTTTGGAGAAAGTGGCGACCATCTGCAGGACTGGAATTACATACATTGCAGATATCTCTGCTGAATCGAGCAATTGATGTTGTTCGACCTGGTGGTACTGTAGTCTACTCTACCTGTTCAATTGATCCAGTAGAAAACGAAGCCGTCATTGCACGGATTCTCGAAGAAAGAGATGATATCGTATCTATCCAATTCGAACCATCCCGTACACCGGGCCTCATTTATCGTCCAGGCATGGATGAATGGACCGTGTTTGATGACAATATGGAGGGCATTTCAGATGGACTTGGTGCCCCTCCACATGACCCCAAAATTCGAGAAGCACTTAGCAAATGTGTTCGACTACTTCAACAAGATACGGGACAGGGTGGATTCTTCTTCGCAATTTTACAGAAGAACTCAGATGCGATGATGGAGATGAGACCAGATGCTCGTCGAATTATTCCAAACCCCAAACGAAAGGGTATACACCCCTCTATAGTAAGCGAAGAAACCCTAGATATTATCCAAACAGATCATGACCCAATACTCTCAGATGCTTCAATCTGGAAGAGAGGGAAACGAATCCTCTGGGCGAGTCAAGCGATGAAGAAGCGTGTATGGGACATGGATACAAATTCACGACCGGATCGGATACATCTAGGAAAACAATGGTCGCCACTGAACATCATACATGTAGGGGTCAGAGGTTGGGAAGATCGCGGAGGCAGGAACATTCGTCTGTCCTCTGAAGCGATGCATAGTATCCCTCTTGGAACGGGAGGGAATAGAATTCACGATGTGACTCCAGAGGCCCTAATACAGATTCTCAAACAGGAGGAACCCGCTGAAAATGAGCAAGGTTATGATTCGGGTGGGCACATCCTCAGATGCGAGTTTGATGGAGTTGAGTGGAGGCTTCCTGTATGGGTAGGCGAGCGTATCACTGGGATGTGGAAAGATACCGAAGCTCTCATCCTATTGGATCGATTCAAGGACGTGATTCAATGAAAATTCGGTTCTGCATATTGTGTATATTCTTGGCATTACTCCTGATGCCAATGGTACAGGCAGCGCAATTGATTGAGGTCTTCGTTCCAAATGGAGAGACCATTCAGGACATCGTAGATGAGGAACTCCTTGAGGAAGTGCAAGCAAGTGAAGCTATCCTCATCTCATGGCACTCTGATGAAGAGGATCCATTGAACATACTCGCTGCAGAACAGAGGGCTGCTGCACTAAATGCCTCAATAGGAGAAATTCGGTATGATGGAGCACTTCTAGCAGGAGATATTCAATCTGGACAGGATATTCAAGTCCATACCCGATGGACAGAAACAGGAGACATTACGATTGACGCTCAGATACAACTCAACGAGACAATTGGAGACGAAGTAATCATCCGATGGTTGATTCTACGCCCATCAATCTCTGTTGACAGCCACCCTCTAGCTCCTAATGACTTGAATGTGGTCGCCTACCACGCATGGACTTCAACCTTCAACCGCAGCGAAGGAGCAGATGAGGTATGGAACCATGTAGTGCAACCGACTACTTTGTTGGAATGGGGCATCGAACCAGGAGAAAATGTCCGGGTTGTAACCAGCCTGATTTCGATGGAGGATCATTTGGTCCATGCTTCTGGAATTAGTCATCTTGATGCATATGTAGTCGAGAAGGGTGCGAAGAGTACTGCAACTGCAAGCCTCATTATGGGCATTGGAATCCTTTCCCTCACCGCAGTATTCATCGGAGAAAAAAGGAGGCAGCAATCAATGCCGAAAATTCGGCCAATCGTGACTGGTAACGGAGATAATATCCAACATCGAATCCATGTTCAAGCCGGTGCAGCAGGTATCGTAATTGATGGCATCGAAGGAGGGCGGTCATGGAGAATGGTTGCACGACGGAATCTACCAATCAGATTGGAACCAAAAGAGGAAGTGGAAATTCAAATTCGGAAATTACGGGCAATTGAACATGATGACCCTTGCACTATCAAGATGGAAGTCGACGGGCATGACCGATGGGTACTAGATCTAAGGTTCCCGAGAATAGTTGCGAGTGAGGAAGAGTAACTGTTGGAACTAGGTTATTCGCTGGAAACTTCAAGAGCGGCGGACCGAACTGCGTAGCCCCGAAGGCGATGTGGAATGCTCGACGATACCGACCGTGCAATCCTTGCCCAATTGATCGAGGATGGGACTCGTTCCAATCGAACCGTCGCAGAAGCGATTGGAGTATCACAAGGAACTGTCAGCAATCGAGTAAAGCGATTAGAAGAGTTGGGTGTCATCCTCGGATATGCTGCACGCATAGATCCAGAGAAGGTTGGATGGAGGATTACAGTAGTGGTGGGTATCCGAATAGAGAAGGGTCGATTACTCGAAATCCAAGGGAGAATTGCAGAAGACCCGCGTGTTATCTCGGTATACGACGTCACAGGGGATTACGATTCGATGGTGATTGCTCTCGCCAAAGACAGAGAGGACCTGAACGATTTGACGAAGACCGTCCTCTCAATCGATGGTATCGAACGTTCTCACACACATATGGTTCTGAACACAGTAAAGGAATCCAAGATAGAGATGCCGAAGAATCACAAAGATGGCGCTTGATATGCCCTCGGCCCCATGAGGTCATCTCATGACATTGCAAAATCCATCTACTGGACAGAGGACTTGGGCCGCTATCGAATCCGATCTTAAGATTCGGCAACCTGCTTCGGATCAGAACATGACCCTTCATTTCGGTCGATGGGAAGATCAACCTCACCAACATCTGCCAGTTTCCCGTATGTTTGCGGGACCATGGAGAGGTATTCTCGTCGCTGATGAAGTAGGCCTTGGAAAGACCATATCTGCGATGATCTCGATTCGAGAACTCCATGCTAGAGGTGAAACCGGAGGTATTCTAATTGCTTGTCCAGGGAGCCTGCGATCAAAATGGAAGAACGAACTCGCACATCGAGTCGACCTTGAAGCAAAAACGCCCGCGACCTGCGCCTCCTTCCTCGAAGAACTCGATGCTCTACAGAACGGCTCAAACAATGTGGTAATCGTCAGTCACGGTGTTCTCCGGCGAGCGGAAACGCTTGATACGATGGTAGGTCAAAGGATGGATTTACTCATGACAATTGTCGATGAAGCCCACCATGTTCGAAATCCGAAATCAAGGCTTCATGATGCGATTCAAATGCTCTTCCTCTCATCGCGCTGGAAGATGCTTCTCACAGCAACACCAGTCAATCTTGATAATGAGGATCTTTTTGTCTTACTCTCTCTCATCGCTCCAGATAGATGGCCTGATATCCATTCCTTTCGTGCTACTATGTCCCCTACTGCCACAATACACAGTGCTATCGATGCAGTATGTACAAAACCAATTCAAGCTGATCAACTCAGACATGAAATCACTCGATTAAGCAATTACGTCGCAATGCAAGATGATCCTCGATTGAGAGATGTTCGAGTTCTATCTGCTGAAGGTGAATATCTTTCACCAAAATCACATCGCGAACTTGTCGACCTATTGAGAGAGATGTTGCCACTGAACGACATGCTCGTTCGAACCCGACGGAAAGACCTCGACATGGAGCTTGCTCAGCGATCTCCAGTGATACTTCACGTCAATCTAACCGAAGAGGAATGGGCGCTCTACAGGGCCGCACGATCCTGGTCATATCGGCTCCAGCGTCTAAGAGATCCCGATGGAGGATTTGATTGGGCATCGATTATGCCAGAACGAATGGCATCATCCTGTCTGCAAGCCTACGCATCCCATGTACTCCATAAAATCGAGAAAGTATTGGAGAACCCTCCCGATGAAGAGGAAGAAGATACTCGAATTATTGATGCATGGAGGAATTTGCCGGAACATCGAGAACTCGTACGCGCAGCGAAGGCACTCGGGCATCGAGATACGAAATATGAAGCGTTAATCGGATGGCTCAGAAAACAAGAAACAACAGATGGTTTTGATGGAGGAGTCCTCCTATTCTCCCAATTCCATGGTACCCTTGAACACCTTCTGAAAAAATTGAACGATGATGGACTAAGAGCAGAGTTGCTGACAGGAAAAACACCACTTGCAAGACGGGATGAAATCCGAGAGAGGTTCGCTCGTGGGGAAATGGATGTACTCCTAAGCAGCGAAGTCGGAACAGAAGGGCTTGATCAGCAACACTGCCATCGACTCGTCAACTACGACCTACCATGGAATCCAATGAAGCTAGAGCAGCGAATTGGAAGGTTAGATCGCTATGGACAGAGGAGCCCCGTAATACACATCGCAAACATGTGCGTTCAAGGTACAATCGATGCTGCTATTCTAGGTCGATTGCTATTCCGCATCCAGATCTTTGAGACATCTCTCGGAATGGTTGACCCAATGCTGGGGCGAGCCGTCCGTGTTCTCGCTCAAAACGAGATCTCACGAAATGCCGTTAGAGAGGATGCAGAACCGGGTTTCCAATTCATGGATCTTGACCATTACCTTGAGATTGAGAATGACGAGGACGTCGAGGAGATCCTTCAGGAGAGAAATCGATGGGTTACAGAATCTGCACTCAAAGAGCGTGAGGTCATTGGAGCAGATCCAGGTGTTCGACGCGTACGCTCTGCGATGGAAGCACATCGAGTAGATGTCAAACCAGAAGATGTCCGACGGCAAATCGAACGTTGGGTGATTTCGAATGGAGGAGATCATTACGAAGCATCTGACGGCGTCTGGATGATTCGTTTATCCAAAGAATGCCTGGAGAAATTGGGTTCATCCAGACACGGAACAACGGATTGGATGGAACTCATAGGTCGACTCAGTCGACGTGCTGGACCACAATGGCTTGAGATCACGTATAGTCAAGCAATCGCTCGAGAACGATCTGATCTTGAATTTGTCAATCCTTGGCATCCTCTAATGCGTATCTCTCTCGATGAATCAGCACGAGTATTCGGAGAGGATGTGATTGCTTCTGAAATTCTTAGTGTGGGGTCTGCCGACTCTCTTCCCACTGGAACATCTTATGTCGTGGCAATTGAGTGGCGAGTTCATGGACTCAACGAACATCGAATTCGGCGATGGCTTGCTCTAGATGAAGAGTTCAATCCGCTAATTACTCTCGACCACAATCCATGGATGGATTCCGAGGAAATGCCTCAAGCAATAATGCGGGATCCTTCTATGATTCAACACTTAGAAGAAGCTCGAACTCGACTCCATGGTGAATTACTGTTCCATGAAAGAAATCGATTAGCGCCCTTATTGAATGAACTAACTATCAATACCAATGCAGCATGGAAATCAAGAATTGAAGCAGAAGAGGTTCAAATCCAGAAAGCAGAATGGAATGCTACACTCCGTAACGAAATTGTCGATATACGGTGGTTGCGTATGAAGCGGGGCATCATCAATCGGCTCCATGAGCAATTGAACGAACGTATCGAGGAAATCGACAGAATTAGGCAATCTATGCAAGCAAGCATAGCCATTCCAGTTGTTGTCCTAATCGAGGAATAACGCCGTGAATCACAAAAAACGACTGGGCGGGGGATCGACTGTGTCGATTAGAGGATTCAACTCGTTCACGTGTGTCTTCAAACCCTCAACTGTAGACCCTTTCATGGCCATGGACCTCATTAGGACTCTGCGGGTTGAATCATCGATGCTCATATCGAGGCTCTGCATTCTAACACGCAGACGATCATGAAGACGTTCACCGGTCCGGTCCCAATCCATCATCAACATCACAGATGCACCACCATCAAACGGATTTCTCCGCCCATACTGGTCATGGAGATGAGCAATCAATCGACTCTGACTCCAACCCCTGTTAACCAGTTCAATGGGGCCATCAAAACCTAAGGCACGAAGTGTCTCAAGATCTCTGCGCCCTTCGACTATAATTGGGCATCCAGAACCGCCCTGGATAGGATTCCTATTTCTTGACCTCGCACGAGCAAGTGCACGAGCAGAGGACATAAGGGACTCTTCTCCTAGAGGATTTCGACGACCAAAGTTGGATGACATCAGAATTCTTTCCCCATACCTATCCGGTACCCATCGGCACGCCGAAGTTCGAAGCCCCCTTGGTAGAACGATTCTACAAGGTAGTTCTTGAATGCAAAGCATAGAATGCCTCAATTCTGGGTAATTAATATCACCACAAGCATGTATTAACAGTCGGTTTTGAGTATGGATAGTTGAGGACCACGAATCCTTATTTACAGGAGTAAGGACAATGAGAATGAGGGTTGGTAATGGGCATCGCGAGCGCCGCCTTCGAGAGTTTGTGGAACGAGTATGTCTTGTGGTCCGCTCTGGTCGGAGGTTTCACATTCATTTGGATGGCCCATCATTCGCTAACTTATCGCTCAAAGGATGGTGACGATGATTGGGTTGATGTCGATGGAATTGAAGTCGGCGTATTCCCAAAACACAACGATAACATCACCCTAGAACTAGCATGGACAATTATCCCATTCATTCTCATAGTTTACCTTACATGGATTTCTTGGGGCCCAATCAATGACGTATGGGCGGATCCGAGCGACCCTGCCAGCCAATATGGTCTCGATTGCACTGACCCTGCTGCTGACTCGAATAAATGTCATCACGTCATCGACATTACTGCACAGCAATGGTTCTGGTCATTCGATTGTGGCGAACTTGGTCCATCTTTGTGTGATTCCTCACAATATCAGGATTTAAACGGGACTACAGTTCCAGTATTATCCCTGAAAGAAGGTGAATTTTACCTCGCAAATCTCACATCTCTTGATGTGACGCATGCCCCATGGTTTGTGGAGTTCGGCGTCAAGGAGGATGCGGTTCCAGGACTTGATACTCAAGTATGGATTATCCCCACATGTGAACAAGCAGATTGTGGAGGCGAAGAGGGTGAATCTACTCTACTACTTTGCACCGAATATTGTGGTGATGATCATGCATACATGGCGGCTATAGTAAACGTGCACAAGTGAGGTGATTGAACATATGAAGCAGAATTCTCTTGCTCGAATTCTCGTTCTGCTAATAGTTCTCGGTTTAGCCCTGAGTGTGGCCCCACAAGCCGATTCTTTACCTAACGGAATCATTGGCCAAAGCGAAAAAGGTTGCACATGCCACGGCGCCGTCCCTGACGCCGGAGTAACTCCCTCTATCGAAGGCCTTCCCACGACATTCAATGCTAGTACAACCTACACCTTGACAATCTCATTCTCCGGCGGCCCTTCTGGACAAGCTGCTGAGCCTCACAATCTAGGAGGATTCAACCTAGCCACATCATCCGGAATTCTCGAAGCAGTTGATGATACTGTCAAGATTGAAGGTGATCAAGCTACTCACAATGGAATCGATGATGATCTAGATGGAAATGGACTTCAAGATGCAATTGAAGCCGGAGGAGAGGCAATTATCAGTGGTAACGATTACACTTCATGGCTAGTCAACTGGACCTCTCCCTCGAGTGGATCAAGTACGTTCACACTTGCAGTCAATTCTGTTAACGGAGATGGAAAGGCAAGTGCTGATGACGCATGGAATCTGATGTCTGTAACAGTTGCAGGACCCTCTACTGGAGCAGCAGTTGAGGAATTACAATCCGCAGACCCATTTGTTGTATTAGTCACACTCATTTTCGTCTCTGGTATTCTTCTAGCCGCTGTCATCCTATACACATTCTATCGTGTCAGTCCTGACGGCTTCAATTGGGAGAGTTTTGCCCCCTGGATTACAGAATGGCTAACCTCTACAGATCACAAGAAGGTTGGAACTCTTTACTTCCTAGCAGGGTTCTTTTTCCTAGGGGTCGGAGGAATTATGGCGATGCTCATCCGAATACAACTAGCAGTCCCTGGTAACGATTTCTTGACTCAAGATCAATACAATCAATTCTTCACAATGCATGGCACAACGATGATTTTCCTTGCCGCTATGCCATTGATTAACGGATTTGCTAACTGGCTTATCCCACTTCAGATTGGAGCACATGACCTTGCATTGCCTAGAATCAATGCGATGTCATTTTGGCTTCAACCAGTTGGAGCGATCCTCATCTTTACCGGTGTATTCAGTGGACAAGCTGCTGATACTGGATGGACTGGCTATGCTCCATACATCGTCTCTGAAACCGCACATAGTGGAACAACGATGTGGGTAGCTGGACAAATCATGCTTGTTGCGTCATCAACCTTGACAGGCATCAACTTCCTGACTACAATATGTAGTATGCGTGCCCCGGGAATGGGATGGATGCAAATGCCTTTGTTTACTTGGTCAATTTTCGTGGCTAACTTGATGCTCTTTATATCGATTCCAGCGTGGGGAGTAGGTCTAATCCAAGTTTATCTCGATAGGACAATTGGTACTGCATTTTACCATGTGGCCTCAGGAGGGGATCCGCTACTTTGGAGTCATCTATTCTGGTATTTCGGACACCCTGAGGTATATGTCGTAATTCTACCAGCATTCGGAGTCATATCCGAAGTCCTTTCAACTTCCGCTCGAAGATCTGTCTTCGGGTATCGTTCAATGGTGTATGCCATGGCTGGTATTGGTATTGTTGCTTTCATAGTATACGGTCACCACATGTTCACATCCGGCATGTCTCCAACCCTACGATTCGTAACTATGCTCTCAACTATGCTCGTTGCCGTGCCGACTGGAATTAAGATATTCAATTGGCTCAAAACGATGCACAAAGGATCTCTTGTCTATCGAACTCACACTTTGTGGGCGCTAGGATTCTTGGTTACATTCACTCTAGGAGGCATATCTGGGATGTTTTTCCCATCCTTGGCGATGGATACGCATCTGCATGAGACATACTTCGTTGTTGCACATTTCCATTATGTATTCGTCGGAGGGACTGTCTTTGGTATGTTCGCAGCAGTATACTACTGGTTCCCAAAGATGTCAGGGCGGATGATGGATGAGAAGTGGGGATTGTTACACTTCCTTACTGCTTTTGTCTCTTACAATGGAATATTCTGGCCCATGCACAAGCTCGGTGTTCTTGGTATGGCGCGACGCCATCACACTTGGTTCATAACAACTGATGATTATACTAATATTCCAGCTGAAATGGCATCTTGGAATATGTTCATTACAGTATCAGCATTCATCTTCTTCTTCTCGAATTTTATTCTAGTTGGGAATATGGTCAAGACCATTGTATCTGGAGAAAAGGCTCCTGCCGACCCATGGGGAGGATGGTCATTTGAATGGATGACTTCATCGCCTCCGCCTACTCCATCCTTTGACCCCCATAACCCACCAGTGTTGCACGATGCGAATGAGCATGTAGCAACTGAGCCAACAATCTTTGGACAGTGGTTTGAGAGTCTAATGATGCCAGAAGATGAAACGGAGGGGATTCATTGAGCGACGACCATGATCACGACTATGATCACCATCCATCGCCTTGGGGCCCCCATGATTGGAGTCATGGGGCACCACACAACTCTTTCGCTCCACTGGTCATGAGTATTGGAATCGGCATATTCCTCTACGCTCTTGCCTCAGTATTCGTAGGTGGAGAGGTTGCAAACCTAGGAGCTCTAAGTGGGGTGATGCTCGGAATTATTGTTATCACGATCGGACTACTTATCTGGTGGCGACAGGACATGTCTTTCGACGGAACATACGAGCCAAAGGCAACTGGAGCACCCTTCCGTAATATCGATTTACGCAAGATTGCAATGTGGGTTTTCTTAATGTCGGAGATGATGGTCTTCACTAGTTTGTTCAGCACCTATATCCGATATCGACTTGGTATTCCAAATTGTGAGGAAGTATTTCTGTCAGGAGAATGGATTGAAGGTACATCCGTGGTTTGCTTTGAGCCAGCCGCACACTTGATTGCTAGTAGTTGGTTTCATCTTGCACCAGGTGCTGCCAACACATTCGCCTTGATTATCTCTTCATTCACCATCGTGCTAGCCTTGAAGACCGCTAAAATGAGTAACAAGAAATATGCAGACAGGTATGAGGTCGAGTTGAGCGATGTTCACTCACATCGTAGTCGTAAGGTAGCAATGTTCCTAGGATCTACTCTATTCCTTGCAACACTATTCCTCACACTAAAGATGATTGAATGGTTCGTCGGTTTCCCAACACCGGGCCCATTGACAGAGCTGAATCATGGTCATTCCGAAATTGCTTCACTCTATTCCGAAGGATATACGATTCATGCGAGCGCTTACCAGCATCACGCCTATGACACAGCATACCATGGAGGCCATGAAATCCCTCATGATAGTGCACTATACTCGATGATGCAGGCTGGAACTCATCCCGGAGGTATAATGATGGCAGATATCCGAGTTGGTGCCTCAACCTTCTTCGTAACAACTGGAACCCATGGAATGCACGTTCTTGGCGGAATGATTGGCTTGTCTTACATGACTTTCAAGGGACTCCGTGGCGGTTATGGTCCATCAAATGCTGTGTCGATTGAATACTTCGGACTCTATTGGCACTTCGTCGATCTAGTCTGGGTACTGGTCTTCCCATTCTTCTATCTATTCTGAGGTTGACAATATGGCACATTACACGATTTTAGGAAAAGATCCCTACTGGATGAATTTCTGGGGCCTGATGATTCTCACTGCTATTGAAGTCGGTGCTGTTGGTGTAGAATTAGGTGATACCATTACAATGAGTATCCTAATTGGGATTGCTATTCCGAAATTCATCATGATTGCTGCGATATTCATGCACCTCTATGGTGACGCAGATTCCAAGATTCTCACAATGACTGCACTCTTCCCAGCGTTTTTCATAATCGTCATGGTTTTCTTCATCGGCCTCACTAGCCCAGGAGCCGCCACCGAGCTCCCAGCATGGTGTCGACCCGGATATTGGACCTGAAATGCACAAAGCGTGAAATCCACCTTAGGATTCGAACACCTGTAGCTGACGTCGCATAGCCTGGTATTGCGCCGGATTTGAAATCCGGTGTCCCTTGGACTCGGGAGTTCGAATCTCTCCGTCAGCGCCTCCCTTCAACTCGGGAAATGTATTCAACGCCGATGTTGCTCCGTAACCATGGGCGTGCGCAGAACGGGACCCTCACTCATCGTTCTCATGCTGTCATTGAGCCTTGTTGGATGCCTCGCTGCAGCTCCTGCAGAATGGGGAACAGGGCAAGGAATGGTCTCCGTAGAAATGTCCGATGATGGGACAAGTGTAACCATTCACGAGCGTCTCTCTAGTGACTCCAATAATGACATCGTAGGAGTCGAAGTTCCAGTCATTGGCTGTAACACCAACGAAAATGGTACTATCCCTCAGAAATCACAAGATGTGACGGAGGACGACCATGGTGGAGATCCGATTAGAATCGAAGGTTGGCTTGCGACATCGAAGAATTTTCCAGATGACGAAGGGCCTTCCATTCAAGCAATCATCGTCGATGTGATGCCAATTGAAGATGCGCAGGACACGAAAGGGATAGAGCGAGATCCAGGGCAACAAGTTCCAGGAATCCAAGACAAGCGATGGGCTACGCCTCTCTATGCTGAGGCTCAGTTCGGGCAGGACTACGATGCCGTCGAAGAAAAGCGCGGTTGGGCCCTGATTGGTATTATTCCAGGTAATGAGAATGTGCTCGATGGGATGGCTGGGCTACAAGAATGGAATCGTCCAGTTGCCTTAGAGGGTTACATGCTCCATGGATCGGTTGGAGGTACTGTGACTATCCCATCAGGTTCATCCGTACAGGACTGTGAATTGAGTTCGAACACTCGATTTGCTGCTCACATGGTAATCACCAGCATCGAAATTGGAGGAGTAACTGCATCAGAATCCGAGGCATACTCTATGGGAAGTATACCTCTCATCGGTGGTCCACTCTACCTAATGATCGTCCTTATCGGAGGTGGGGCAGGTGCTTTCGGAACATTCACCTACGCTTCAATCCAGATTCGTACTGCAGCAACAAAACAAGCAGCTACGCTGATGTCGGAGAAACAAATCAAAGCAGCGGGAAGTGTTGCGAAGGAACTCAAGAAACACAAGAAGGAAGTTGAGAGTATCAACAAAGACAGAGAAACATCCGAATCTGTCGGCGTAGTTGATGATACCAGTGTGAAGAAGGTCGAAATCAAAGAATTCGATGTCTCAGCAACACTAGATGGCCCCGCAGATTCCATGGAGGCGTTGAACAGCGTCTCACGAACTCCTGGTGCTGGAGTAATCCAAACCGAAGCATCAGTCGAAATGGACGATAAGTTACGTGAAGTCATGGAATCCGCGATGGAAGAAGCAAGTTCTCCATCTTCTGGCCCAAGTGGGCGAAGAATGGGTGGAGGCGTGACTGGCGGAGGAGGCCCAGGAAGTCGACGAACCATGTCGAGTTCGATTAGTTCCGATGAGATGGTTACAGAAAATGATTCGCAACCTGAACCAGTAAAGCGGAGTCCACCAGTCATGAGGAAGCGGGCGGTTCGTACACCAAAGCAAGAAATCACCGACCCTGAACCTGAACCTGAAGAAGATCAAGAAACAAGATTCGACACCCGTGAAGGTCCAAGTATCTCAGATGATGATGAATTCTCAGACTTCAGTTTCTAATTAGACGATTAGACGTATTGCCTGTGGCATGACTTGCATATCCAGAGGTGTACATCCAATGAGTTCACCATCAATGTTGATTGCCATGGGTTCATTCGTCTCGATTCTTAGATGTTTGAATCGATGATAGATAACGCTGGGATGGAAAACATGCCTCCCCTCTTTCTGGAGCATGCCAAATGCCTTGAGCAATGATGGACGACTCATCCTCTGTAATATGCCGAGATCCATCTCACCATCGTCAATTGATGCACCTGGTCCGAGTTTCAATCCAGAACCACCAAGCTGAGTATTCTGAATCAAGAAAAGAGTGTAGTCACCCTCCATTCGATGACCATCAAGAGTCAATGTGGCACGACGACGACGATTAACGAGCATCATCATGACAATTCCTACATCGTAACGTATTGGACCCATCCAACGTAACTTCTCTGCGAGAACGACTGAATCCACTCCCAATCCCCACGTTACGAGATTATGGCTATACCATGTCATCTCAGGACCAGGATCCTTACGATTCCCTGATCGCAGATTCACCTCGGCAAGGTCAATCGCTTGAGTACTGCCTCGAAGAATTCTAGATACACTATCATCTACCCCTGAGATTCCAAGTTCTGTTCCTTGAGAGTTCCCAGTTCCGGCAGGGATGACTGCGAAGATCGGTGTCGTTGTTGGCTTAGTTCTCATCCAACCAGTAATTGCTTCAGAAAGAGTTCCATCTCCACCAACCACTGCAATACAATCTCCATCATTCAAATCTAGAGATGCAGCAATCTCGACAATATGGCTTGCATATTCTGAATGATGTACGTCAACAACCACTCCTGCCTCAATGAGAAGACGTTCAGCTTCTTGACCAACCAAGAGACCTTTCTTCCTTCCAGAATATGGATTGACAAGGAGGTGCACTTTGGAAGGAGGTGATGCATCAATCGCCGGCTGAGTGAAAAAGGGAGCGAAGATTGGTCGATGAACGCCACTACGCTTTTTGGAAGAGGTGTCTGCTTCGAAGATCAAACGATCGACTGAATCGCCCATGAATTGAGAGGGGGGGCCCACAACATGAACCCTGTCCTGAACTACACCCTAATTGAAGCGAAGCCATCATGATAGATGCAGCCCCCCCATACAACATGGAGCCAGAGGTGCGGTTCATGGCAAGAGCCATCGAGATTGCAGAACGTGGTCTCGCGCGAGTTTCTCCAAATCCGCCAGTAGGTTGCGTCCTAGTTCGAGATGGGCGGATTATCGCAGAAGGATGGCATGATCGTATTGGTAACTTGCATGCCGAGCAAGCAGCAATCGCAGATGCAGAAGAGCGTGGAGAGCCAACCGAAGGAGCCACCGCATACGTAACATTGGAACCATGCAATCACTTTGGACGAACCCCCCCTTGCACTCAAGCTCTGCTATGGGCCGGAATTGATTCGGTAATCATCGCCGCCAAAGACCCGAACCCTAACGTTCGTGGTCATGGAATTAGAGTTCTCGAAGAAGCAGGCATCGAAGTTCGTTATGGCATGTTAAAATTAGAAGCAGAAACGCAAATGCAGGCATTCATGCGTTGGTGCCACCATCGACGACCCATAGTAACCCTGAAGATGGCAGTCGATGCAAAAAATCGCGTAGACACAGATTCGGGGGCCTCTACCCGTTTCACCACAGAAAAATCACTCAATTTCGCTCATGCTTTACGACGACAGACAGATGCAATCCTTGTCGGCTCAGGGACTGTCGTCCGTGACAATCCATCACTCACTGTTCGCCACGTCCCCCTTGATGGGGTTGACCAACCATTACGTATCGTTTTAGATCGACGAGGTCGCGTCTCATCGGACGCAAAGGTCTGGAATCAAGAGGCTCCTAGCCTCCATATCCATGGATTAGAGAATATCGAAGAAAACATGGATGTCGAATCCATAGCAATCGCTGATCTCAATGAAGAGAAAGGATTGCATGATCTACTCGATCTACTTGGAGATCGAGGTATCCAAGAACTTTTGATCGAAGGGGGGCCCAAAATCTGGACTAGTTTTCTTGAAGCCGGCCTTGTTGATCGTCTAATCCACATCCGTAGTCGTGAAGAGATAGGAAGCGGACCAAGGATGATACTGGATGAAGCACACTTGGATTCAAACAATCTCTTACTACATTCCGAATCTGAAGACACGGGTGATTGGATTCAAATCTACACAAAATCGAACTTTAAGCCTCCAAATTCAACGTGGCCCTACCCGTCGAGTTGAAATCAATCCGCCCGGTCGAGAAGGCTGGGCGATTGGTGTAGTCTGGATATCATCTGGCGCTTCGGACGCTAGGACACGGGTTCGAATCCTGTATCGCCCACTCTCATATCGGTTGCAGGCGAAGTAGAAGTCGCGCTAGACTCCGGTGGACATGGATGGAGTGCGCGACATCGATGCGGAGGTTTTGTTCAGAGAGAATGCGGCTAAACACGTCGCTTTCTCCATCAAGGGCCAATGCAACATTTCCCGATCGAATTAATTCATTTTTCTCTGGAGAAATAGGGAGAAGAATAACGAAACAACCGGTAGAGATAGCTTGACAGGATTGGACTGTTCGTTGAAAGAGATCCATTCCTTCACCATCTGACCAAGAATTTCTGCCATATGGTGGATCGAACACAAAGGCAGAGTCCTCCATTACGGGCCAGAGTTCCTCCAGTTGAGTTGCATCATGAGTGAACAACTCGTACAAAGATGGATCAATATCAATTTGCTCTAGATTCTGTCGTGAACCTTCCACCATCCGAACATCAAGATCAGAACCGAAAACATGGATGTCACTGAGAGCAGCCTCGATGATAATGCCTCCTGTTCCACAAAATGGGTCAATGATGCCGCTTGGTTTTTCACCTAAGATTCTAGTCAGATTAACCATAGTTCGGGCAAGACGAGGATCAAGGCTAACTGGTCTGAAATAAGCACGATCGGTTGCACTCCGTGAAGCAAATATGCCTCCACCTTGGCCCTTTTGAGCAACTACGCCCCATATCCATCCATGCTCATTTACGTATTCTGATTCAGGATGTGTGGGCTCTGTAGCTGGGCCACATGGATGAATCATCAGCGTCAAATCTGGACTGTCAAGATCAATTGAACGACCTTGATTGTGTAGCAATGCACCAACTTCTCTTTCCAAGACCTTTGTATTCTCATCCTCAATGAAGCCGAGACGATGAACTCGCACCATCACTGTTTGATTGATACGGGGGTGAGTATCATTGAACCAAGATGCTATCGATTCTGCTGAGGGACGTTCTTTTGATTGACTGAACGGATGGAGAAGGCGATCAATTAGAGATGATTCGGAAATATTCGGAATTCCTGTAACAATCACAACACGAGGATGGATTACATCTTGGATTTCAGCGAAACTACCTGCTTCCGAACGGAACAGGGGTGGATGCCAACCGCTCCCAACCAACATGGACCTATGGGGGACCGCCATGGTAGTTGGAGGGACCATTGGCCTTCAATCCTATAACACGCGAAGTACTCCATCGGCACATGGTGGGCGCATCCGGTCGGAAACGGGGGGCTTTGTCCCTCCTTCTGATTGTCCTATTCTGCGTGCCTCTACTCCTTTCTGGAATTCAAGCTCAGGATGAGGACCCGCGTATTCTCAGCCATGAGAGGAACACGCTCTACTTCTACGGAAACAACGACGGCGGAGGCGCATCGAGTACATGGTCCATGTGGAATCACGCTCAAGCGTCCGATACAGACAGCGATGATAGCGTAAGTGAGAGTAATGCATTCGTGCCAGGTGATCCGAACAATGGCGGAGGGACTAGAGAATTCACCTTTGATGGAAAAGTGTCTAACAGCAATGTGACGGAAATCAATCAAGAAGTGACGATTACTGGAACTCTCCGATTGGACATCTTCTGCCAGCAAGGAAGTTGTTCCAAGGATGTTACCGTTTACCTCCGCAAAGGTGGGGTCGATACCACCTCAATCACGATTTCTCCTGAGAATGAAGGAGGAGATACCTATGTCTTCGAATTCTTCCATAATATCAAGGAGGTGAAATCAGGGGAAACTATTGGACTTCGAATTCAATTCACGAAGCCATCGGGAGTAGGTGACGGGTATCAACTATACTTGGGCCAGAATAACTTCCAGATGGACATACCCGTGATTGCACCCGATACATCAGATATTGGTGATGTACTTCTAGAAGATGGTACCAACTGGGAAACTCCCTATGCAGATGCGGGTCTAGGTTTCCAAAGCCAAACAAGCAGTACCGTTGGAATCTTTCTTCCGATCCTCTTAGGAATCCTTCTTCTCGCTGGAATGATTTGTGGCATTGTATTCACCCCTGGAATGCCAGGGATTACCGCTGCTACAGTATTGGCTTGTTTGTCACTAATGGGGCCTGTTGTTGCTGCACCAATTGTTGCATATCTGGATATTGCACATCATTCAGATGTCGACATGGAGCCGAATGTCTACACTGTAGATCAATTCGCAGCATTAGAAGCAAGTTCCGGGAGTTTTCTGACCGATTTCCGCGCTGGTGATGAGTTCGAGATTTGGGTACCTCTTGATGGAATTGAGGTCTATTCAAAATCAATCCAACACAATGGGAGAAATGCTGTCCTCTGGGGTTTAGGTCATCAAGAGCATAACGAAATTCTTGGGAATCCGGAAGTTACCACGGTCGCTGGTCGAGAAGCAATTCAACTCTACTTCTCAAGCATCATACAATACACAGATGGTGCAGAATGTGACGGTCAAGATCCTAATGCAACAGAATCCATTGCAGGAGAGGATTTCGATCCCTGTGATGAGTTCGACTTGACCAAGAGTGCTGGTGTGATGATGAGAGTTATCCTGGCTCAGGATGGCGATTCTATACGCCCAATCAATAATGTGAATGTCACTCTAACAGATGGAAGTCCACGGAATGCAGTAGTTTGGACCGACGCTGAACCCATGGGTATGCCGCCGAGTTGGAATATGTACAGTATGGCCGGAATGGTTCCTGCACTCGGGTGTCTAGGATTCGGATTATTTGCTATAATGAAGGAACGGGGGAGTTCGATATCTAATGATGATGATGATGATGATTTCTACGAAGACGATGACTTAGACGACGACTTCATTGATGACCTCGAACTCTGAGGTGATACGATGGGCTGTAACCTGAAGGATCTAGTTCGTCCTGAATCAATTGATTTGAATGACCTTGCAGGTGAAAGAGTCGCAGTGGATGTCTTCCTATCCGCCTACCAATTCATCACAGCGATGACTGCTGAAGATGGTCGACCTCTGTCTAGAGATGGAAAGCCAGTCGCTCACATCATGGGTTTCTTGGACCGTGCAACGACACTAATCGCCTCAGGGATTGATCCAGTATTCGTTTTTGATGGTCGACCTCACAGCCTCAAACAAGATACTCTGAATGAACGGAGGGAACGTAAAGAAGGTGCAAAAAAACGGTGGAAGGCTGCTATCGAAGATGGAGACATGAAGGCTGCAAAGAAACTTGGACCTCAAATTGCAGAATATACTAGGGAGATGGTTCAGGAGACGAAAGATCTCTTTGATACCCTAGGTGTAACTTGGATTGAAGCTCCTATGGAAGCTGAAGGGGCTGCTGCTGTGCGTGCACGCCGCGGCGAAGTACATGCTGTGGCTACGCAGGACTGGGATGCCCTATTGTATGGTTCACCGATAATGATTCGAAATCTGATGTCCCATGGTACACGTAAATTTGGACGGACTCTTACCGCAGAAAGAATCGTGCTAAGTGATGTGTTAGAAGAACACGATATCACTCAAGAGCAATTAGTTGACCTCGGTATCATGATTGGGACTGATTTTCATCCCGGATTCCGAGGTATTGGACCGAAAACAGGACTCAAACTGATCAAAGCCCATGGTTCATTGGAAGCCGTCGCCGAATTGAAGGGGCACATCGTTCCCGATGACATCGAAGACATTCGCGACCTCTTCCACAATCATCCAATTCATGCTAATATGAATCTTCCAAAATCCGGCCGAGCAGTGGAAGAGCATATTCGCCGTTTCGTTCAGAAAGAACGAGGATTCTCAGAGGGGCGAACGGAACGGGCCTTGGAGCGGCTTGCATCAGTCGGTCGCCTCCGATCAGAGTCAAAGCCTACACTCTTCGATTTCTGAACAGCGAAACCTCATTCCATGTATCCTCACCTCAAGGATTCATGGGCTTGGAGGCGAGGCGTTTGTCATCATCTCTCAGTCAATCGAGCCAGTTGTGGACTGGGCTTCTTGTCCTTGGAATCTTTCTGAATGTTCTCGTTGTGTTTACCAGTAATCTCGGCCTTGACACCCATGTCCATATGGCCCGTGCTGCGGAGGAAGACCGGACAGGAGAAGCAATGCTGCCATGGGGGCATACACGTCCGATTGATTCGATGTCTAGTGACCCTGCATATGCACCTATCACTGAAGAGGGATGGTTTGAGATTATGCCAAGCACCGAAACTGAGGCGCATGCTCTTGGGCTAGTGATTATGCTAATCCTGTGTGGAGTCACCTACCTAGTATTCTGGAAGTTCTTTGGCCATCAAGCTGCAATCTCTACCACTGCGTTAGTATCAATCCATCCAACATTCATATTTGCAACTGGGCGAACTTTTCCTGAAGGCGCAATGGCAATTCTAGGTCTCATGATGGTCTTGGCCATACTATTCCAACGGATTGAACCAAACTGGAAAGGGGTGGTATTCTCAAGCCTCTTTTCAACCGTGACAATGGCGGGTATACTACAGGTCAAGGGTATACCCATCCACTTTTCGATAGCCTATGGCTTGCTTATCGCTGGATGGCATATGCTCGATAACATAGAACGTATGAGAATCCTGACACGATCACCGAAGTACGTTGCAATGGTAAGCAGTATCGGAATAGGAACCGGTATCCTCCTCTACGGTGGACTATTTGGAACGGGGACAATCGGAACGATTGGTGAATTCCCCGAACGCTATGCATTCGCATTAATCATCGCAACTTTCGATGCTATCGGGATATTCGCATTATTCGGAATGGTTCTCTGGCCATTCTTACGAAGTACAATACAGAGGCTGGGAAGCATAGAGGATCATAGCATAGCGACTATCACTGGATTGATTACGGGTCTAGCGACTGTAATTACAATCTACATTGCTGCACTATGGACCTATGAAGCAGCACTCTGGAATGCTGAATGGCCAACGGTAATGTGGACAATGGGCAACAATGGACGTTATATCTCGATGCTTATGCTTCCCGCAATTCTCCTCATACATCTTGTCGGACTAGACAATCCTTCAGCTGATACACAATCAAACCCTCAATCGAAAAAGAAGGCGCTAATACTTGGTATCATTCTCATACTCCCTCTCTCCATTCTGACCGCAGTTCATGGCCAAACCATGTGGACTGATGATGCTGGAGAAGCCATGATCGATCTAGGCCTCAAGGAGGGCGATGATTTCCTATTTATCTCTGAAGCCACCCTTGGGATGCACTGGCTCTACACCTTCCGTATCGAGGTTGACCCCAACGGTGAGAACGACATTATCGGACACTGGAGAGATACCGATTCGGGGTGGGTTGAGGATCTGAGTCGAAGCGAGCCATTGCCAAATCGGGGAGATCTGAAGAATGTCCGATTCATTGTACTATCACCCGGAATCAACACTATCCCGGACGGTTGGAATGTGCTAGATGAAGGGAATGCTCCATGGATGAATGGTGGAGGGACTTGGCGGGTGCTGAGTCAAGCCTGAGTATTTTCATCGACTTCAATAATATCTGCCAACGTCTCCTTCTCTTTTCTAAACCAACGAAGACGCTTCTTTGAAGGATCAGGGACGTAATCATGAGACCGAAGGATACTCGGTAGCATTGAATCTGGAATCACACGAAATGGCATGACAAAGGCGGCGACTCCAAGGAACATCTCGGCACCAGGTAGGCTGAATACACGAAGAGGAGGAAGGGCAGTTCCAGCCATTGCGAATTTTTCAACCGCGTTCTTCCGTTCCTTCTTTGTTGTCCGTCGTCCGATCTGGATTTTGTAAAGCGTGAGAAACGCATCCTTGAGTTCAAACGACTCTTCCTTGACCTTGTCCCACCCAGAAGAAAGAGAATCCCCCCAACCTTCAGGATCCTTGACAATAGCCTTAGCGGCCTCCGCTTGCTCTGAGCTCAACGCACCCCTCGCCTTCTTAGCCCCCTTAACGGCCATTGAGCCATAGGAGAAGATGCGGAGAAGGGCTCCAAACATAGACGTAGATGAGGGGTCTGGTCTTTGTCCCTATCGTCGATTTTACACGTTGCGCTCGTCCTGAATCTTAGCACGAATTTCCTTGCAAGTCTTGGCAATATCAGAGAGTTTCTTGCGAAGGCGGCGCCCAGCAGCATCAATACCGCGGTCGTGCTTTGCAGCATCTTCAAGGGCATCGTTCATGTTTTGAATTAGGCTATCAATATCTCCGGTTACGGGCATAAGCGGGCCTGAGAATTACCCTTCAAAATACTTCTCAATCTAGGTTCAGAAAATTGAGTTAGGAATCATACCATACAGGGCCGTTTATGGATTGAAAATGAGGTTAAATTTTGGTAATGTCATCTTGTTCTTCTATGTCGATTGATGCTAGAAATTCAGAATAAAGAGGAGCTTCAATCAACTCCGATCTAACCAAGGCAGATAATGTATCAAGAACAATGCTATCAGAATCAACACCATAGAAACGCCTCAATGCTTCACGTGTGTCCGAACGACCAAAACCGTCTGTTCCGAGGACATGGTAAGTGCCACCAACCCATGGACGAATCAAATCAGGAACTGCTGCTATGTTGTCGCTAACTGCAACTGTAACTGGAACGTTGTCGTCTAATTGCTGTTGAACCCAACTTGATTTGGCTGCTTGACTTGGATGGCGACGATTCCAATCTTCAGATTCCATAGCCTCACGTCGAAGTTCACCATACGATGTTGCAGAGTAAACTTCAGTGGATATTCCGAGAGAGCGCAGTTTTGTTGCAGCAATTTCAACCTGGGGGAGTATCGATCCTGAACCAAGAAGACGAACTTGAGCATCACCCTGCGTCTCGATACGATGCAAACCTCTCAAGATTCCTTCATCGGCCTGTTCGGGTTTGGGAGGCATTTCGAAATTTTCGTTATAGGCGGTAATATAGTACATTACATCAGATTCATCGACATACATCTCATTTATTCCATGATGAATAATTGTCGCCATCTCATATGCGTAAGCCGGATCATATGCACGTACCGCTGGATTGGACATAGCAAGAAGAAGTGAGTGGCCATCCTGATGTTGCAGGCCCTCTCCATTGAGCGTTGTTCGTCCCGAAGTTGCACCTATTAGGAAACCGCGACAACGGCTATCAGCAGCAGACCATACTAAATCTCCAATTCTTTGGAAACCGAACATCGAGTAAAAGATGTAAAACGGGATTGTAGGTGTTCCTTGGGTAGCATAAGATGTACCGGATGCAATGAATGTCGACATCGCACCAGCCTCATTGATTCCCTCTTCAAGAATCTGGCCAGATTTGCTTTCTTTGTAGCGCATCAATACCTCATAATCCACAGGCGTGTACAACTGTCCAGAAGGTGAATAAATTCCCAACTGGCTGAACAATGGATCCATTCCGAAAGTTCTAGCTTCGTCTGGAACAATTGGTACAATTCGAGAACCTATGCCATCTACTCGTGTTAAATTACGTAATAATCGAACAAATGCCATTGTGGTGCTTACGGCTTGTCCATTTTTAGAGCCCGTATCGAATTCAGAAAATGCCTCCACGGGGGGTGGTGAAAGGTCTAGTGGATGTGGGCGTCGTTCAGGTAAGAATCCATCCAATGACTCACGACGTTTACGTAAATATGCAACTTCATCTAAGCAATCCTCTGGATGGATGTATGGTAATTTTTCGAGTTCTTCATCTGAAAAAGTCAAGCCAATTTTATCCCTCATGAAATGAAGAGCTGAATGATCTGCTTTCTTTTTCCCATGCGTTGCGTTGCGTCCTGCAAATGTTGGACCTAGTCCGTATCCTTTGATTGAACGGGCAAGAATTACTGTTGGGCGACCTTTGCAAGCAATGGCGGCTTTGTAAGCAGAGTAAATCCGATGTAAATCATGACCCCCCATATCATCTGTTAGAACTTCAAGTTCAGAATCTGATAAATGGTCAACTAAAGAGGCAAGATCAGGGGAATTGAATAGTTCCTTCCGGATAACTTCGCCAGATGCTGTCATGAGGCGTTGCTCATCACCATCAGTTAGGCTTGCTAGACGCGCCGCGATTAAACCATGGACATCTGCAGCAAATAACGGGTCCCACATACGCCCCCATAGACACTTGATGACGTTCCATCCAGCACCAGTAAATCGAGAGGCGAGTTCTTGAACGATTTTCGTATTACCTCGAACTGGACCATCTAGTCGCTGAAGATTGCAATTCACAATTATAGTCAGATTATCCAGGCCTTCTCGACTTGCAAGAGTTAATTCAGAGAGAGATTCAGGTTCATCTGATTCTCCATCACCCATGAAGTACCATACTCGGCTACTGTCTGTATCGACAAGGCCTCTATCTCTTAGATATCGATTGAAACGGGCTTGGCGTATGGCAGTCATTGCACCAAGGCCCATACTTACAGTTGGGTATTCCCAATATTCTGGCATTAAACGAGGGTGAGGGTAAGACGAGAGGCCGTTCGTGAAAGCCTCACGACGAAAATGTTCGATTTTATCGATATCAAAACGACCTTCCATCCAAGATCTCGCATATAGCCCCGGGCTAGCATGACCCTGCCAATAGACGTGATCACCATGATCATCTCCATCCTTACCTCGGAAAATATGATTCAAACCTACTTCCCATAGAGTTGCAATACTGGCATATGTAGAGATATGACCACCAATACCATCGAAATTCTTGTTAGCACGTGTAACCATCATCATTGCATTCCAACGAAGGATGTCTAGAATTCGATTCTCTGTATCGATATCACCCGGGTAATCGGGTTCCTGATGAGGAGGGATTGTGTTAAGATACGGCGTCTCGGTTAACTCACCGACTGGAACTCCAACTTCTTTTGCCGCTTCCACCGTATTGGATAGAATCTGATGAGCTCGTAACGACCCCTTATGCTGATTAACTGCAATAATCGAATCACGCCATTCAAGAATTTCCTCAGGGTCATCTTCTGTAGAAATTGGATTGATACTTGGAATGGTCTCCGATTTTACAGTTGATGGAAGTTCATCCGAAGATGATGAATGGTCATCCTCTAAATTAGAGCTGGAGGGGGATTGAGATATTTGTTCGTTTTCAATCTCAAATTCAGCGCATATTTGGCCAACTGGGAGAATGTCTCCAACATCCCCGGTTAAACGAGTGACTATTCCTGTAACTGGTGATGGAATATCGACTGTTGCTTTATCGGTCATCACTGAGAGTAGAGGTTGGTCCTCAACAATAGATTCTCCAACAGCCACGAGCCATTCAACTACCTCTCCTTCAACAACACCCTCTCCAATATCTGGGAGGCGAAAGGAATGAACGACCATGTCTCAACCAACCTCTTGTTGAGTATTGCTCTGCACACCTGCATTTATGCATTATTGAATTCAGTAGAGTCATACTATTTTGAAATCTAAAGAGGTGGTCGCCAATGTCCATTCAAACGTGCATGATCCAATAAGTGCCAATAGACACTTACCACCGAATCAGATTTGGAGAGGATTTCCTCATCTTTTGCATGTTCTGCACGCCTTAATCTCCTCCATGAAAGACGAGAATGAAATCGAAGAGCAGGGTGGTGGAGAGCAGGTCCATTTACTGGTAGATGATGACGTGTGTACCACTCTCGTTCAACGATATTTACTGCAGCCATTGATTTCCGAATCGATTTCCACCCGTTGACCTTGCCTAAGGAATCGCGACCCGTCTTGTGGCGAAGAAGAAAAACTGGATTTATCGAGGAATCCATGGATATACCGACGGTGGCGAGTACGGGTGCCATCCAAGGTGCAATATATCCTCCAGGTGCTCTGAACCACGGTCGGAAAGCTGAACCTACTTTGAAAGAAAGAAGTTCGATAGATTTCTCAATCATTGATTTGAATTCTGCAGGACGAGGCCCCCATGCAGACCAACATATGTGATTCCATCCATGGATACCAATGGTAATACCTGGCCTTAATCGAATAAGATGCTGTAAACGTTGAGCGAATTGGGGGTCCTCGAGTTGCTCGCCAATCACAAAAAAAGTAATCCTTGAATCCTCAGACTGTGAAGACCACCAGGATTCAAAACCATCAAAACCTCGGCTTAAGCGCTCACTCATTGTTCGAATACCTTGATTTTGTGGCCAAGGAGTATCCTTAGAACGACTAGGGTGGCCAGATATTGCTGGATGATGATGAACATCGTCTGTATCAAGAGACCACCACATTCGTTGCATCATCTAATGCCTCCAGTGGAAATCCAATACGATACATACAGAACATCATTACCGTCATCAGATGTAATCCATCGTTCTACCTCAGATGGGAATCCATCATGCCGCTCAACTGCAGAGAGTATAGTACGGACACCTCCTTCGTTCCGCGGATCCGCCATCAATTCAACCACATCCACTTCACATTGTCTTGCAACAGAAATCATGGCATTGATGCTCATCGTAGCAAGACCATGACCACGCTCCTCGGGTGCAATCCAATAACCGAGATTCCAATGGATGCCTCTCCGAGTCCTCTGCTGTTCAGGAGTTCTAAATCGAACTACATCGAATCCGATAATACCGAGATACTCTCCTCCAACATTCTCTCTGATTAACCAATGATGATAATTCGAAGCATTTGGTCCCGAGGACACGTCGACAATGAAGGAAGCAATTTGGGGCCCTATTGGCTCGTTACGAGACAACCATGGCATGGCACGATGCACAGAGTCAGGATCTCCTCTGAACATCTCGACTATTTTCATCACATCCACCTCCTTTAGAGGGACAAGGACATGCTCCTCGCCTGCTGGATGGCTCATTTGAGTGGGGTGCACGAATGTCGCATGACAAGACAGTGATTCAACTCAACTGTTTGAGGGCAGCAAGCACATGCTCATCATCCGTGTAATCCTTACGTGCAATCTCAAGCATGGACGATAGAGCATCTGAACGTCCTAGACTCTTCAGTAAAGCACCGATGTAGAGCATCAACCGCGTTCGATCCCCAAGATGAGGGCCAATCTCATCTAGAATCAGGACCGCTTCCTCCTTCCTGTTCATTTTGGCCGCCTCCATTGCATTCTTCACCTTGCCTGCAAGAAGGCGATCATCCCAAGGTTCCGCTTGCGGCCAAGGCCAAAGAGGTGGGGGGCTCGCAGAAACAACTTCAGGAGGAGCTACGGGGACGGTAGGGAGATTCGGCATTGGAACCGCTACTGGAGTGGTAGCTGGTGATGGTGAAGGGGCAGTCGGCACAGTTGGCATTGGTGGTATCGAAGGTTGA
This sequence comes from Euryarchaeota archaeon UBA251, assembly GCA_002497905.1. Classification (GTDB taxonomy): domain Archaea; phylum Thermoplasmatota; class Poseidoniia; order Poseidoniales; family Thalassarchaeaceae; genus MGIIb-N2. The sequence goes on from DAFJ01000083.1 coordinate 41,645, forward strand.
GGGGTAGGCTGTACATTGGGCTGTACTGGGGAAGGGACTCCTGGAAGAGTCGGAAGACTTGCAGGGTTAGTGTTAGCGAACGCTTCTGGAGGCGGGGCAGCAACTGGATGAGTTTCAACTGCAGGAAGTGGGGTTGACACATCTTGAGACTCTGGCTCGGAAGGTGTTGCTGTTTCAATTGATTCTGGATTAACGACAGGCATTGCCGGCATAGCAGGCATCGAAGTCGGAGCTAAATTATCTGGAATGGAGTCCATCTCATCGGTTCCGTTCTGAGGCAACACCGGTGCAGTGTCCGATTCTGACCAATCCGCCGTTAGTAGGTCCTCGTCCATTCCAGGGCCTTCCTTTGATACTGGGTCAACAATGGCAATACGTGTAGGTTCAGGGATGGACAGATCTTCTTCTTCTCCTTCTGGAACTACAAACTTCTCGACCGATGAAGGGGCATCGTCGCTTGTGAGAATGTACTCCTCTTCTTCCTCTTCACTGCCTACCTCTTCATTACTGACTAGTTGACGAGCGAAACCAACCGTCGATGAAACCGTGACATCCTCAGAATCGCCATAATCGGCGACTTCCACGCTGAGATCGCTCATATCGAAGGTATGGCCTGTCCAATCGACATCGATACCTTCCTCTTCAGAATCTGAAACTTCGGAATTCAGTTCATTGAGGAGCGAGTTCACCACCTTTTCATCAGAACTCCGAGACTGTTGGTGATTTCCGACTGTAAAATCATAATAGCATCTTGAACAGGACTCAGCACTCAAAGGATTCTCGAGAGTACATAGAGGGCAGGTTAGCCCATCCTTTGTCTCTTCCTTCTTCCGCCGTCCAAACACGGATTCCATCCCCCGGTATTTGTACCGTAATGAAGACCGTGGTTAAGTCCTCCCTGTCCCTGTTGATGCAATTGCCCTTCAAGAGCCAAACAGTTCGCATGGGAGGGACCATACACGATGACTATGCCCCCATACCATGGGTCGTGACGATGGACGTGTTCATCGCATTGATACCTCTGGTACGAAGGAACTGGAATCTCCAACCTCAAGAAAGAGTCAGGATCACCATGCTCGATTTATCGAAGCTATTCGATGGGAGCTCGACGATGAAATGGAACTGGTTGAAGACCGCTTGAGAAACTGGAGTCGTGCAAGGTTACTTGCTCATGGAGTAAGTCTCTTCGATCTCAAAGCACGTTCAGCAGGATGGATGTATGGAATGCGTCTACTCCGATTAAGTATGGAGAAAGGAGGGGCGATGCCATCACACCGTTTCAAGCATGGAGATATCGTTCTGCTAAGTCGAAATGAACCTCTTGGCCGACAGGCGGTAGAAGGAGTTGTAGCTCGAAGAAGCCGGAATCATATCGTTCTCGCCATGAATGACCTCCCGAAAGGCCATCGACAAGGGATTTGGCGTATTGATCGAGGAGCTAATCGAATTGCTCATGATCGCATGAGAGATGCGTTAAACGCCTTCCTTGGAGACGAGAAAGCGACTACGCTAACTGGTCTACTTCTTGGACAGGGTCGCGATATAGAACAATCCGCCAGCGTAGATCATGGAATCAAGGGTGGTAAAAGATCAGAATTGAAGGATGAAAGCGACCTCAATTTAACACAAAACGAGGCCCTCAATGCGGCGACTACACGACGACTGACACTTATTCAAGGACCGCCAGGTACTGGTAAGACACATACAGCGGTTCGGATTCTTCGAAGATGGTCATTAGAAGGAAATGCACCGATTCTCGCTGTAGCTGAATCAAATGTTGCAGTTGACAACCTGTTACAGGGACTCCTTTCGATTGGTGTCGATGCAGTGCGGCTAGGACAGCCTGTAAAAGTCAGAGAATCCCTACGGGAAGCAACTCTCGATGCAAGAATGGAGCGGCATCGGCTTCAAAAAGATCTGAAAGCAATCATAGATCTAAACGAGAACCTGGCACGAAAGATATCCGGATTGAAGGGCAAGGAGAAGGGGCTTGCTCACAAGGATCTCAAGCGGGGCTGGGGTGAAGCACGACGTATTGAGCAACAGATGAAGGAAGACATACTGAACACAGCGACGGTTATCTGTGCAACTTGTATCGGATCAGGTCACAATATCCTTGATGGCCGAAGATTTCCACGAGTTCTAATTGATGAGGCGACTCAAGCTACAGAACCAGCGACACTTATTCCAATTGTGCGTGGATGTAGACAACTTGTCCTTGTTGGTGACCATCGACAATTACCTCCAACCGTTATCTCAAGGAGGGCGGAAGAAGGTGGTTTGGGGGTATCTCTATTCGATCGTATGAGGGGACTTGGTGTCCATTCAATCATGCTCAAGAAACAATATCGGATGCACCCCATTATCTCACAATTTCCTTCTATGCAATATTATGACGATGCTCTCATCAATGGAGTGAAGGCAGAAGAGCGACCTGCTCCTGCCGGTCTAATATGGCCTGATTTCGATAGGCCTGTAGCTTTCCTGCCAATCGAAGGAGGAGAGGTAGTCTCTGAAGATGGGCATTCGCGAGCGAATCCTGCTGAAGCCTCATGGGTAGTCCGTATACTCAGCATGCTGCTTGAGCCTGGCGATCTAAATACCACCGACATCGGCGTTATTACTCCTTACAATGGACAAGTTCGAGCAATCTTAGATTTACTTGAACAGTCAGGTGGCACCACGTTAGGCGATCGTTGGCATGGTATAGAAGTGCGGTCAGTTGATGGATATCAGGGTCGAGAAAAAGAGGTCATAATCCTCTCAACGGTCAGATCAAACCCGGAAGGTGAGATCGGATTTCTTGATGATTCACGACGATTGAATGTGGCCATAACTCGAGCAAAACGAGGTCTAATCGTCATCGGAGATCAAAATACACTGAGAAATCAAAGAGATTGGGACTTCTGGCTGACTTGGGCACAAGAACGAAGCCTCTTGGCTTGGCACCTACTGCACATGTAGGAGGAAGATGGCTATGGACCCAATTTCGACACATGGCGGCATTACCAATCTCGCCAAGCATATTGTCTCAGTAGAACATGGGCACTGGAATATTCCTGATGGAACCATTCTCGCTCCGATACACAAGAGAGCCGGTGCATTCATGCTCGACGTAATCTTCGTCAACGCTCTACTCTCAATTCTGTCAGGATCACGAGTGATGTTCGCTTGGAGCCTATCGATGTGGACCTCTGCCGATTGGGATCACTCATTTGCATGGGCCATCGCAATTCTGTTCGGACACTTTCTGTATTGGAGATACACTGGATTGATGCTATCCCGATCTTTAGGACAGCGGCTTCTGGGTTTGGCAGTCGTTCAAGAGAATGGTGATGCGATGGAGTCAGAAGATTGGGATCAACGGTCTGTTCGTAAACTGCTCTACTTACTTCCAGTAATCAATATCTGGTTCATTGTTCGTGATGTGTTTCGCATGCATCAGCGGCATACACATCAGAGTGAGATTGACCTCGCCGCAGGAAGCATCGTGGCTATTGCGAATTCGCTCCCTGTCGCTCACCGAGGGCCCATTCGCTGAAGAGCACATGGAACGATTTCAAGTATCGAATCTCCCCCTGCTTTTGCCATGGCCCTTCCGGCGACGCTCCGCATCGGAGACATCGTCGTCCACATTACTAGTATCCAGAATGACATTGACGAGGAAGACCGGGATGCAATTCTTATTGGAATTGTCGTCCAGAATAGCAGTTCAGAAGATGCTTCTGGAATTTCGCTATCGATTGAGACCTCCGGTGCAATAACTAGCGTTTTCAAGGCACTTCCATCAAACATTTCTTCTGGCGCTACACACGAGGCGATGTACTTCCTACCTATTGGCTGCGGTGCTTGGATGCTTTCAGTCACTCATGCAGGTCTACGTGGAGAATTGGGCCCCTTCCCAGATGGTCATCGACATGTGATTGAGGCACCTCCCCTCTCCGAATCAATCTCATCTACTCCGACTAGTAATTCAAGCACTGGTGGTGATGCTTTTGCTGATGCCTTCCAATCTGCGCTCTCTGGCTTCGGTTCTGAAACAACAACAACAGATGTACCGATTGAGATGAATGGAGATGACCCACTTGCAGCGGCATTCATGAATTCAGGAGCGGCACAAATCCGCACTTCAACACCAGATACGGTACAACAGATGCCACCATCTCCGCCTACATCCCCGGTTCCATCGCCACCACCACCTGAAAAATCAGAAATTGAGACTGTGAAGCCTCCTGCTGATTCACCTGGATCAGCGATTGATTCTGGACCTCCGATGGGGCCTGGACCTATGGGGCCACCTGCT
>DAFJ01000022.1:0-2499 GCA_002497905.1 Euryarchaeota archaeon UBA251
CTTGAATCGCTAGAACTTGAATCGGAATCATCTCTATCATCGCATTCATCTTCATCCCACGAACAGTTAGTATCCGCATTACAACCAGCCTGATCATCTTCATAGGTATCTTCACAATAATCCTCCTCATCGTCACCGCGAGCACTGGTATTTTGAGGACTAGTTGCATCGTAAAGCGCCTCGCCACCTATCGACAATAGGAAGGGCATGAGGAGGATTACAACGACCAGAGTGGAATTAGCCTTCACTGAATCACCCCCCCCAAGTTAAGGCGAGATAAACCATTAATTTAGGATTGCCTAAACTAAGTTCAATAACAAGAAAAGAACGCCGAATATCTGAGATACCCGAGTTCAAAGAGGATAGCCATATGGATATGCAAACTAAAGAAGTGATTCATTCATTCATTTTGATTCTAACTTCAGCGGTAATCGCCAATAATATCCTAGACGGCCTCCTTTCCGACATTGGAATCTGGCACCTACTAGCAATTGGTATTTCGATTGTTATCTACCAAAATATCTACCAAGATTCGAGATTTACAAATCTCTGCACTACATTCGGCGTATTCATTGGATTGAGATTTACGGCGATTACAGCAGTCGAAGGATGGTTCTCTGGCGATCAAACCACAGTATTGGATTCGATTGATGCCGGTTGGATAACTTACACTAGTGCCCCAGTAGCTGGGATCTTTGTTTTCTTGTTACTCCAGATGTTTTTTTCTGAAGCAGAAATCAGCGATGAATCAGAGTAGAAAAAAGATTCTTCAGAGGAAGTGCGATAATCCATGAAATCGAAAAAGAAACTTTTGGTTCTTGGCGCGGGACTTTACCAAGTTCCACTGATTCAACAAGCGTTGGATATGGATTTAGAAGTTCATGTAGCCTCAAAAGAAGGAGATTATCCCGGAATTAAAATGGCTCAATATTTCCATCCAGTAGATATTACCGATGAGAAGGAGATTCTCAATTTAGCGCATCAAATCAATATTGATGGAATCATCTCTACAGCCACCGACATATGCATGCCTAGTATGGGGCTGGTCGTAGATGAGTTAGGCCTCACAGGAAATGGATACGATACTTCGGTGTCTTGTATGGATAAGTCCGTAATGAAATCTAGATTTGCAGAATATAATGTAAGAACTGCAAGACACAAAATTGTTGAACAATTAGATGAGGCAATGGATTTCTTTCAAAAAACAAAATCATCTTGTGTGATTAAATCGTTAGATTCCTCTGGTTCTCGAGGAATAATGAAAGTTGATTCAACAGAACAGATATCTGAGGCCTTTGAATTCGCAAAAATTAACTCTAGAAAACATAGTGTTCTAATCGAAGAATGGGTGGATGGAGAGGAATATGGGGCGCAAGCAATTGTCCACAGGGGCAAGTTAGTTGCGACATATATCCATAGTGATCTTACTACATCTCCTCCAATACGCATCCCGATTGGACATGCTAGCCCCCATCATGAAGAAAATAGATTGCTCGAACCTACAGTTGAATTGATTAATCGTGCAATAGAATCACTTGGAATTGAAGATGGAATATGCAATGTGGACTTAATTGATTCAGTAAATGGCCCAAACATGATTGAAATTGCGGCTCGCATGGGAGGTACATGCCTTCCAGAAGTTTGTGGAGAACACTGGGGAGTTAATCTATACAAAATCGCGATTCAAATTGTTCTAGGAGAAGATTTTCATTTACCTTCAACCCCCCAAGGCAGCCCATGTGCAGCCATACTACTCTGCTCTAATCAATCGGGAGAGATTGAATCGATGGGCGAGAAACCCAAAGGTGTGGAAATCATTCTCGATGTATCTGAAGGAGATTCGATTAACAAATTTGAGCAAGCAACCGATCGATTTGGCCATGTGATATCTACGGACTTGACTACTGAAGAAGCAATGAAGAAAGTAAGAAGCGCAGCGAACCAATTCTTAGAGGCAATCTGTCTATCAACGGGAGAAATTTAGGTTCTCCTAAAATTGCCGAACTATCAAATAGGGCTGATTTCTCGGACGGTTTAGGCGAGCCTAAAATAGCAATGTGATGATATGAAATGTGCAATTTCGCAATCGAACTATATCCCTTGGAGGGGGTATTTTCAACTCATATCAGAGGTAGACATATTCGTATTCTATGATGATGTCCAGTTCACAAAGAGAGACTGGAGAAGTAGGAATCGAATAATGACTCCAAAGGGGCCGATTTGGCTAACTATACCTGTTGGTAAAAATCGTGAGCGGACAATCGAAGAGGTTGGCTTACCAAATGGGGAATGGAGGGAAAACCATCTTCAAACGATCCGTCGAGTGTACTCGAAACAGCCACATTTTGAAACTGTGATGGACATAATTAGACCATGGTTTGAAAACAAAGAAATCAATACCCTATCTGAATTCAATCAGGGCTTAATCCAAGATATATGTGCATTTCTAGGAATCAAAACCCAATTTATCCGATCGTCAGAACTAGGGGTTGAAGGGGG
>DAFJ01000022.1:2894-8694 GCA_002497905.1 Euryarchaeota archaeon UBA251
GCAAAGAACTACATCGATGATGAGTTTGAAAATAGTGGAATCAAACTGTCTTGGATGGAATACGGACCGTTTGAAAGATATCCGCAGATAGGGCCTAAATCAGCCTATGAAATGTCAATTATTGACACAATGATAATGCTTGGTGAAGATACGTTGAATCTCAAGAGAGTTACTCCGTTTCATCAGAAGATGATTGGATCACATACCTCGGAACTCCTCGCGATTCAAGGTAAATACGGCCAATATACTCTCCAATAACCCCGAGGAACAAGAGATTCAAACCAGCGAAAAAGCTGGTGACAAAGGCAATTGAAGTCCAACCAGGGGCTACTTTGTCTACGAAAAGATAATTCAGAATAGAATATCCTGCAATACCAAGAGAAAAAAGCCCTGAAATAACGCCCAAAGTCATAGACAAACGGAGAGGAGTCATTGAATAAGTCAGGATTCGATTCATCGCCAATCTTACTGAACGGAGGAAGGTATATCCAGTATTTCCAGCGACTCTATCCCTTCGTTCCACATCCACCATCGCAAACGGAATATTGAGAGAATATAGGAGAGAAAATGGAGTCCCAGTACTCTCCTTGACTGAATTCAGTAGCCTCACAATGCTCCGATCCATGACCCTGAACGCTCCTAATCCTGAATCCACCTTGAACGGGACTAGAATGTTAGACACGATGGAGAATAAACGACTTGTGAGCCTCTTAATGGAACTAGATGAACGAACTTGACTTCGGGCGATGGCCATTGGAACGTCCTGATGGAACATTTGTTCAGTAATCCGAATAATATCCTCTGGCCTATCTTGAAGATCAGAATCCATAATCGCAACTACATCCGCATCAGTGAATGTCAAACCTGCAGATATCGCTTGATGTTGTCCAAAGTTCCCTGCAAGTCGGATGAGACGGATTCTAGTATCTGTTTTCGCAATTTCTTCAGCAATTTTGAATGTGGAATCTGAAGAGCCGTCATCGATAAGGACTAAATGTACCGATTTGAATTCAGATTCTATTTCACGGAATACTGCAGAGCAGAGAATACTTACGACTTCTTCATCATTGTAGAGTGGAACGACCACGTCAATGGAAGTGTCCTCAAGTCGCCTCATCGAATCTATCGAAATGATAGTGTGTAATAATCAATCACATTGAATTATACGATTATACAATACCCGTTTAGAGTATTCCGACACATGGGATGAGACGACATGAATACCATCCTTGAACTAAGTGGAGTGCGGCACCTCTACCGCAACAGCCGCGCTACAAAAGCTGCTGCTCGTGCTCGAAGCCTTACTCCACCAAGACGGGGGCTGATAGAAGCGGATCTACGTCTTGAGAAAGGGAAAATACTCGGATTGGTCGGGCCTAATGGTGCTGGAAAAAGTACGTTGATGTGTGTACTTGCTGGTATCCTTTCACCTCAGAAAGGTACGATTCTTCTAGATGGAAGGCCAATAGAGGAGGATGCTAGTCAGTTGATTCACAGGAAGCGTGTGGGCTTCATGCCTGAACGAGTCGGTTGGTCGGGACCTGGAACTCCTAAGGAGGTCCTCCAACGTCTTTGCGTAGTTCGTGGTTTAAATCGGAATATTGCAATGGATCTGCTTGAAACGGTAGGTCTCCGTTCACGAACAAACGACCTATTGTCAAGCCTCAGTCAAGGAATGCGACAACGACTCTCATTGGCTGTAGCCCTGATGGGCGACCCGGAGATCCTTCTACTCGACGAACCCATGAATGGATTAGATCCAGTGGCTCAAGGCGCTTTCAGAGATATGATTCAACAAAAGGCAAACCAAGGGGCCACGGTTGTGATTAGTAGTCACCGACTCAATGAGCTAGAACGAATAGTGGATCGTGTTGCAATTATGAATCAAGGTAAAATCGTAACGAGAGGATCATTCTCATCAGTCGAACATGACCTTGGAGTTGGGCATCGACTTCTAATTTCAGGACTAGGGGAGTCTCCCAGAGACCGCATAGTGAATAATACGTTCATTGAAATTGAGGAGATTGACGGCGAACCAGATTGGAATATGCGACTAACCCGTCATGACCAATCCTGGTCCGCAGACCTTCGTGCAGAACTCGTTGAACTAATCGGAAAAGAGGGGTCTCGGTTGACTCTAATGGAGATAGTCCCTCCCAATCTAGAGGAGATTCTTGCTACTGCTACCGGATTAGGACGTAATCTAGCACTCCAGGGGGAATCTGAATGAGTTCTCTAACCACCGTCATTAGGTTGAGCCTGTATGAGGTTCGCATTCGTATTCGCTCCCAACGAATGGCCATCCTTGGCCCCTTGCTAATCCTATTTATCCCCGGGTCAGTATGGGGATTCGCTGATCCTAACACCACCCTACCAGGGCAAATTACTGTCGATGGGGCATCCACAGTCATGTTTCTCTCGAGCCTATTCGTACTACTCTCTGCAACACTTGGGGTCGTGCTAGTGGGTTTTGATGCAATTAGTAGACCAAGAATGACCGGAGAACTAGCCATAGATCTAGCACAACCCATCGATCGACGTGATCTCGCGATGGCACATTTATTCGGCGTGTGGGGCACTGTTGCGATACCTGTTGCCACTCTGCAATTACTCTCATTGGGCCTCATCTATCGACAGATGGACATTGTTCCCGATCCTCTCGACTCTGGAATCTGGATCATGAGCACGGCTCTACTTCTATTCTGGTACGCAAGTCTACAACTAACCGCATCCTCAATGGCTCACGACCTCGGATCGTCCGTAACCTTTGGAGTAGCCACTTGGCTTTTCTTCACCTTACTATGGCTGCTAGTAACTGTGGTTATCGCGACACTCCTCGGCGTAGATGCGACCGATGCGTCAAATCTTGAATTCGTTCGCTTCCAAGAACGCGCAGATCTATTCTCGCCGAATGGCGTCTATCAGCTCATATTACAAAGCCGACTGCCGGAAGTGGCCCAACCTACAGTTCACCCTGTACACCTAATATTGTCAACAATGGGTTGGACGTTTCTCCCCACAGCATTCTATCTCCGGCGATTCCGCAAATTGAAGCCTTGATTGAATTGTATTTGATGATGCAGAAGGTAGGACAGGGTATTTTACCCTCTCAGTCCAACGGAGGTTAGTGACCACCATGGTGAACGCACGACAAATGCTCGCGAACGCAATAATTCTCCTCATGATTGGAGCAACAACGTTAGGGGTTCTGACACCCACTAATGACTTGTTAAACGAGCAAGAAAACACACAAAATACAGAGGCTCGACAGACCGCTGACGAATTGATTGGCGACGCATGTGAAGGATTGACCTTCGAGGATATGTTCGAGTATTCCTACGCCCTGTTTACTGTTGACATCAACCAAGATTACGCCAGTGCTCGGGTTGGAGCAGTCGCATACATCAACAACAGTCTATCTGACCAAGTGCGCTTCGATCTTGACGAACTAATTGGTACGATTGGAGCTCCGGGGGGAGCTAACGGATACCTCTCCAACCAAGAGGAAAATATGATTCTAGAGGTTACAGACGACTGTATCGTCGAAACAAACCCACGATTCGGATTCCGTACTGGTGAAGCTCATCGAGGCGGAGAAGGTGTCGATTGGAAGAACGCGTCGTGGATAAACGACGAATCGAACCCGCTTCAATTAGAATACTGGAACCTGTTTCCCCCTCACCACCCAGACAACAGGAGTTGCCCGCCTCAGAGTCGTCTCTCAGCAACTGGTGAATGCTACGAGGTACCCGTTGCACCCTCCGATGCAGCCACAACGCGTAACTGTGACACTACGGATGTCACCTCGCCCGATGAATGTCAGATTATTGTCTGGCTCAATGGAACCATGACTTGGACGGCAGATTTGGCCAATGCTGATTCATTCACCATTGCAATGAACACCACCAATATGACGAATGCTGAATTGATTATGACATTCCCTGAGAAGGATTCCAACGGTGGAGATCCACTTCGTGTTGCCTTATTCGAGGAATGTGATGGGCGTGTGGTTCAGTATGAAATGCATCAGGGATCCACGCCTCCAGTTGGAGGCTGCACAGGTGATGGAACCATTACTGAGACTGTGACTGAGAACGCAGATGGCTCTCTGACCGTACAAGTCCTCACTGACTTTGACAAAACCACATGGCCAGTAGGACAAGATATGTTCGCTGACTTCACTAACCAACCGCCTCCTCCGAATGATCCGCCACAGTGGACTGCTGCTGCACCTGCGGACGGCGATATGATTCCCGTTCCAGCTGGTATGACTGTAGATTTCCTCTCCGTAGTAGATCAAGGAATATGGCTGACCGACGAGGCTGGTTTCTCAGCCATAGACCTCAGTTGCACACGATCCTCAGGCGACTGGACCATTGCTGAATCCGCCGATGGGTCCTGGCAAGTTACCACAAACGGTCAGCAGGCAAGTTCCGTTGAATGTACACCATCTGATATCGATGACAACGGAATGGCTCGTGCAGGAGATACACGAATGTTTCACCTATTCACTCCATTCTCGACGGCATTTTCGACAAACATCGAGACATCACACGAGTTTACTATCGATCCAGAAGATAATGCGCCAAACATGGAAGTTACAATCAGTCTCTTCCAAGATAGTAGTGTGGCAACATCTACCGGTACTGTCACAGGTGGATTGACCAGTATTATTGTAGATACAGGTTCACTAAGCCCTGGCGACGTTCAGTTACGCGTTCATGCAACGGGCTTAGGAATGAGCGACTACCACCACACTTACGATACAATTCTAACGAAAGCGAGTCAACCTCCCTCTATCACCGTATCTAGCGCTGAATTCGATGGCAGTATGTGGCAGGTCACAGGTGTTTTCAGTGACCCAGATGGAGAAATGGTAACATTCACAATCGAAATTGATGGGGCAGCAGGTGGTGAAATCTCAACGAGTGGTAACACCTGGAGTAGTCAGCAAATTAACTTCGACATATTCAGTGAAGGAGAACACACAGTCACTGTCACAGCATGTGATGAATCGCAGGTCTGCACAACGATTACGGAAACGGTTGACAACTCCTTCCTGTTCAATTCAGGGAACGTAATCGAACCACCAATTATCATCAGCGATGAAGAAGAAGATTCCAGTTCCTTGCCTGCACCTGGAATCGCCTTCCTTGTGGTCGCTGTCATCGGAGCGCTCATGTACGCCGGACGTCGCGATTGAGTCATGTCCTACACGGCCACGGTCCTGCGTGTGACTCACGAGGGATCCGTTTTGGCAAGTTTCGACGGAGGAGTACCCCGTTTGGGCCAGCGACTTCGCGATGGAACTGGGACCACAATCGGTCGCGTTGACAGCGTGATTGGCCCAGTTGATGACCCCATGGTCAATGTCGTTATTCTAGACCCTCATCTTGAAGCTGAAACTCTGATTGGTTCAACTCTTGAATTGGCTCCAAGAGAACGTCGCGAACGGCGAGATCAACGACAACATGGCCGTTCACGATTTTCACGTGATAACGATCGTGGCGATAGACGATATGACCGGCGTAACGACCGAGGTAGAGGCGACAGAAGAGGTGGCGACCGGCGTGATCAGAATCGTTCATGGGGCGATAGACGTGGAAATGAACGAGATTCAAGGATGAAGCCGGGCGATTGGATGTGCCCTAAGTGCAATAATCATAATTTCGCAAGTAAAACCAGTTGTAATCGAACTGGCTGTGAAGAACCCAAACCAAATGATTCCTCTGGACAAGGTGGAAACCGCTCATGGGGCAACCAACGTGGTGGAGACCGACGTGGCGGTGATCGACGTGGC
>DAFJ01000069.1 GCA_002497905.1 Euryarchaeota archaeon UBA251
ACGTCATAACCCCTAGACCACGAGTCCTAGTATTCAGCCCGACCCAGCAATTTGGCTTGAAGGTGACGGGGAGAAAGAGGCTCGTCCTGCGGTGGCATTCATAGACGAATGCCGCCACAGATGATACATGGGTGAGGATATGGCGAGACCCAAAGAGGGGGCTCCAGAGAGCGTTCCGATTCTCGACCAGATCATGACTCGAACGGGTATGGATCTCAGAACCTTTGGGCGTGCTGAAACCTACAAGGCCCTTGCTATCGGACTCGTCCTATTCTCGATCATAGCTTATGCAGGCCTCTCTGTCTTTGGTATATCGTCGAATTTATTCGCCCAGACTGGAGAGTCCATACCGATAGAGGAACTAGAATTTCAAACCTTGAATCGGACTGGGATTGAAGACGGTTTGACAAATGACACCGGATGGTTCCAACTAAGTGAGCATCGAGGTAAGGTAATCGTCCTCGATATGATGGCACATGATTGCTCCAACTGCCATGGTGTGCAAGCACGTATCGAAGCAGAGATGGCCAATTGGCATTTGTTAAGTGAACAACGAGAGATCATCATCATCGGCTATGGGTCATACTATTCCGAAAGCCTCGAGTATCTCAATTCCTCTGGAGGCGAATACACCGTACCACAATATGCAACTGGAATCGGGAGTGAAAACGCTGCGACTGTGAACGGGACGCAACAAGACCCGAATCGAATCTTTACCCCTGGAGGGACTGGCGTCATTCCCGTGGTAATGGTCATCGATACCGAGGGATACATCATTGCAAGCGAGTCCTCGTCGACGCCGGCTCAAGGTTGGGGCGCTTTTGACAACGCGATTGAGGTAGGGATGACGGGTACCATCGAGGACATGGCAGAACTCCGCTCCTTCGGCGTACAGGAGGTGGACACTTCGATGCTTGGTATCGTCTTCCTTGGTGCGATGCTTTCTATTCTCGTTTACTTCTCTCCGTGCGCCTTCCCGGTTCTTCCAGGATTCATCTCATACTACCTCACGCTTGGTGCGAGAGAAGACGAACTAATCGAATCAGGGAAGATGAAGGGGAAGATGCCTGGCCCAGTGGTTATCGGCGTCCTGTCAGGACTCGGGATGTGGACATTCTTCGCTTTCATCGGCATCATTGCATGGATTATGGGACGAAGTTTCGCGACTTCGGGAATCATTCATGATATCGCGATTTTTATCGCAGCCCTCTTACTCATTCTCGGCTTCTTTATGCTCACCGGTGGGACAAGCCACCTGATGTCTTGGGTCCAGAAAATCGTGGATCGATTCTCTACCACAGAGATGGATGATACATTCACGCCACGTCGCAACATGTATCTCTACGGAATAGGATACGCGGCTGCCAGCATCGATTGTACGGCTGCTGCCGTGTTACCATTCATCGGCTATCTGGCAACAATCGAATCCGCCAGTGCAGTGCCATTCGGTCTTGGATCACTCATGGCCGGTCTGCTAATCCTAATGGTTGCAGTCGTTTCCCTCATAGGCTTTGGACGACAACAGGCAATTGTTTTCCTACGGCGCGCGACGGGAATGATCAAGCTCATTGGTGCATGGATGATGATGATGGCCGGCGCCGGCCTGTTGTTCTACCTCACGAACACAGATGTCGTAGCCGGTTTCTTCTGAGGGCTTCACATGGCAAATATGCCTCAATTGGTCATCCTTGCTGGGGGTATGGCTACGCGTCTCGGAGACATAGCAACAACAGTCCCCAAGGCATTGATTGACATCGAGGGGAAACCTATCCTAACCCGAATTCTTGATCATGCATCAGAACAAGGTGTAGACCGTGCTCTCATCCTAATAGGGCATCTCGGAGACGCATTCGACGGTTACAACCACCACACTGTGGACATCACCTTCCATAGAGAACCTGAACCTCTCGGTACCGGTGGCGCAATTTGGAATGCTCGCCACCTACTGGAGGCTGAATTTCTCATGATGTGGGGTGATGACCTCCATACAATTGACCTCAAGCCCCTTCTTACAACTCACACGGAAGAAGGATGCCTATTGACGATGACAGTAACAGAGGCATACAATGACTTCAATCTAGAACATCATAATGGAAGAGTAATCCGATATGATAAATCCGGGAAAAATCGAGCAGGGCTAAACGGGTATGAAGCAGGCACTAACTTAGTAGATCGGCGTATTGTCATGGAATATGGACAAGAGGGGCACTGGAGTTGGGAAGAAGTAGTCTATCCCCAACTATCGGGATTAATCGCAGCACATCGTGACGATACTCAATTCCACGACATGGGCACCCCTGAACGTTTGGAACATCTTCGCTCACTTTTCCGAATGGGCAGGGCCTGATGGAATCGGACATAGAGCATCGGGAAGTACATCGTCACTGTCGACTACTGCGAGTAACATTCCACCAAAGCCGCCCCCCATTAATCGGACACCAAGAACCCCTGGAGTGGACCTAATCGAGGATATCTGTCGCTCAATTTCTGAAGTGCTTACCTGGACATTGTCTCTAAGTGAAGCATGACTTTCATCGAGAAGACGCCCCAGCGTAATTGCATCAGCACCAATTGCTGAACGAACTCGAGCATTCTCTGTCTCAACATGAAGACGCATCGCCCCTGAATCAGGTTGAATTCCAGAATATGCGGTCTCCGATAAATTTCGCCTAACCCCTGTATCAACAAGCCTCAATCGCCAACCATCTGGAAAACGAATTTGTGTGACATCTAAGTTCTGAAAATCGATGAGCATCATGGACCCAGATTGAGCATGTGTAATCGCGATTTGATCAAGTAGCCCACACTTGGTCCCAAGTACATGATGCTCGAGTCGCTGAGCCTCCTTGGCCAGCCCCATAGAATCCATATTGGGATTTGTCGCCATGGCTACTGCCGTGCACAAGGCAGCCGACGATGACATACCTGCACCAATGGGGATGTCGCTATCCACCGTAATGCCTGCCGATTGACCTCCTGCTGCCCCCCATAGTGCATCGACAATTGCGTCGCCGCTCAATCCATCACTGTCCGAATCGACAGTCAAGCGAAGAAGTGGTGAAGTTGCAAACGGAAGAGAGAGACCTCCGAATCGATCTGTGTGCTCGCCGATGATATTAACGCGAGCGGGAGCGAGTATTGTAAGCGCCACCATGATGAAGCCAGACCTACGCACATCATGGGATTTTCCGTCGACTTCGAGTCAACCTGTTGTGCAAATACATGCAAACGAGAAATGTAAATCGGAATTACTCGACGACAACCATACTCGCGTTCTTGTGTATGATTATATTCAGTAGAATCTCTGCCATATCACTCGCATATGCACAAAGTCTACGGATAGATTCTGAACAACGATGGAGGAAGAGGGCGTCAGAGGCTTCCGAGCGCTCCCAGAGCGATTCCTCGAATTGTGAAAGTATAACCATATTCTTCCGAAGTTCATCTTTAGCCTCATGTATCTCCTTGAGATTAGGGCGTTTAATATTGGAATTGAGTGCTTTGAACAACTTTAGCCACGAAGGTACGATTGTGAATGGTAGAACATTACAATCGATTTTTTGCACGCGTTCAATATCACTAGCTAAGTGACCTAATTGGTTGACGTGATCCCCCATACGTTCCATCGTTCTTACCAAATTCCCAAGTTCAGCTGCCTCCCAACGATTCAAGCCCGCAGAGTCCTCTAAACTCGCACTCTCGA
>DAFJ01000056.1 GCA_002497905.1 Euryarchaeota archaeon UBA251
CCAGATTTCGATGATGACCCCTGGTCCGGTCGTTGACCCTCAGGATTCGGCTTCTTCCTCTGCACTGACTTGAGGTATAGGTGGGTCAAGCTCCGAATGCCAGCCGCCATCGACACTCCCCTCAAACCATTCGCCTTCGACCTGAATTTCATCAACCTCAGTTTCTTCTCTCCAAGGAGGATCTCCGTCCGTTCCAGATGGAATAAGAATCCGGTCATCATTCAACATGGATTCTACGGTCTTACGCCCACGGTGTATTGGAAGAATGTGCCCTACAGGTGCACCGGAATTCACGTATGGATTAGTCGCTGTGCAAATAAGAAGACCCTGTACGGGGGAGATGACGGTAGCAATCGCACCTGGTCGCTCTGGGTCAGTAATTGTAGCAACAATTTCGCCCGCCTCCACAAATCTACCTGCTGGCGCACGCATATCGAGAAGGCCACCCTCATCCGCCCGAATCCACTGTGAACCATGGGCTAGCAGCCTAGCCTGAGGTCGAGATGGATTACCCGAAATCATCGATAAAGATCTCATGACATTCAAAATACCGTAGAGAACGACTTGGACCGCACCTGCATCAGAGGCATTTGCACCTCCACCCTCATAGGTCACATAACCGATATCCATCTCGTTTGCTGAACGCCGGAAAGATCCTCTAGGGCCGAGTGAATCAAGGATTACCTCGATTCCAAAAGCACGTGCTATCAGGTTACTCGCAGGGTCCGCTAAATCAGCACGAATCTGTGGCAGGTTGGTCCTTCCACGTGCCGCAGTATGGACATCGATGACATAATCTGACCCTGCGATTATGTTCTTGAAAACCCTCTGAGCGACTCTAGATGTGGTATTCCCCTTCGACGATCCAGGTGACTCTCGATTCAGGTCTCTACCATCAGGAAAGTAACGGCTCCTCATACGATATCCTGGTAGGTTAACTACAGGTACGATTCGGATAGTACCTGCTAGGTTCTCTGGATCGATGGGGCGATCAGATCCACAGAATTGTGTCCCTAAGAGGTGGGTCAACGCCATTGGACCAATGAGTTCGTCACCATGAACTGCACCGAGGAGTGTCAACACAGGGCCCGGTTTAGAACCATGAATTACCGTAACTCGGACCGGCCATGGATCACCCATCTCTGTCTCCAACAAAGGAAAACGTATCGTCCGCATTGTGCCGACTTTGACACGACTGCGTGCGAAACGGTGTATCTTTGGCTTCTTCTTTGAACGTGGAGAACCCTTTGGATTAACTCCGTCCTCAAGCGCCTGCTCGACCTTTTTCCTACGACTTCGAGGAAGTTGGTTAGACACCTTGGTAGAGGATTTGTTCTTGGCGGACTTCCGCTTAGAAGAGTCCGACAAAAACAGACCTCAACATTTCGGGGATTCTGTTGGTCTTTGAACCTATTAGATGGAAAACGTTCGAAACTTTGCTTAACTCGATGAAATGTATGGACCCCGAACCTCAAAGACCGTTTGCAGCCATTCCATAGAGATGACAGAGCTCTCGGTTCAGGAAACTCATGCGCCAACCTCAATTTGCTTTGGCTGTGGGCCGGCAAATGAAGAGGGGTTGAAGATACGTTCTTTCCATCGTAAAGAAGTAGAACATGGATTGCGGATGTCCTTCGTTACCGAGGAACATCATCAAGCGTTTCCAGGCATGGTCAATGGAGGAATTATCGGAACATTGCTTGATTGCCATGGAAACTGGACTGCCTCCATGGCGATTATGGAATCTAACCAGATGCAGGAAGTCCCGTGTACTGTCACTGCAAACTACAGCATCCAATTGAGACGCCCCACGCCATCAGGAGAAGAACTCTCCATCACCAGTGAAGTCACCGACTTGCAAATTGACAGAGCGACTGTCAAGATGGAGTTGTATGCCGGAGGAGAATTATGTGCACGAGGAGAGGGGCTCTTCGTCGCCGTAAAAGAGGGGCACCCAGCATATCATCGATGGTCATGAGGCAAGAAAATGTCACTCTCTAAACTCGTTCATATTCGTGAGCAAGTGCTCCCTGTAATGATCGATATAGGAATCATCAATCTAACCCAAGCAGATGACTTACGAATGGTACCGTTGGGAATGATTCGCCGAAATGCAACACGTATGCATGCTGTTTGCCGTTATCATCCAGGACCTCGTGGTGGAGACAAGGGCATCGATGATGTGAAAGAGATTGCAATCCATCCCGTAGCAACTGAAGACGAATGGGGGGATTACGCTCAATTCCTGATGTATCATGAGATGCTGCATGCAATTGGACATGTGAGACATGACCGCTTCTTCAGGGACCTTGAAGCACGTTGGCCGGATAAGAATGCACGAGAATCTGGGCCCTCCTTTGGCCGGCACCTACGCCAACGAGCGGCTCGATGGAACTGGACCTGCCCACGTTGTGAACGAGAGCATTATCGCTCCCGTAGGAGTAACGGGAGGTATCTATGCAGAGTTTGCAAAGTGAAACTCATCGATGTGCCCACGGGACAAACTCATGATGCAGAATCTTGACCCTAGGGCATGGCAGGCAGGATTCGAGGAGTCCTCGTCACAATGGCCCTTATCCTACTACTGGCACCAGTTACGATTACTGGAGAACTAGGGCCTGTGGATAATCGCCTCAATCTAACCTGCTCCGATGAACAAACCTGTCAACTTTCCAACCTTATGATTGGCATAGATTCAATCTCAAAACAAGAAAACGGGGCTAGTCCTTTTTCTCCTGAAATTATACGTTTGGAATTCTTGATGTCTCCTCCACAAGAAGGACATGCTCTGATTCCAGAGATTCTCGAGACCCTTGTAATCGAACTCGAGATAGAAGAAGATCCAGGCACTTATCTGCGACCTGATCTAAACATCATACTCGCCCTAGGACCCTCTACTAATGAATGGACAATCCAAGGTCAGTCCGAGAACCCAATGACTGAAGCGGAAGACTACCGCCTTGAAGACGAATCACTTGATCTCAGTAACGGCCGGTTACTTAGCCCGGGTGATCTCGTACAGATTACACTAACCTTCGAAATCGATCGACCAGTCACATGGAAACTCGAACTGAAAGGTAATTCCTATGTCGACATACCAGTTCAATGGAACCTAATTCCATCACAGGTAGATGTGGATGAGCCAAGCTCAATGTCGGAACCAGTGAACATTGAGATTGGTGAAAACGTGAATGGAGCATTAATTGAGGCTGATATCGACTGCTTCACATTCTCTGCAGGTGAGCGTGCTGAGGAACTCAGGATCCACATTGAATGGAGTCCTATGCCGGCCGAAATTGCTGTACCCGTCCCTCAGCCACAACTCACCACAACCCAAGGTGTTCGCCAACCGGCCCCCTCGGTTCAAACTACAGAAAGAGGGGACATCATCGAGAGTACGTTACGATGGAAACTCTCTGAACGTGCTAATTTGAGAATCTGTATCGAAGGTGAAGAAGGACGCTTTGGCATCTATTCTTGGATTGCCGAAGAGATTCTCTCAGGTTCTGGAGCAAACGAAGCAAGTGATTTCGAACTCGATGCAAATTGGCCTACAGGTACAGGTTGGGTAGGGACGCCGGAGGAAATTGTGGGAAGTCAAGGCTCAGGGGGCATCGTATCCCTTGGCCTGATATTGTTCTCTTTGCTACCTACAAGATGGATTTTCCTTCGCCCCGCTGCTTTCTCTTGGTCGAAGAAGATCGGCCTACCTATTGCACTGATATTCATCTTACTCTCTGCATCCGTCGCTCCAACACTTCTCGCTACCTCTAATCTTCCTGATTCTGAAGAGAGGGGGCTTGATGATCTGATTGACAAACGATTGGATGCAATCGTCACATCAATTGAGAATGGAGACCCTGATTTCTCGAACGGTTTCTTTGCAACCGTGCCAGGTGAACGCTTCCGGTTGAGGCTGCATGTAGATGGTATCCATCCCACAGGAGATGGAAGATACCAAATCCAAACCGAGGAACTGAAGGATATCGATATCGATCAAGCAATCTTCGATGCTATGAGGACCAGTGGATTAGACCAAGGAGAACAAGTACTGTTCGTCCTTCAAGCAGGACGGCTCCTTAGCCTCGATTTATTGATGCTTGAAGCATCACTTGTAGTCAAGGAATTACCGATTGGCGATGTAATACACATCGATTGGACCATGATTGAATCTGCGGGTCAAGGATCAGTGAATGATCGAGCGTGGATGACTCGCCCTGCAACAGTTGATTCGAACAATTGGGCCCGGTTCACAACACGACTCATTCCCGAGATGATTAGCATCTCCTACTGTGACTGTGGCCTAGACGCTGTCGACGTTTCAATCCGAACAAACTTACTGCATACTGCAGAGATAACCCCTGATATCGAGGGAATCAGAGGTGCATCTGATCCAACTCCGATGATGCTCATATTCACCACATTGGGATACGGTACTCTACTTGTATTGTTATCTGTGACATGGTACAGCGAGAAAGCGGCACGCAAAGTCGCAGAGAATTATGTCTAAAGGAATCATTCCTCTTCGGCTGTAAGGCGATTAATCATCGAGATGAGCATTTCACGCTCTTCATCATCAATCAAACCATCCTCTAGAGCGGAGTCAATCTTTGCGAGATCATCCTCGCTGAGGCCAAGAGGCTCTACCGCGTTATGGATTAGGATACGCTCGGCTTCCGAAACCACGCCGTCAGCTAAAGCAGAGTTAATCGCGGCAACTGTAGCGATACGAGAAATCTCTGGATTACCGATTTCCAAGGCCGATGCGAGTTGGCTAAGTTCCTCAAGTTCATCACCACTGAGAACCCCATCACTGAAAGCCTGCTCGTAGGCAAACTGTAGGAAAGAACGGTATTCTGTTGGATGAAGAAGAACGTCTCGAATGAGTTTGTAATCAACTGTCTCTGCAGGTGGACCTCCACTGAGTAGTGCAGCGGTTGCCCTTCGGTTCTCCTTCACCATCATGTCCTTCAGGCCGTGCCCAATCCAAGCAATCCCTAATCCTACAATACCACCTGCAATCCAGCGCATTGCACTCTCATCGAGAAGGTCTCCTGGATGGAAGAGACGGTGGAGACCGATGGCGATAAGGAAGCACCCCCAGAGAATCTCAACCCAGTCGTTGACATCAGGCTCCTCCTCGAGGAGGGATAGTGTCTGAATCGCATCGTTACCGCCGTCCATGCCATAGGATGGAGAGATGAAGCACTTAGCGAATGCGGCTGAAGTCCATATCACTCGTCATGCTTTAGGACGATGGCGCGAAATGCATTCGCATGGGCGGGGATGATGGTGATGTCCGCAATCTCAACATCGATTCCCGTCTCATCGATTACCTCATTGAGAAAGGTATCGAGAATTTACATCCGCCGCAAATCGAAGCAATTGCTCCTGCCCTCTCTGGTAGGAACTTATTGCTAGCCACACCTACAGCTAGTGGGAAGTCTCTCGTAGCCTATCTGGCAATCCTAAACCGTTTGAGAACCGCTGGTGAAGGCGCACGTGCATTCTACATAGTCCCCCTCAAGGCACTGGCCTCAGAGAAAGTCGACGACCTTCGTGAATTATGCTCTAAGGTTGACATGACAGTAGGATTGGCTGTAGGTGATCGAGAAGGGGAAACAGGAAGCATAGATGATGCAGATATTGTGGTCTGCACATCTGAGAAACTTGACTCACTTCTACGAAATCGACCTACATTCGCTGAGAAGGTCGAAATTGTCGTTGCCGATGAATTCCATCTAATCGATGAACCATCGAGAGGTCCAACATTGGAAGTTCTTCTTGCCCGCCTGAGGCATCTTCGACCGGAAGCACAGAGGATTGCCCTCTCAGCGACCGTCGGAAATCCAAAGGAACTTGCTGCATGGATGGAAGCGGATCTTGTAGAATCTGATTGGAGGCCAGTAACACTCCAGTATGGGACATTGACTGGTTTGGAACTAGATATTCACAGAGCTGTTGGTCCCAACGAGGATATTGAACTCCCTGAATCGCGAACCCTCAAGGGTTCAGTCAGTAAGATTACTGATGCTATCCTAGAGGACACCATCTCAATTGATGGGCAAATACTACTCTTCGTCTCAACTCGGGCCTCAGCCGAAAAAGAAGCACGAGAACTGGGAAAACGGCGCCTAAAAACACTAAATCGGTTAGCAACAAACGAATCGAAAGAGGAAATATCCAAACTCGAAATATTAGCCACATCATTGACTCGGGGTGACGACGCCACCAGCCTAACTGATCGACTTGCCACCGCAATCCGTGGAGGGGTCGCTTTTCATCACGCAGGATTGACTTCAAGACAGCGCTCTCAGATTGAAACTGCATTCAAAGATGGTTTGTTGAAGGCACTGTGCGCCACACCAACTCTCGCCGCAGGAGTTAATCTACCTGCACGACGAGTAATAATCCGAGATTGGAAGCGATGGAATGGAGGGAGATACGCTGACCTTTCCGTGATGGAAATTCAACAGATGCAAGGGAGGGCTGGGCGACCCCAATACGACGATTCAGGAGAAGCTTGGGTCATGGCAAAGACCGAATCGGATCGAGACAAGATTATCGATGCCTACATCTTCGGTTTCCCTGAAGATATTCAATCAAAACTTGCGAATCCGTTAGCAGACACTGTAGAGGAAGATCCCGCACTACTTACTCACATTCTCGCCTCCATTGCGTCAGTAGGGCTAACGGACAGAGATGCCCTACGTACCTTCTTTGAGCAAACTCTTCTCGCCCGCCAGATAGACAAACACAATTTGCATCAGAGAATCGATCGGATGATTGAATGGCTTGTGCAACGAGATATGATATTGCGTACAGGTGAATCAAATCTTGTTGCAGAACGAATCGCATCCAGACCGATAAAAGAAGAGATTGAAGAAAATTGGGAAGATGAACTCCCGACATGGGCCGCAGCTGCATCCGCACTCGATGGATTAGATTGGATAAAACGAGAAATGAATGATCCAACTCCAAAACGCAAGGGGCCTGCTGTATTTGGATTCACAACTGCCGCATCACTAAACCAGATCGATGAGATTCATGAAGACCCTGCAAATATGACCTATGCCGCCACACCATTCGGAGAAACCATATCTCGGCTCTATCTCAATCCCGTCACAGGATACTTACTTCGCATCGGTCTTAGGACTGCAGTTAGAATCGCTGCTGGCCTTGATGATCGACGCCAACTTACTCCAACAGGACTCATACATCTCGTGACCACAACACCGGACTTCCTCCCAATGTGGGTGAAGTCCTCTGAGGCGAATGTAATTGAGGATCGTGCCATGGCTATCGGCCCAGAGAGGCTCTTGACTAGTAGCGACCTTGCTGAAGTCAATTCACGACAAGGTCTTGATGTAGAGTTAGGGCAAATCAAGGCACTCACAGTTCTCGAATCTTGGATTAATGAATGCACAATACGTGATATCGAAAAGGAACATGGAGCCCAACCTGGAGATGTGAGAACTCGAATTGACTTAGCTGACTGGCTGTTGTACGCATCGAGACGAATGCTCTCATCCGATGAGCAAGCAAACCTCGATCAACCCGATGCAACAGCATTCGTAAGCGAATGTATCGCTGAAATTCAGCGGAGGGTCAGATATGGAGTCCGCGCGGAACTACTCGGGCTCGTGGGTATCAGAGGTATTGGACGTGTTCGAGCCAGAGAGATGCATCACATCGGGCTAGAGGATCCACACCATGTCGCAGAGATGGGTCCGCGAGATCGGAAACGATTGGAGGATATGCGCGGATGGAGTCCACGTCTCGTCGATAATACAATTTCTAATGCACAACGACTCCTTGCACGACGTCGCTGAACGAGGCGTTGAAAAATCGAACGTTCTGGTACTGTTCATGGAACCCGGCGATGTACCATGGTTCCCCGCATGGGGTGTCGACCTCAACGAACCAATCAACGACGTAGGAGTATTGGTCGGTGATTGGATAGAACACCGCCCATCTGATAGATGGGCGCTGATCGCTGGACCAATCCCCTCCAGCGATAGACACCTATGGGCCTCTTGGCATGTTGCAACCCGTAATGAGGAACGAGATTCTATGGTTGCAAGGACTATTGATGCAGAATTCATTCGTATCCTGGCAGGAACGCACCAGATTCGGCTTGCTTTCGATCGAATCGGCCCGAGAGAGGGAGATGGACATGTATGGATTGTATATCTTCCAAGAACCACTGGAATTGATTCAAATGGCCTATTGGAGGAGTATCCTGCACACGAACCAGCGATTGAACAGATGGCTTCAGACCTCATGCCATGGTTAAATGGAGAACTGAGAACTGCTAGACCTGTTCCGAATCGAGAAGGTGCAGATCGACTAGAAATTCCATCTTCTGAACCGATTAGCGGTATCGAATCATCAATGATAATGATGGCATCGAGCGCAGATATCCGTTGATTATCATCGTGAACCTCATAGGGTGAACTCCCGTGGCTAGGGCAATGCCGAAGTTCCATGGTCTCCGTAACTGTGTGACATGCGATGTCTACTGCACACCAATGAACTACGTGGACAACAAGGGGAAGCGCTACTGTATCGCCTGTTGGACTGAGGAAAACAATCCTGATCATCCAGAACTCGAAGCCTTGCGTCAAAAGGTAACGGAGGCAGTTGAGATCTGGAAATGTGCGAAATGGACACGTGAGGAAGGACCGTTGCCTGTTGGTCCGAAATCTGTTCAATCTGACTAATCATTTCAACCAATCATTTACGGATTAGGTCGTCGACATTAGATGCATGACCTTTGTTCCAGATACTCTCGATGCCACCAATTGGGAATCACTACAACCGTTGTACGAAGACCTAGTGCAACGTTCAGTAGACACAGTAACTGGGCTGGAAGAACTCATTCGGGATGAATCAGAATTGAGAGAATGGGTCTCAGAAGCCGGATCCCGGCTCTATGTGGCAATGACTTGCTCAACTGATGATGAAGTAAAGAAGGAGGCGTACCTCGATTTTGTTGAAAATACAGAGCCGAAACTTTCAGAAATTGGCGATCGATTGAACCGTCGCATCATGTCTAGTCCAGTCATCAATGAATTAGATTCAGGCACCTATGGAGTAATGATTCGAGATATTGAGGCAGACATCCGCATATTCAGAGAGGAGAACATATCCCTCTACACCGAACTCACAAAACTTGGCCAAAAATATGAGGAAATCTCCGGATCAATGACAGTTCAATTCCAAGGAGAGGAACGCACAATGCAACAGATGGGGAAGTTTCTCCAAGTCACTAATCGAGATACTAGGGAAGAAGCATACAGAGCAGTATGGGCTCGTCGCTTGAAGGATTCAGAGATTATCGAAAATCTGTATGACCAAATGTTAGCAATTCGTCATCAAATCGCATTAAATGCAGGGTTCGAGAACTACCGTGACTATGCCTTTGTAGCCAAACACCGATTTGATTACACTCCCACGGATTGTGAGGACTTCCATCGAGCTGCAGAAGAGATATGTGTTCCATTGTCAAGAACGCTTGATGCACAGAGGAAGGAACTCCTAGCAGTCAATTCACTACGTCCATGGGATCTAGGAGTAGATGTCCATGGTCGTGATCCGCTTCGCCCGTTTGAAGAAGTCAATCAGATGGTAGCGGGTACATCCCGAATGTTCCACCGTATTAGCAATGAACTCGGAACGATGTTTGATAGCCTCCGAGACGGGGAATCCTTGGATTTAGACAGTCGAAAAGGGAAGGCGCCAGGAGGATACCAAATCAGTTTTGATCGAATTCGACGTCCATTCATTTTCATGAACGCCACTGGATTGCAGAGAGACCTCGAAACGATGGTGCACGAAGCGGGTCATGCTTTCCATGCAATGTATTCCAGTAAACAAGATCTAATCGACAATCGAAGCCCACCAATTGAATTCGCTGAGGTCGCTTCGATGTCGATGGAACTTCTTGTACACCCTCATCTAGATGAGTTCTATTCTCAAGACGATGCGGACCGAGCACGACGTGTCCACCTCGAAGGTGTCGTCGGACTACTTCCTTGGATTGCCACCATCGACGCTTTCCAACATTGGACGCACACGCATCCAAGTCATTCACGAGAAGAACGGGCTGAAGCTTGGAGAAATCTAAGAAAACGCTTCGGAGCTAATGTAGATTGGAGCGGAATGGAGGAAATGAGAGATATCGGATGGCATAGACAACTCCACCTCTTCACCTACCCCTTCTATTACATCGAGTATGGAATTGCTCAACTCGGGGCTCTACAGATTTGGCTTCAATCGTTGGATTCCCTCGATAGTGCATTACAGAACTATGCACGAGCTATGGAACTTGGAGGGAAACTTCCGCTGCCAGCCCTATTTGAGGCTGCAGAACTCACATTCTCCTTCGGTCCAGAGACAGTGAAGGAACTAATTGATGCAGTTCAGACCCGCCTAGCAGATCTTCCAGCTTGATTCAGTCACGAATTCCATCTTCAACTACGCTGATGACTGCGTCACCTTCGGGAAGATTGGGGCTGTCAATCAGACGTGCGACACGTCGTCCGCCCTTCGACTTCCGGAGGTAGAGTCTGAAAGTACTGGCGTGACCCACAATATGGCCACCAATCGCTTTAGTTGGGTCTCCCCACATTGCATCAGGCTTGGACATGACCTGGTTAGTTACCAACACAATGGCGTTGAAAATGTCAGAAAGTTGCTTGAGTTCCTTCAAGTGACGATTCAACTTCTGCTGACGTGTAGCAAGCATTCCACGACCGACATATTCTGCACGGAAGTGACTAGTTAGAGAATCCACGATAATGAGTTTGACATCTACAGACTTTGACATCCGCTTGATTTCATCTACGAGAAGCATCTGGTGAGCTGAGTTGTAAGCACGAGCAACATGGATTCGTTCCAGTGCCTCATTTGGATCAATCCCTATTCCATTAGCCATCTGAGCAATGCGCTCGGGTCGGAATGTATCTTCTGTGTCAATGTAGAATACCTCGCCTCCGAGGCCACCTTGGTCAACTGGAAGGAGGGTGTTAACTGCAAGTTGATGCCCGATCTGTGTCTTACCACTACCGAACTCGCCGAACACTTCGCAGATACTCTGAGTCTCAAAACCACCGCCAAGAAGCTCATCAAGTGATTGAGCTCCACTTCGAAGCTTCTGGACTTGCTTGCGACGATCGAGAAGGGCAGTGCCGCTAACGAATCCACCGATGTTCGCGAGCTTCTTAGCGCCCTGAATAATCTTCGAGGACACTGCTTCACCAAGTTCAGCCTGATCCGCAAGCTCAGATGGGCTCATCACTGCAACTGCAAGGAGGTCATCGAATCCGGCTTCTCGCAACTTCTCTGCAGTTGCAGGACCAACACCTGGTAGGTCCTCAATCGTCGGTTCGTTCTCGTCCTCCACATCGACCACGATTACTTCTTCGTCGATGTCGTCTTTGTTCGTTGCGGTCTTCTTCTTGCTAGCCATCTTGTTCACCTTGCGTTATCTCCCAACCACATGCCGGGGTATATGAACAAACGAAGGAGGCCTCAATTGGAAATCCACATGATTACTGCAGTGGTTTCCATTGTGTAGGCTTTTTTTCACTTTCAGTCGATATTCAATCGGCTGTGAAACTGATTACTCAGTGTACCTAACAACCACACTGGTCTCCTGCTGAACGTTTTCATCCTGAACCGAATCGCTTACCTCTAATGTCCAACCACCGACTTCAGGAGTGGTTTCCTCGTGTGTCCAAGTGTATGACTGGCCTTCATTGATCACCTGTGTGTAAGATATGATTTCGGTTCCTGTTGGGTCCAGAAGTCGCCAGGTAATCTCAACATCAGCAGGTGGAGGAAGTGGAGCCACATTCTGCACATTGGTGATAGTAGATGAAATGGACATACTATGTGGTGATTCCACAGAATTCTCAGACGGAGCATCAATGTGAAGATCCGCTGGTTCGTCAACCCCTGTAGGTTGTGTCTGATTCAGGTAGAATGCGCCATGAACCACAACTCGAATATCTTCTGTAGCTGAGTTTTCCCCTGAATCGTTAGCACCTACAACTGATTGGAATACTCCATGCGACTCATAATCTCTGAACAATGTGCTCGCTTCAGCGGCGTTTACCGTAACTTGCTGCCCACCATCACCAGGATTTAGCCAGTACTCAGTCAATGCACCTCCACTTGAATCCGTTCCTGAGAAATCAAAGGTCACTCTAAGTTCATTCATTTCTGATGTTCCATTGTTGGCTGATTTCACGATGTGAACAGTACCTGGTTCTCCCGATACAGATACGCTGAGTTCTACGACACTCACTGCCTCCTCTCCCGCACAACCTGCAAACAACAAGACGATGAGGACGGCACCGAAGCGTAACCTTCTACTCATGTTCTTTCTTCAACAATGGTTCTGCATAAACCAAGCGTTACATCTACCTATATCGAGAGGTAATTGGTAGCGAGGGATGGATTTGAACCAACGATCTCCGGGTTATGAGCCCGACGGGATAACCAGACTACCCCACCTCGCTAGTCAGTCGTGTCTGCCACCCCTATTTCAAGGACTCCGAAAGGGGAGAATGCTCATTGAGTCGTTACCATAGAGGATTGCTGATGACAGGCAACCTGCTTGTCCAGAACACGATGATGGCTCTCCCAAATGGGATTGTAGAAGGTGATCTGCGGGTCGTAAACGGCACTATCCATACTGTGGCTCCTAATGGAGGCTTAGTACCCAAAGACGGCGAGTTTGTCATCGATGCTACTGGCCTGCACCTACTCCCTGGTGCAATCGACCCCCATGTCCACTTCCGAGACCCTGGAAATCCAGAGAAAGAAGACCTCGAAAGTGGAAGTAGAGCTGCAGCTTCTGGAGGCATTACTTCATTCCTTGACATGCCGAACACTGTACCTAATGCGACAAATCGAATGGAATTAGAATCGAAAATTGGGTTAGCCTCCGAGAAGGCGGTAACTCATCATGGCTTTTTCATCGGCGCCACATCGAATAATGTCGCAGATTTGCAAAGTATCGAGGGCATGGATGGTGTCTGCGGTATCAAGATCTTCATGGGCAGTAGCACAGGGGATCTCCTCGTTCATGAGCAAGAGCACTTAGAGAACATCTTTGCGAACACTGGCGGTATCATCGCAACACACGCTGAAGACGAAAATCGGCTCCAAAATCGGATTCCTCAATTTGAGCATCGAACTGATATCGCTGCTCATGCAGAATGTAGAGATGTGGAATGTGCACTATTGGCAACGAAGCGGGCCTCTGCCCTCGCCAAAGATTACGATCATCGATTACATATCGTTCACTTAACCAGTGGATCTGAAGCCGATTGGTTGGCATCCAACAAAGGAGATCTGATTACGACCGAGGTATGCACACAACACCTAACATTCGATCAGGATGATGTTGAAAAACTCGGAGTTCGGGCACTTATGAATCCACCAATTAGGTACACTGAGGACAGGGATACTCTATGGAAACGCCTCAAGGACGGAACCATCGACTGTGTCGTAACTGACCATGCTCCACACACACTACAAGCGAAATCGGTGGGTTATCCCAAAGCTCCAGCAGGTATGCCTGGAGTCGAAACATCACTACCTCTGATGCTTACTCACGCGATGGATGGAAAGTGCAGTGTCTCTGACGTTGTAAGGTGGATGTGTGCCGGTCCTGCGAAGGTGTATGGCATGGAGAACAAGGGGTCACTCATCGAGGGGTATGATGGAGACCTAACATTGGTCGATTTGGAAACCCGTCGCACTATCACAGATGATGATGTTTGGACAAAAGTTGGATGGACACCGTATGCAGGTATGGAACTCACTGGACTACCTATGTGGACTATCGTGGATGGCGTTCCAGTTCATCGACGTACCCAAAATGGATCGTTCAGAGGTGAACCTCTAGCCCGGCCTGGACAAACTGGGCGTGTACTCAGATTCTCGTAGTCACGCGCCATCCGATTCAGGAGCCGATCCTTTGTCACCATCAGACGATTCTGTTGATCCCTCACCCTCTGTGGATACAACTGGGCTGGTGTGAGGGTCCAACCGCGGTTGCTCTGGTAATTCGACTGTTGATACATGAGTGAGGTTCTCTGTAACATGGACAGTCATGCCGTTCGATGAAATGGCATAGATGTAGTCACCCATGAAGATGGAACGACGGATGTCTGTAGAAGAGTACCAGTACTGTTGGACACCGTCCCCATAGAGGTTAGAATGGTCAACTTCACCGTGAAGTGTGAGACTCTTGTTTTCAGTATCGACATCGACAAGCTTCAACGTAGAAACGAACTCATATCCATAATGGGTATACAGGCGTCCATCCTCCTCGATTGTATCCCAGACGTATCGGTTCGTTGAAAGGGGGACTGCGAGGAGACCCTCGGGAGCCCAATAGTTGAACGCCTTGTGTTCATACGTCGCCTCAGACCATGACCAAGACCAGCCGCATGAGCGTATGTTATCACAATTATCATCTAGGTATCCAGGGGAAAGAGCAAGTGAATCCGCCAAAGTAGGATTCTCTAAGTCGCTCACATCGAAGAGGCTAATCTGGGTCTGAGACCAGTCAAGTCCGAAACCATCCTCTCCGGCGGGGCCGATACCGATAGTTAGGAGAAGATCCTCGTTCACTGGATGGATGTAGGTCGATACACCAGGAACCTCAAGTTCACCGAGAATTGTTGGATTAGTTGGATCAGAGAGATCGATTGTCCAGAGTGGGTCGATGTTTCGGAACGTAACAAGGTAACCAATTTCACCGACGAAACGAGCACTCCAAATACGCTCACCGCAGGCGATATCATTGATCTCACCGACTGTCTCAAGAATACCGTCACCAATATCCTGCAGAACAGATACGTGGTTCGATGGGCCGAGACATTCTGGAATCTCTGGTTCAATGATAAGTTCAGAATCAGTGGCTACTGCGACATCGACAACCTCGGCGATATCAACAGCGATATCAGTCGCAGCCAACCACCAACGATCCCAATTATCCGACGTGGATGCAACACGAATGCTGCCATCGTGCTCAGAAATTGAGAACTGGTCCTGCACGTTACCAATCACACGTCCAGAACCAATGTATTCGGTATTAGCTGGTTCAGAAATATCGAAGGCGTGAATATTGGTCTCATCGGACCAATCGCTACCCCAATACCACCACCAGTCGTTAGCTGGCTCGGCAAGCACCATCATGTCCCCTGAGGAGTAGACGTTTACCCACGAAGAACCAATATGATCTACTTGGATTGTTGACTCTTCCTCAAAGAGACCAATTGTAGAGATTGTAGTAAATCCACGAGAAAGTGAACTATCTGCCATCGAGAACTCGCTACAATCGCCAGAAGTTACTGGGTGTGTCATGATTGTGTCACCGATGCGCTCATGGATCCGTGGAGCGAAATCCTCTAGCACAAGACCATCGGCTACCTCCCTGTTGTGAAGAATTGCGTCATTGACTGAACTGTTCCAAACATCCATCCGGTTGTAGCGGTCATTGATTTCCCAGTAATCCTGTGGCAGTTCGGGGTAGTGAAGCAGCCCATCGATGTAGGTCGTGGCGTGCGTAACGCTACGCATCGTCCCGTTGACGAGGCGTGCAGTATGGTAATGCCCTTCGACGAAAATCTCTCGCTCAATCACAGGAGCGCTGCGGTTACTAACGTCGATAACCGTGTACTGCACGAGGTTCGACATACGATATGCGTAGTATCCCCACTCATCTGCCTCTCCCATCACCATCAGAGCACGAAGAGGGTCATCCGTCTCAAGATTCCAGTAGTATAGATTGGAGACGAGCACAAGGCGGTCTCCATCGAGAAGCATCTCTCGCGGGGTGCCATCTAGAGTCATGTTGGAGACCATCTCTAACTGACCGAACTCAGGAACGCCAAGGACTACGAGATGCCCATTGTTGATTACGTAGATCCAGCGGCCGTCAGTCTTGAGGAAGTCTGCCTCATCCACACCATCCTCCTGGTTGTTAGTTCCAGAGTAGTCCTCACCCTCGACAGGGGCGGAATTTCCAGATTCTGAAGTCGTAGAGCCTGCGACTGGCGCACTACTTTCCGTAGCCACATCATCTGAAGCCATCTCGGCAACACCATCCATCATGACATCACCCTCACGGAGAGCATAGTAGTACGAATCCGTCCAATGCCAGTAGGCGTTCTGATCGAGGGATACCAGAGCCTCCTCAAAGGCTGCATCTTGTAAATCATCCAAGAGATTCGAACAGGCATCATAGGTCTGGAGGGCTGGAGATGATCGAGTACGCTCTCCGAGTTCTAAAGAGGGATAATCATTGGAAGAATCCTCGATGTCTTCTATGATGTCATCCACAATACTCAGACACCCTACGAGACTGGTACCAATCATGAGAATTGTCAACAGAAGCGCATACTTTCGTGTAGGGCCCATTTTTGAAACTATAACAGGGTATGATATCAAGGAATTGTTGCATTGTTCTGATTCCGATGAAGATGCACTCTTTGGTTCAGACGCGGTTTGAATAACCAGAGATATGATACAAGGGTAATGGTCGATGAGCAGGACCTCGGCTCTGTGGCTGCGGAAGCAGCTGAGAAGGAGAAAATTCGTAATTCTGCGCGTACTGTAATTGATACCTGTATGCAACTACGGGGTCACGAAAATCTACTAATTGTCACCGATCCACATACTGCAGAAATTGGACAGGCCCTCTATGAAGCAGGATCACTGGTCTCAGATCGAGTCCTCATGGTGATGATGCCAAGTACACATCGCCATGGCCAAGAGCCACCGAACCCGGTAGCTGATATGATGCGCCGCCAACACGTTGTAATCGCTGCAACGCGCTACTCATTGACTCATACCCGTGCTAGGCTAATCGCCTCCAAGGATGGAGCAAGGATAGCCACAATGCCGGGAGTAAATCGGGCGATGTTCATTGAAGGAGGCATGACTGCCGATTTTGATACTCTTCAGACTAATATCGCCACCATGGGTAAGGTTTTGAGACGACATCGAAGCGTTACCATTGAAGGAAATGGAATAGAGTTGAGTTTCGATATCTCCGGGCGTTGGAATCTTGAAGACAACGGCATTTGCAACCGACCGGGACAAGTCACGAACCTTCCAGCGGGCAAAATCTTCTCTCAAGTCAAATCGGATACTGTGACTGGTTCAATCGAAATCGACGGCGCCTGGGACTCTATCGCCCTCAAGTCACCAATCAGTATCGTCTTTGATCAAGGTCGCCTTATTGGAATCGAAGGGCCAGAGGATGGTCAACTCAAAGAGCAGATTGACGAACTTACCGAGGATGGCATGGATACTATCCAATTAGTTGAATTCGGCTTCGGAATGAATCCTCAAGCGAGGATAACCGGTAATGCACTCGAAGATGAGAAGGTTCTCGGAAGTTGTTACATTGTCTTGAAACAAGCCAAAAATCGACGAGGAATTGAACTCAGGTCCAGCGCAGTTTCTACAAAATCAACAGTTCGTCTTGGTGAACAATGTCTAATCGATTCAGGTGAGTTCCAATCGGACTAATCATATCAGTCGGTTAGAGCACAGAGGGCAGTGCCGCCAGTGATGTTCCACACCAATTCCACATGAAGCGCAGAAGACACCGGTCTGGATGGTGGCTCGGATTCCGGGTGCACCTGCGTTCCGTACTTTTCCTGTGCCCGCTGGACGTGGTGAGGCTGCAGCGCTGGGCACACCGGATGGAAGAGCTCCGAAAGTGGGCTGTGCGGTCTGTCCAAATGAAGGTTGAGTTGGAGCCGGGCGGCTCCCAATCGGGGCACGAGATGGAGCAAGGACAGTAGGGGAATCAGTAGGAATCGGTGCTTTCGGTGGAACTGATTCCGTGGATACATCTGCCATTTTAACTGGAGCATCAGTAACTACCGGTATCGTTTGAGTAGAATCTGGGGTGACGGCTGGAGCTGGAACGGAGAAGGCAGAGGCGAGAGCATCGTCTGCAGGGCCAGAATCAACAGGTAGAGTTGAATTGGTAGAGGGTTGATTATCTCCAGAGAATGCGGCTGCAAGTGCGTCTTCAGCATCAGATATATTCTGAGGACTAGGGATGGATTCTGGAGTTGGAGCGACTGGATCCGGAACTACAGAAGTTACAACTTCAACAGGATTAGGAGAGGCAGATTCAGTGGTAGATTCTGCAACCTTCGGAGGAGGAGCCCCTTCAGGTGCACGGATAATTTTGGATGCAACCTGGGTCATACTGAGTACCGATAGGCCTGAAACCTCAAGGGTTGTCTTGGCCTTATCCAAAACCTGATCCAACTGTGCCTTTAGAGCAATCAATCGGACTCGATTGGTAGAAGGGTCAACAACCATCTCCTCGAATGCAGCGATATAGAGATCGAGCTCCTTGATACCTCCAACTGTATGGCCAACAGCAAGTAACTTGAGAATCCTGAATGGATCGTTGAATGTATCCAACGCAGCGATTTCCTCGGCAGGTATGTCCGGTGCAGTACCTTCGTTTCCTTCAGAATCCTGTTGGCCCAAATAGAGACGTAGGGGGTCAGTCATTGTAAGGATACCAAACGGCCCCGCGAATAGATAGTAAATCTCGCCTGATTCACAACCCAAACGTTCCGAAACTACATCGAAATCAAACTGATCGGTTAGTAGAAGGTCGCTGGTCAATGTCAGAAACTCACCAAGACCGTTGAGACGATCTGTCTCGTTTAATCGGAGAATAAGGTCTGAGGTCTGGGTGACGCCGAAATACGCAGAGGTCTCATCGACATCGATGCCGTCTGTTGGAAGAGAGGCGCCCTCAACTTCAGATTCGGTCATCCACGCCCACCTCTTTCATTCGGTCCGTGCAGGTGATTCATGAATCAATCTGATGCTTCTATTCTACGATTTGATTCTCAGCGAGAGGAATCGAGAATTGCTCGTGACTGTTCTGCACTCCAACCCCCGGCTCTCTGCAGTTGTCGGAGGATGTCCCGATCCTCCTTTCCATCACCAATCATCGAACGCGCCATCTCAATGGACGCAAGGACCTGTTCACTCTTCGGATTATCGAATAGGGAATCAAACGGTACTGAGGGCTCCGAAGTGGGCTTCACTGTTTTGACGGCCTTCTTAGCGACCTTCTTGGTGGTTGGCTTCAGTGGTTCATCTTCTGATGTTGTCGATACCACACTCGCCGTGCGACGTACCCGACGAACGGGAGCGGTTTCAGAGGTGCCCGTTTTACGAGGATCAATACGAGGAGTTGCAACCTTTGGGATATCATCGAGGTTAGCCTTGACAGGAGTTCGAGCCACTCGAGGAGTCCTTGCGGGAGGAGTTTTCTGTCGCTTCGGCGGACCAGTGCTACGAGCAGGAGGTCCTGACTTCCTCTTAGGAGGGCCTGTGGAACGACTAGGTGGGGTACTTCGTGATGGGGGGGAAGAAGATGGACGTGGTGTCGATGGCCCGCGACGAGGAGGTTCCGATTGTTTATCTCGACGATTAGATTTAGAGCTGAAACTGAATCCACGTGGCTCATCGTCATCATCTTCGTCTTCATCATCACCATACCAGTCATCTTCATCCTCATCATCGTAGTCACCGCCAGTGAAAATTCTCAGAACTAGCATGATTACGATGAGAAGTGCGAGGACGCCTCCCACTCCGGCTCCGATCATCATCGGATCAATACCGCCTGTATTCTCATTTCCTGCCTGTTCAAGTTGTTCACTTGTGCATCCGTTAGATTGGTCAACGTAGACCCCTGATGGGCTATCTGGACAGATATCTACTGTATCGTAGACCCCGTCCCCATCAGTGTCGGTCTTGTTGACGTATGGACATCCAACTCCACCTTCACCTCCCGTGATGTTAGTTCCAGAATTACCGTCCTCAACCCCTGGCACGTCAGGGCATTGGTCCGGATTACTGCCATCGGATTCATCGCCGTATCCATCGCTATCACGATCCCTCCACTGTGTGGAATCGTTGGGGAAGGCATCTGCTGTACCAATCGGTGGTACGGAATTAGCGGAGTCTGGATCTGACCAGCCGTCACCATCACCGTCAGGACAACCATTCCGATCTTCATCGGATTCTCCAGATATAGATGGGCAATCATCAGCATCCACACCTTCCACATTGTCACCAAAGCCATCACCATCAACATCAGTCCACTGTGTTGCCTCAGTTGGGAAAGCATCCTCTATGTCATCGATACCATCACCATCACTGTCAACACCGGCGAGGACACAACCAGTATCGTCGACTGCTGCCCCAATGGTCGTAGATGGGCAAGCATCGAGATCGTCAGTGATGCCATCACCATCGGTATCACGCTGGGAAGGAGCGCAGCCGTTCGCATCTATTTCTGCAGCACTATATGATGAACTGGTGTCAGCACAAAGATCGTCAAGATCACGTACCCCATCACCGTCAGTATCTGCATTCTTCTGAGCATCACTACAACCATCTGAATCAACAGATGCGCTGGAGGCAGTGCCTGGGCAAATATCAGCAGGATTTAGGACGCCATCACTATCGTCGTCACGCTGCGCATCTGCGCATCCATTCTGGTCCACTTCAGCCCCAGATGTGGTGTTTGGACAGAGATCCAAACTATCGGCTACACCGTCAGCATCCGCATCATCTATTGGTGCAGGGCATCCATCACCAGGGACACCATTCAACACACCGGGGATACCCACACATTGGTCGCCCCCATCTTCCTGTGGGAAATCCCCGAAGCCATCGCCATCCTTGTCACGCCACTGTACTGGATTATCGGGTAGCGCATCACCACGCTCGTTCACACGTAGTCCTGTGTCCTGATCGATATCGAATGAATAGAGATTAGAATGTCCATCACCATCGGTGTCGAGGCAGCCCCAGCGATCAAGAGAAGAATTTCCAGTCACTGTCGGACAATCATCGCTGAGATTGGCCTGAGGGACCCATTGGCCAACACCTCCTGCTCGAGTCGCATTTAGAGCGGGGTCGTCCCAGTTGTCACCATAACCATCGTTATCCGTATCAGACCACTGCCATCCATCGGTTGGGAAAGCATCCCTAAGGAACGCACCAAGTGAGTTGTTGTCGCCATACCCATCACCATCTGAATCAGCCCACTGTTGATGGCACAAAGCGCCACAAGTGTTCTCCGACGAGGTATCTGATGGACCCCAGGGCCACAAATCTGCACCATCCTCGACTTCCCAAGCATCATCACTAATCGCGCTCGACGCAGCAGTAGGGTCACTGTACCCATCGCCATCGCTGTCAACACATCCTGCGCGATCATAGATACTCAGGCCGAATAATTCGAGACATTGATCACCATCTGGATCAGAGGAATTATCGCCAACACCATCGCCATCTGCGTCGACCCATTGCTTGATGTCATCAGGGAATTCATCGGCCAAATCTGAACCACAACAGTCCGGACCATGGTTGTCTCCGATACCATCTCCATCAGAATCCTTAGCCTGGAACCAGTTGAGAGGTGACAAATCTCCATTCGAATATACACCATCGTTGTCTGACCAGCCGTCTCCATCGGCATCACTGCACCCGACTCGGTCGTAATACGAGTGCCCATTACTGGAGCAATCATCATTGAAGTTTGACCAAAGATCATTGTCTACATCACCACATCCTGTGTCGCCATACAAACTGCCGCCCACATCGGTCATACAGTCATCCATCCCAGGACCTACTGCATTGTCTCCGAACCCATCTCCATCATAGTCAGACCATTGGCCACCTTGTTCAGGTAAATCATCAATCATATCTGGAATGAAATCACGGTCTGTGTCAACGTCAAGATGAATAGCGATTGCATCCATTGTTCCAGCGGTCTTTCCAAACAATACCATCCCGACACGTTCACCGGTACGCTCTACTACGGATAGACCAGCAGATGCATCGAGATCTAATCCACTAAGAACTCCATATGGAGTCTCAACCAATCCATCCGAACGAATGCCGAACTCCATAACAGAGGAACCTTGCATCGCTACTGACTCGACAGATGACGTCAAAGAAGAGAGCGAACAATCTAACATACTCGTCAAAGATACTGGACAGAGCAATGGGCTAAACATTGGATCGCCATAGCTTAAGCGGAAATATTGAGATGAAAGGTTGGCTCCATCCAAAGCAATTGAGGAACCATTGTGACTATCCCCTGAATATGTCCAATTGAAACGTTCCTCGAACACCGTAGAGTTGTTTGAGAAATCGATTACAACTCCGAAACCACTCGTGTTCACAGCAAACAATGACTCACCAGAATCAGTCCAGAAGGCACGCAGGTGGAGATAATCATCCATCTCTGAGAGATTGTGAACAGTTTCGTTCGACGTCGTCCAAGCATCGGCATCAAATCTCAATGTCCTGAGCCCATCCGTTGCAGCATAGGTTACAAGGGTCTCATTTGACGAGGACATCCCCGCTACATCGAAGTGAGAATAATTTGCTTCACCTATAGGACTGAGAGCAACCGACTCCCATCCACTTGAATTCCATTGAGCCGCCATCAACGTGGCATCATCTCGCCAGAACATGAGATTCCGTTCAAGGTCAATTATCGGAGTTCCATTTAACAAACCAAGAGATGGGCCAGAGGAAAACTGGAAACCAGAGTTCGTAGCGTTAGCGAATCGAAGGACCGAAGAACCTAGCATGTAACTAGTCCTCAGTTCACCATTTTCACCTATGATTAAATGAGGTGAAGCGCCAGCATCACCAGTCGATTCAACTACCGCTACGGATGCAATCTGACCAATCTCACGGTTCAAACAGAGTGTTCCTTGGTTACACTCAGTGAGGACCATTATACGACCTGATTCGGTTACGTCAAACACTGCGTCTTCAGAATCAAAAATGGTCTGATGCCATTGGTCTGTGGAGGTGAATAGCTCATCTGGACGATCGAAGATGACGAATTCAGTATCAGTTTGAACACCAATCACTGAACGGTCGCTTCCGTCAATAACCAAATCAAGTGAATTGAAGTTGGAAGAGTCACCGAAAGGACCCGGGATACTTGCTACCTCAAGATCGAGATGTTCGTGAATAGGAAGATCGCCTACCCCCACGAAGATCCATTCCTCCTGACCATCACCATCTAGGTCAGATAATCGAACGACATCTGAGAGATCCTCCATCTCATAGATTCGAGGAGTGGGAAGAAGACCTGTCGAGGACCCCCATAGGAGGATGAGGTCGCCATCATTACCGACACCCGGACGTATTGCCCAGACATCATCGTACCCGTCACGATCCACGTCACCAGCAGCGGCCATGTGGACGCCTAAACGAGACCCTGCTGATGGGCCATCGATTGTCTGATTATAGGTACCTCCGAAACCAGAGGCACTACCAAACAAAACATGTAATGCTCCAACTGAACTCGGGCCTGCTGAGTCAACATATGGCTCACCAATACCGAGATCATTGAAGCCATCACCATTCACGTCCCCGATAACTTCCACAGCATATCCCAAGAATGTACCTTGCAGAGTTCGAGTCCAAGTGGAATCCGGAGAAGTCGAATGACCGATGGCACTACCAGTATGCAAATCGACGCGGCCGTATCCAGTGAGGTCGGTTAAACCCCCAGCTGAAGAAATTACCATGTCATCGTAGCCATCGCCATCGATATCACCAAGAGGCTCAATCGCCCAACCATACTGCAAGTTCGTACCGCTTCCTGTTAGGACAAGTCCGGAAGAAGATGGAGGTGATAATCCTCCGTAAAATATGTGGATTCGTCCAATGGACGAACCTGAACCCGATTCCTGATTTGCGAGGACTGCCCAATCCTCATACCCGTCATTTTGTACATCCCCAATTGGAACTATCTTTGCTCCAAATCCGGAACCTTGGTCCCCAGTATGGTTCCAAAACAACTGCAGCCCGCTAACTGTCCCTAGGTGTATCTCAGCGCTATCTTGTCCCGAACTTCCCAACAGCAAATCATCACAACCATCGATATTCATGTCGGCAACCTCTGCATAGTGCTCACCTAAGGTCAGAGCAATCGTAGAATCTGGTAAGGGGTTCACACCGCTTGTTCGTCCTCGATGAATCCCAATTTCATCATCCGTGAGGACTACAATATCAGAAACTCCATCGCAATCGAAATCGCCTTGAATCAATCCTGGAGAAGAATCAATCCCATCTGGATCTGTAATAGTTTCAACAGGGTCAATTGTGATTCTACCCTCACGTCGGCCACTCAAACTTCGAGCGAACTGGATTAACGTCTCATTCTCTCCAGCATATACAGTCTGAATGTCATCGCCTTGACCATCATCATCCAGAGGTGCACCTATGTAGGTGCCAGCATCGATGTTTGTCATATTCATTGAAGGCCATTCAGCAGCGCGAATCAAACCTGAAACCTCGTGGAGAATACGGACAGAGGTGCCTTCTTGACGTGCAGAAAAATCCTCGATTACAGACTCAATTACGGGCTCATGCTCCCAATAAGTCGAGGTATAGTAGGACGCATGCAGATAATCTGTGCTAGAGTCAATCCACAAAACAACATCTGTACCGGCGCCCCCGCTAACATCCTCATCTCCCGTGAGGACTACGAGGTCAATTGGACCTGTCACGGTTCCAAAGTCAGTTAGAGTCCTCACGTGCCAATCCTGTAAATTCACGTAATGATACGGCGTATCTATCGCGAACTTCAACTCATTAGCCGTAACATCGAGGTAAGCAATTCGAGCCCTGTCCCTTGCATCCAATTCTATGTCACATGATTGGCCCACGACATTAGTAATATGATCATCAACGATTGTTCGAACTACTATACCAGTTGAATTGAGATGGAAGTACTCTAGAGAGCCTGAGGTTCCGTTGTGCACGCATGCATGCATGCCACCAAACCGATCGAGGACCATATCAAAATCAGAGTAATTATCCGAATGGGACGTTCCCCCTCCATGGAGTAAATGAAGGATATTGAACTCACGCAGAGAACGCGTTGATTGGACTGTCCAATCTACTCCAAGGTGGGTGATGTCATCTCCTGCCAATGCCTCCCCCCAATCATTGGATGGTAACGGCGCTTGGATTGTGGTACTTGGCACTGACTCCCCCTCTAGAGCCGTAGGCGGCTGAACGAGAGGAGAGAGGACAGAGAGTAGCATGAGAAGAACGAGTAGGCGCTCCTTCACCACTTTCACCGCCGTATGGCCGCACGGCCACAGCGTACCTACTCCCA
Source organism: Euryarchaeota archaeon UBA251 (assembly GCA_002497905.1). GTDB lineage: Archaea > Thermoplasmatota > Poseidoniia > Poseidoniales > Thalassarchaeaceae > MGIIb-N2. Next base: position 25,238 of record DAFJ01000056.1, read on the forward strand.
TCCATGTCCTAAAGGGTTCAGCCTTGACGACTCTTCATAGGATAAATCAAGACGGAGGACCTCTGGTTCGGTACATGACAACCCTCCTCTGTTTACCAGGGACGGATTTGGATCAGGTACATGTCCCACCACATACTCTCTCGATTGGCGTGGATTCGGGAGCAGACAATGCTCAAGATTACGGAATCAAATGTAGTATGATAGTGGGAGATCTTGATTCAGTAAACCGAACGCGTCATACAAATACGGAATTTATCGAACTGCCATCACAGGATAAAAATGACCTTGAGAAGGCATTAGATTTCTGCCTTGACCGCGGTTGGACCGATGTCATGATCATTGGGATGCGTGGCGGGCGTCCAGATATGGAGATGGCTAACATTGCCGCAGTGATGGCTGCCGATCCTGCACTACAGATCCAGATGCTACACCCGGGTATGCTCGCTCTTCGAGTAAATCCACTGAATCCTCTCGATATGATTGCACCAATTGGAACCCAAGTCTCAATCTTCACAAACACTCTCACAGAAGTTCAGACCTCTGGATTGGAATGGGATATCAATGGAGTTTTGGAACCGGGTTCACGGGGTGTCTCAAACCTCACGAATGAGGCGAATTTCACGATAGAAGGAGAATCAAATATCCTAGTTTTCATCGAGAATAATCAACCTTCAAACGGGACCCAAGCCGCCTGAGTCCCATCCCACCAATCCATCCTACCATCTGGATGCTGGCGCCATGTGATACCTTGGGGGTCAGTGTATGTCGGTAACTCATCTGTAGATTCATCCACCGGATCAACCTCGGGAGGCGGTGCAAGAATACCGTCCTCAAGCGAACTCATGGAGTCGCGTGGACCTCGACGCATTAGAAGGCCAACGACAGCACCGAGGAGAATTCCGATGAGAACACCGCCCCCTGCAACAGCTCCTGCCGAAGCTTGCACATTCATGAACAATGGAATTGGTTCGTAATCGCCTCCAATGGACGCATCCGGCCAAGTCCCATCGTCTGTAATGTTTCCAAGCGTAGGATCGTTAGCATCGGATGGGGGGAGACGGACCAAATTAACGCCCATCGTAGTCGACTGCATCTGGGCATTCGTCGCAACCACACGAATCTTATGCACGCCAGGTACCCAAAGGCCACAATCGATGTCGTTGATATCCGAGGTCTCAGTCTGCTGGCCTCTAGGATCAACCACAGTCCAATCATAAGTGAGCATTGATGTTGAGTTCTCATCAATCACTGCCTCCACCGCACAGCCTGTTCCCATCCGCTGATTGTCACCAGTAACCACGAGGTCAAATGCCGGTGCAGGATGATTCAGAATAGTCACATCAAGAGAGGTTGAAGCCCCGAATCCAAGGCCGTTGGTATACTGCAGAGACACTGTGTACTGTCCTGCTGGCCATCCACTGCAATCGATTGGAGCGGTATCATTCAACACCTGCCATGGAACGCCAGTCAAGGAGACAACACCCATCTCATCATAGTGCGCTCCAACCTCATCAGAGAATGTTCGTAGAATGGAGCATGCCTCGCCCGTGTATACTTCAGAACGTCCTTGGAAATCGAGGGCTAATGAAGGTGGATTCAGCGCAGCTGTCAAGTCGTAAGTTCCGAGATCTTCCTCGTAAACAATGACCTCCATATCATGATCCCACACTCGAAGATGTAGTGTGTAACTCGCCATTTCCCAGGCTTGAATATCGATTGATCCAAACTGTGTCTCTCCAGAGGTAAGTGTTAGGTTGTTCCAAAATGGAAGAACAAGCCGTCCAGTCTCGGCAACGACCTGGACACCTGCATTTGATCCCGTAGATGCATTGACTGCGTAAATTACACGGAGCATGTCAATATCTCCATCATTGTCTAGGTCCATTGGATCCACTCGACTCTCACTGAGCATAACACCCGATTCCGCTGCGACCATGCCCGCCGAAAGTGGTAACAAAAGGGCGCTAAGGACGAACGCAACGAGGAAACGACGCATCAGAGATCACCTCGACGACGACCTAGCATCATCCCAAACAGTGTCAAAGCAAACATCGTGAAGGGAATAAGATAGGTGAACAAAGAAGCTGTGGGGTTGGATGCCATCAGCATAAACTGAGCATTGGTGAATCCAAACTCATCGGAATATCCGTCACCATCACCATCTGGACATCCCTGTAAATCAATGGTGGAGGAACCCGATGTTTCCGGACAATCATCACGGAGTGAACCAATTGCGTTGTCACCAAATCCATCTCCATCCATATCTGCCCATTGAACACGGATTCTAGGGAATGCATCCGCCGTCCCATTAGGGCTCGCACCCCATTCATCATCTGGATCACTGTAGCCATCACCGTCTGTATCAGGGCAACCAAGTCGATCTAGCAAACTAATGCCTTCAGAAAGCGCAGCAGTTGGGCATGAATCAGGCATGTTTCCGTCAGGATTATCGCCATATCCGTCACCATCAGTGTCCTCCCATTGTGTCACATCATTCGGGAAACGATCGCCTAGGTCACTCCAGCCATCGCCGTCTGTATCAGGACAGCCATATCGATCATCCTGACTCGTACCTGGTGTCTCCCTGCAACGGTCGGGGTTAGTACCAACTGGCTCGTCACCGTAACCATCACCGTCGAAATCCCGCCACTGGGTGTAATCGTCGGGGAAGGCATCTGCAAGACCCGCCGGATGGGATAGCCAGCCGGAATCTACCTGTGGATCACTCGCACCATCTCCGTCAGAGTCAGGACAACCCCATCGGTCAATGGTCGACGTCCCTACTGTCACTTTGCAAGCGTCGGGCCTCCATGCAGATTCGGATTGGTTGTCACCATATCCATCTCCATCAGTATCAGCCCATTGACTGGCTTGATCATTGAAGGCGTCAGCAAATCCACTTGGGTGTGCTGGCCATTCTGCATCAGGATTACTGTATCCATCACCGTCGGCATCTGGACAACCATAACGATCCATAGTTGAAGTTCCAGCACGATCCTTACACCCATCAGGATTTAGACCACTGGAATTATCTCCATACCCATCTGAATCCATGTCTGCCCACTGGCTTGGTTCAGATGGGAAGTAATCTACCTGAGTTGCTCCAGGGCCCTGATTATCGCCCCAGCCATCGCCATCGCTGTCATCCCATTGAGACGGGTTGTCTGGGAAGGCATCTGGAGAATTACCATCTGGATTGTCACCGAAGCCATCCAAGTCGCGATCTGCCCACTGAGTATCGTCTGTCGGGAAAGCATCGGAACCATTCTCCGCCCCCCAATCAGTATCAGGATCAGACCAACCATCGCCATCCGAATCTGGACAGCCGATGCGGTCCTCCATCGAACTACCCCACCTTAGTGGGCAAGCATCGGGCTCAGTAGCACCCTCGTAGAATACTCCTACACCTGCCTCCGCCCTACTGGCATTCCAATCGAAATTATCCCAATTATCACCGTAACCATCGAGGTCATAGTCCGACCACTGAGTGGAGTCGAACTCGAAGGCATCAGCACCATCGGAGACGTTCCATGACTCAGTCGAGAAGATTGCAGTAGGGTCTGGATCAGACCAACCGTCTGCATCGGAATCACGGCAGCCATATCTGTCCTGATCTGAGTTACCGAAGTACTGCGGGCAATGGTCAGGCATGGTTGCAGGTGCCGGATTATCACCATATCCATCCCCGTCTCCATCGCTCCACTGTGTCCCATCAGTTGGGAAACGATCTCCCGCATCGGACCACCCATCAGAATCGCCATCAGGACACCCCTTACGATCCTCGGTCGATGTTCCTTGGACATCATCACAATCATCCTCTGTGTTAACAAAGCCGTCCTCATCCGTATCCCGATTCGTGGTGTCAACCGAGGGGCTGATTGTGTAATCAAAATCGTCACGTGCGCATGTAGATAGGGACTTCACCATGATGTACCAGGTTGTAGGACCTGTATGAGAACCCCAATCGGGAGAGGAGGGGTTCACTAGAGCAGAGATGCTTGCAGAACCACTGCTTGAGAAATCCTGATCGAAGTGCTTCTGATCGCGTTCCATTACACCATTGACATCTTTGGCGTCCCAGATTTGCACCTTACCCTCCCAATGATCAGTCCCAAAGCATCCGAAGAGATCGAAGCCATAATCCCCTGTTGGTGATGTCACGTCAACCTCAAGACGATCGCCGTTCAGAATGTCAATCGTCCACCAATCGGTTGAATCTCCATCATGATCTACGGCGTCCGAAGAGCTACTTCCATCTGTGAGAACATTTGCTGTACTCCAATCATCATCGGCAATAGCTGTTGGAAGAAAGGAAACAAGAAGACAGAGGAGTAACGCAGACGCTAGAAAACGCCGTAATATGGAACCGTTATGGGAAGCCTGACTCAGGCCGACGCCGGCGGAACGGTCCGCGATGAGGTGCTCCATCATGACCTCACTCGTGTCCCCGTGTAAATCAGTTGTGTGCGAGATTAACTACAGATTTTGAGATGATTAAGATATGGAATGCATTCAAATCAAAGCACTGAACCCGCGATTCATGGGTGAAACGCTACCTGTTCATGTCACGGTCGTCATTCCGACCCGAAACGAAGAAGCGGCCATCGTAGACACGATTCGCTCCGTACCCAACGATGGGTGGTGCGAGAAACTTGACTTCTTGATAATCGACGGCAATTCCACAGATCGAACCCGCGAGCTCGCAGAGAGTGAAGGAGCTACTGTCTATCTCGAGGAACGAAGAGGATACGGTCGAGCCTACAGAACAGGATTCGCTATGGCTCCTGGAGACATAATCGTCACAATGGATGCGGACTGCACCTATCCTGGAGAAGAAGTCCCCGGCCTAGTGCGGAAGCTCATCGAGGATGATCTTGAATGGATTACCTGCGATCGCCTAAGACGCGCAGAAAAGGGCTCTATGTCCGGACTTCATGGTTTAGGAAATTGGGTCCTCTCCACCACTGCGAGGGCACTCTACTGGTATGGAATCCATGATTCACAGAGTGGCATGTGGGTATTCAGAAAGAAAATTCTTGAAGATGAAAGAATCCGGCCTACAAACGACGGGATGCCGCTCTCAGAGGAATTCAAGATTCGCGCCCGACGCTACCTTGGTCGTAAGAAAGCGATTGAGATTAGTGTCCCTTACCGAGAACGTGTTGGTGATGCTGAGATTAACACATGGGGTGACGGATGGAAGAATCTCAGATTCCTTTTCTCTATGCGACTCGGTCTTGCTCGATCGAAGACCGAATGGGGACCATGATCAGACATTATCCCAGTCTAGGTCGCCACCACGAATCTTGTTGTCATCCTCCATTGGAGCATTACCGACTGCATCCATATTCATCGAAGACACCGCGGCATCCGCCGCGCTAACTTCAGTTGTGGCGTCCCATCCGGCCTTGGCACCTGCGGGAGCACCTCCCCATGATTCAATCAGTTCAAGATCACGAGCAAGTGATCGCCGACGATTGAACATAATCAACCCACCAAGAAGGATTACAACGATTATCACTCCTCCAATAACAGTGGTAATATCGCCACGAAGTTCCTCAAGAAGTCCGCCAGAATCGACTGCTCCCTCTACATTGATTGTAACAGCGATTGTAGGAGACACCGTATCCCCATCTGTCGCCCACGCCTCAAGACGCGCATATCCACCGCCATTCGGTGTCCATAGGACTGACCCCGACCAGATGCCATCATCTGCTACCTCATCTACTCCAGAACCATTGTCATTGAGTTGAATCGTCGAACCAATTCCATCTTTGGCAACCCTTGCCTGAACTTGCCCGGTTGTTCGGTCAGGATCATCAAGCACGACTGTGATAATGACATCAGTAGCCTCGTCAGCACGGATGATTTTCGGATTATGAGAAAGCGAACTCAGCATTGGTGAACTCGAACCTGCTGTGATGTTGACCATATCTATGCTGATACTTCCGAGTGAATCGATTACTGTAAGATGAATTAGATGAATTCCTGGCGAAGGCTGGTACGTAAGGTTCGGTTGTGTGGAAACAACGGTACCCATAGGGGCATCAATTCTCCATTCGTAACGAATGATATCATCATCATAATCGTATGATTCTGCGCCTATGAATTCGAGAGATGCACCCGGTGGAGCATAGGTACCTTCAGTGATATTTCCGATGACTGCAACCGGAGCCGATGGATCAACCTGAAGGGTTTGCTGGTAGATACGTACTGCTCCGGTCTCGTCTTCCAGAGTGAAGGTCAAGGTATGGGCGCCAGACAAGAGGTAGTCGTTGTACCAGTAATCGGTTGTCCCATTCTCAAGAAGTGGTTCAGAGTGTAAATCACTCGTGATTGAAACCGTGAACATATCTCCATCCGGATCGAATGAATTGCGGAAATCAAAGAGTACTGGCCCATCACTAGACACGCTGATTCCAGGGACAGGGGAATCAAGAACCAAAATTGGTGCACTAGTGCTCACCTCGACACGTACCATAGCGGTTGCAGGAGAACCTGATCCGTCGTCGATAGAAAGTGTGACGTCATGAATGCCCGCAGGCAATCGAACATCGACAACCCAATCGCTTCCCAGAGGTTCAGAAAGCAGATTTGAGGTCCACAGAACACTAACCAAATCACCATCTGAACTCTCGTATTCGTTGCATACTATGGTTGCAAGCGATTGCTCGGGACATGTTAGGTCCCAATCTCCTGAACCGCTGCCGTTGAAGCGAATGAGTTCCGCGGAATCTGTTGTCATTCCAGATGAAGGAGAATCAATGACTGCAATCGAAGGAGTGTTGTTAACAATCAGTAGAATGTTCAGCAGATTTTCCTGTCCAATGTGTCCCACATAGGAATCACCCACGCCGAGCGTAATCGTATGCGCGCCAGGAGAAAGATGGCCCACCCATACCCCTTCTGGAGGAGCAGCCTCTCCTGTGAGTAGATGTGCTGAACGCGATGTCAATAAATCTCCATCGATGGAGGAATGGAATCTGTAGACAATTGAATCCCCTTCAGGGTCGTTAGTCCCCCGTGCATCGAGGGTCACAAGAGATGAGGAAATATCGCTGTCACGTGAGATTAGAAGATCCGGATGAGGTAGTTCGTTGTATATCTCGACTGTCCAAGAATACGTTGTGGCTGGATTCAAACCATCACCAATGACAAAGACGAGATCGAAAATATCCGATGATGCATCCTCGAATGATATATTGTATTCTAGTGGACAGGTAGGTGGATTACATTCTCCAGGATCATCCGCCCAAGGAGAGAATGAGACATCGAGGCTCGTTGTGAATGGCATGCCTTCAGGGTCAGTAGATGCGGAGGCATTGAGATGAAGCACCTCAGTGCGTGCGAGTAGTATACGGTTCGTTGCATCTGCCGGCGGATCGAGAGTCAGTGAGATTGACGGTGGTAGATTTGTTAACTCGATTCGACGGGTTTCATTTGCACAGTTAAGCGAAGTATCGCACACTTCGAGAGTTACATCATGAGTTCCATCTGAGAAACAAACTGGTGTCTGATTGTTGACTGTGAGATTCGAACCGTTATCACCATTCATGGCAGCACAAGCTAGATGGAGATCTCCATCGATATTACTCGTCCAACTGAAGGTCATCGCTTGGGACTCTAAATCCCATGATTCTGTGGCGTTGAATACCACTTCTCCACCAGACGGGAAGACCTGCTCATCTACCGGCGTTGACCAGATAATCAGTGGTGCTTGATCAGGTAGAAGAAGTTCGCAAATCACATTGTGGTCAGCGTCGAGCAGTGTTGGACCAGTATCGTTGCGCACTGAAGCATACAAGCAACCTGTCCAAACCTCATTGACCGAGGTGCTTCCGAATGCATCGGTTCTCATTCCAACGAAGGGGCCGAGAACCTTGTTCCCAGCATATGGCATCGTCTCAGTAATTGCAGATTCAGTGTGATCAAAAGACAGGTTTACCTCAGCATGAGGCAAACCAAATCCGTTCTGATTCACAGCCCACGTATGAATTCGCCACATTTGGTCGAATTGTGCAGTGCCACCCAGATTTAGAGAAGGTGGAGCGCCAGAGGAAATCCACTTCACATGATTGATGGCACTCGCTCCCGGCTGATTTAGAGCAAGATGGCTGGAGTCAGGCATTCCATCAAAGGAGATAGAACTGGACTGGACTGTGATTGAACCAGTACATGTAGAGAGGTCGCTGGAGTCGACTGACAATTCACTGTGTGCAGTCAAGCTGAGACAATTCGGTCCAGTAAGAGTGGACGAAGCGAGTGACGATGGTAGACCAGAAGCGCCGGATCCGGTCCAGAACATACCACTGTGGTTGCCTTGGAGATTCAAGCCGTTAATGCGCGCATCGCTAGAACCGATAGAAACAGCGTGTGTAGACGCTTCCTCCTGATGGATTGCCATACCACGAATCGTCACGACGCCTGTTCGAGTGATAGCACTGTTATCGACCCGGAGAGCAGGACCAATACCGGTTGGAGTTACGATTGTATGATTCTCAAGGACCACATCGATGCTTGAGCTGAGCATTATCCCCCCTTGAGCATCATCAATACTGGTGCATGTACGGCAGGTGACATCCTTAGTTTCAGCAGTCAAGGTGTTTGATTCCTCGTAGAGATAACCCACACCATCTGCAACACCAGTTGCAGAAGCTCCATTCCGCGCTGAGACGACGTTTTCCAAGAGAACGTTGTTCGCATCAAAAATATGGACACCATTCAGTCCATTGTCCTCCACTATGATGCCGTCAACCTCTGGATGAGATTCACGAATGTAGAGGCCGATGCTGCTACTGTTGTCTACTGACCAGTTGGTACCCCGAAGGCTTGCCTTGCGCAGATGTATTCCATTTGCAGCAGCACCGGAGACAGATATATCATCAAAGGTTGGTGCCCAATTTACTGAACGTAAATAGATGCCTGAACCGAGGTTAGGGTCCGATGCCCCCACCTCACCCGAACCGTTGACTGTTAGGCCTCGAACCGTGGTAGATGGTCCCATCATATAACCTCTAAAACCAATACAATCGTTGTCCTCAATGAGAGCATCCTCAATGTATACTCCTGAGGTATTGATGTTTAACGCAGCAGTGCAGAGTCCCGGCGCCTTAGCATTCGGACCACCAGTGCCACGTACTGTGAGGTCCTCGAACTGAGCATTCATTGGGATATTCGCGTAAAGAGAATGGTTGTAACGTTCAATGAAAACACCAACATACATCGAGTTCTCAATTGTAGTGTCTCTGAAAGTAGGGCGCGTCACTCCCGTTTCAGTGATATGACGTACGTATACACCATGATCTGATCGATTCACTGTTAAATTTTGGAACAGAAGAATGGAGTCCTCAACCCATACGCCCGCTGAAATCGCCTGTGTTGCCAAACTCACATTGTGAATATGAGAATCTCGAATAAGTCCTCCAGAACCTCCCCAGACGTTAATTCCTCGAGTAATCGCATCATTAACACGTAATCCTGTAACAACAGGTGCCGATCCAGCACCTATCGATAAGCCAAGTCCGTATCGCCATGTGTTAGCGAATCCATGTAGGTCTTGTCCAGCCTCATCTATGTGGAGGTTGACAATCGTAGGAGTTGCTGAGTTGAACAAATCGACCCCGACGTAATCCGGATCAAGAATTGTCAAATTGTCAAGTAAAGGATTGCTACCGTAAATCGTGGCTCCGTAATCCGCATTCTGAATCGTAAGATTACGAATTACTGAACCAAAGCCATTCGATGAAGTGTTGAATTGCAAGCCTTCGTGAGATTGTGTGGAAATCCCGGAGGTAAGTAGGACTGGAGCCACATCAGTACCAAGAACACTCAAACGACCATCGACATAGAGGCGTGCACCCAGAGACATCTCGATAGTCGTCCCAGATAGAACACGAAGTTCATCACCAGAAGCTACAGTGTAAGAGGATGAAAGTTGGACGGTGCCAGACCAAGTTGTAACCGCACGAGAGTGAACAAAGATGGACCCCTCCTCCTCAGAATCGAGTTCTGACGGTTGTAATGCACCAATCCAACTTGCAGTCAAGAACAAGGCGACGAGTAAACATGCCTTGCCTGACATGAGTGGGAAACCAGATACCAACATGAATCAATGCACCGGTTTCCTGATAGAAAGAGGGGGTGAGATGAAACGCATAGTTCAAAGACAGGAGAATACCGGCTTGATATGGGAATCGTATGGGAGCGGCCTTCGTCCTCATCAAAACTCATCCGGGTCGAGAACGTGATGTCTACGTCGCTCTGGACAATCTAGATGCGGTGCTGGAGGTCCACGTCCTATACGGTGAACATGACCTCATCGTTCGGGTAGGATCCGACAATCCCAAAGAACTCGCTCAGATTCTGATGAATACCTTCCGTACAATCGATGGAATTCGAGATACTGAGACACTGATTACTGTGGACTATTGAAGGTGAATATATGGCTGCTATCGGATTCGTTCTGATTAAGACAGAAACCGGTTCTGAGGCAACTGTTAGAGAAGAACTGGAAGCTATCGATCTTGTAGAAGGACGATGGGGCATCTTCGGATCCTTCGACGTACTTGTAAAAATCGTCGCCGATGATGAAGTTGAACTTACCCGATGCATCATGGAACAGATTCGTATAATCAAGGGAGTCATGGATACTAGGACCCTGATTGGATCAAGAATCTGATTATATTAGTCGATGGACTCGCTCAATCAATTCAGACGCTGCGCGTGGACATTCGGCTCGCTGTAGATGATGAACTGCTTCTCGAAGGGCTGGAATCCTACGAGATGGATCCATACGAGCGATTAACCTCCATCGTGAGGCGAGAAGACGACGGCCAAGCGGTGTGAAGTCTGGAATCTGAAGATGGGAAGAGCGCTCAAAACCCGCAATTAGCCCAGGCGGTGGATCTAACATACGATCAAGCATTGAATGCATTAGACGACATCTTTCGATATTGTCGGGTTCGGCTTCAATTCTTGCAACGATCATAGGTACATCATCCGGTTGAGCACGATGTGCTTCAATCCGGAGACGCATACGTCGAATAATAGGGTCCTTTGTCCCGGAAGCCGCTATCAAACGATCTAGTACACGTTGTGCAGCATCAGCATCATCGAGATCAAGATGAAGGCGGAAGCGAGAGAGTTCATTTGCGATGCGTGCGCCCGCCGTGAGTGGATGTTCAGGCTTCAACGAACTATCGAAAGTATCGACGACTGCGAGGATAACATTCGCATCTTCCCGGCATTTCGGAGTCGGAATCCAATCGTCTATTCTCCGCACAATACTAGACAGTGTGTATCGAATTCTCGACTCTTCGTCCATCCGTTCAATCGCAGACGACTCCAAATTATCCGCACCTGAAGAATCGCCCTGAACTCGAAGTAGCCTTGAACGTAAAATGTCACTCATTGGACTCTTGGATAATTTTTCTAGATGAGCCTCAGCCTCATTGTATTCGGCACGTTCAAGACTCAATCGAGCCGCCTCAAATCGAAGCCTTTCATCACCACCTGATGCCTCAAGTGCATCCTCAACAAGAGTGATACTAGCTGATGGAATAACTGCGCTGATTTCATCGATGACTGGTAAGAGTAAGTCAGCAATATTGTTCACACCAGACCTGATTCTGTGATGCATCTCAATCCGACGTGCCCGGCCACCACTTCGTTCAGCCCACTGTCCAGCAAGTTCACTATGGATCTTCACACGTTCACTAGTTGGCCAATCAGTCATTCTAACCGTAGCAATGAGGGTCTCAATACCAAAACGATTGGATTGCCATCGAAGGAGGGCGCGCTCATCCAAATCAACAAAACCATCCTCATCCTCAACTTCATTTCCTCGAAGAAGGACCGGTTCGAGAACCACACGATCCAGGACACTGTGGCAGCGTTCATCCAAACTCACCAATACATTCTGTTGGACGAAGTCATGAACCGCAGTAGTGGCAATAGGTAACGCTGAACTAGAATCCAAAAGAGCAAGTGCAAGTGGATGCCCTCCTAATGCTTCACCAAGGCGAAGTGCCTCTTCAGAATCCATGTCATCAGGCAACATTTTCGCTGCATTCTCCGGCGTCAAACCTTCGAGCTTGATCACAGGAAGGTCGCGAAGTGTATCGGGTACTGGTGCTCGACACGCAATCGATGTCCGTCCTCTCTCTGTAATTCCGAGGATTAGTTCGATTACGGCGTTCTCATGTCTTGGGTGAACCTCGTGAATACCGTCGATGATTACTATATCCTCAACATCAAGCATTCCGACAATCGCTTCCTGACTTTCTGGACCAGTCAATCCAAGGAGATCATGGGCAATACTACGAACGTCGCTGTCGATATCCAGTTGGGCCCAGCGAACCTTGTAACCTTCCAAAACGGCATGATGTGCGATTTCTCTGAGAAGCGCCGTCTTACCAATGCCTGCAAGCCCGGTTAGAACATGTGTATCTCCTGAGACCAAGCGCTCAAAGAGATCCTCAACCATAGGTTCCCTGCCAACGAGATCGACTTTCTCCGGAGCAAAACCAACAATCTCGCCGTGATTCTCTATCGTTGGTTCAATGAAACTCATCGAACGACGGCGTCCTTCAAGCGTTGGATGAACAACTGTCCGCTTGCGCGATCCTCCGTCGATTACATGCGCCTGCCGAGTCAGAATTAGCCCTGCTTCCTGCAGAGATTTTAGATGAGGATGGAGGGCGGATCTAACTACGCCAAGGCGCTCACTCAGCCCCGGAAGAGAAGCAGTACGCGGCACATCCCAAGCACTCACCAGGGACTCTGGCTGCTCCGAGAGAAAACGGAGAAGACGGTCAGCGAGTGTGAGCGGCACATACCATCGAGGAAGGCGGGAGTTCTTGAGTGTCCGCGCGTTGGTGGACCCATGCCAGTGGATGGTCAGAGTCTCGACCTACCGGCAAAACCAGGAGTATATCTGTTCAAACGCAACGATGACCGGGTGATGTATGTCGGTAAGGCGACAGTACTACGTGACCGTGTTCGCTCTTACTTCTCTAAGAGTCCAGACCGAGCAATGATTCCATCACTAGTCGAGGCAGCGGATCATGTAGATTGTATCGTGACGCAGAATCCTAGTGAAGCACTGATGCTAGAACGTCAACTGATTCGGAAGCATAAACCTCGATATAACTCGTTACTGAAAGACGACAAGTCGTATCCCTTCATTGCCATATCAAACGAAGAATTTCCTAGAATCCTATACACTCGAAATCCTCCCGCAGATGCGTCGATATGGGGTCCATTTCCAGATGCAGGTGCTGCCAAACGAGTTATTCAGGTGCTAAGGTATGAGTTTGGAATCAGAGACAAAGATTGCAAAGGGAAAGATGGGTGTATGGCTAGGCATATCGGACTATGCAAAGGGCCCTGTCATGATCCAGAAGGGTATCCAGATATTGTGAAGGCTGTAATTGGAGTACTAGATGGAGATGCGAGAGTACTAATCGAATCTCTACAAAGGGAGATGGATGAAGCATCACGACGAATGGCCTTTGAAAACGCTGCCAGAATTCGTGATATGATTGCAGCTATTCACAAAACATTGTCTCAACAGATCATTCACAGCCGTTTCTATCAAGACTGCGATGCAATCGGATTCTCTTCACATGGAGATATTGGAACTGTAGTAATACTCCACACCAAAGAAGGGACTATCCAGGGACAAGTACAGTATCCTCTAATCCATAGGGGGGACATCATGGAATCCATTGCTCTAGTCCTTAGTGAGCACTATGCCTCACGAAGACCGCCTAGGACGTTACTGCTTCCAACTCCAGTATCAGAGTGGATGGAACACTGGCTTACCGAACGTAGGAATGGGGCAATCGAGATTCGAGTTCCTCAACGAGGTGAATTAGCCAAACTCCAAGCCATGGCGGATTCTAATGCACGTATTCAAGCTGAACGTAATGCGAAGCGAAAGTCGGGGAGTATTGAGCAGATTGCGGCAGACGACGCAGCTAACTTACTGGGCATGGATTCCCTGGATTACATCGTCTGTTTCGATATGGCACAATTACAAGGTGAAGAACGGGTCGGAGCATCTGTAGCGATGCAATACGGTCGACCTTTGAAAGAGGAATATCGAACTTACAAAGTGAAGACTGACGCTCCAGATGACCTAAGGATGATGCGCGAAGTTATCGAACGATGGATTCGTAAGCAAGAGAATTGGCCAGATCTCGTTCTACTGGATGGTGGTGAAACCCATCTGAACATGATGAGGGATCTTCTCGATGATCTCGAGCTAAACGATTCCATCACATATGCGGCTCTCGCGAAGAAAGAGGAAACTCTCTATCGTCCTAATGAAGCTCCAATAATTCTCGATCGTAGAGGTCGTCTATTCATTCATGCTAGAGACGAAGCACATCGGTTTGTCAATCGCTTTCATCGCAAACGACGAGCTCGCTCAGCAATTGCTGATCCTCTCGAAACGGTCCCTGGGCTCGGTGCAAAGAAGCTTCAATCACTTCTCCGTCATTTCGGTGGCAGAAAGGGCATCGAACATGCAACGGCCAAGGATTTGGTCTCAGCACCAGGTATAGGGCCTGCATTAGCTGAACGAATTATAGAACATCTACATCGATAATCAGCGCATCTTCTGTTTAATTCGGCCCTGCATATAGATTTCAGCAGGGTCGTTATCAGCCCACGGATCTTCGCCCCATCCACCTGATTCAGACCAATCACCATCCATCGGCATAGGTTGCAATCCATCTTCCAAAAGCACCGCCTGAGTATTTTGGATGACTGCACGGCGAGCGCGCTTCTTCTCCTCTTCTAGAATTGCCCGTTTCTTAGCCCTCTTCGCATGACGGCGATACATGAGGAAAATAATGAGCATCGCGAGTGCAGTTAGATATGGTGTCATCTCGATTAGAATAAACTCGTAACCAAGCATCAACGTGAAAGTCAGTGTATCTGTAGAATCTGCGCAATCCTCTGTTTCACAAAGAGGGACTCGATAAGTCACATGTTGGCGACCATCAATCGTCTCTACTGCTGCGTTACCCTGCTCGCTATGTATCTCCGCAACTCCTAGACCTCGAGGGAATCCAAGGTTCACCTCAACACCTGGCTTGAGTTCAATGCCCTCTGCGGTAGAGCCAACGGATGGGATTTCGGTAGTATAGACTGGTGCAGCAAAGCCGCGCATACCACTGTTGACTGCAAGCCCACCTACGAAAGAACCCGCTAAGGATTCCATGATACTTGCAGAAATTCGTGCAGGGTTGGACATGGTTTCTATACCGAACATTTTGCCTTCCATCATCCCAATCCGGATAGTGGTCTTCTCGAGACGTGCTCCGATAGTAATCGGAATCTCATCCGAGAGTTCATTTCCTTGGATCTCTGTGAATGGACTAATCTCCGTAATAAGAGAAATTCCTGAAAGATCGATGACTATTCCGTTGAATTCAACTGGAATACCTTGGGCCTCAAGATCGGCCTTCAACTGGTCATTCAGTCCATCCATCTCATCATCGATATCCTGATTCAATTGTTGAATTGAATCAGAAATTAGTTGAGTAAGTGCAAATGAAAGATTCTGGAAACCCTGATCTGAAACCTCAAGCGTATGATTCACATCACCAAACGGAAGTATTGGAGCATCCACAAGACCGGCAAGCAAGCCGCCGTCTCTGTCATCTCCGAGGGCAATTACATGTCTGATAAGATCTGATGGAATCGATTCTACAGAGATGTAAGGCACATCGTCATCCAATGATTCTGGCAGACCTATCCGGTGAACATGAACTTGCACGGAAGCCTCAAGATCCATCTCAACCTCTCCACTGAACTCCCGAATACTAAAGCTGGATAAATCCACTTCAACCTCGCTACGAATGCAGGTACGCCAAGTGGAAAGGCAGAAGACATCCTCGCTCTCATCGGTACAATCCGTCGTCTCGTAGCATAGAGCATGCTCCCAAGGCCACGGGTTTGGCCCAGTTATGCCGACGTCCGTTGCCTCCGATCCCTCATGCACATAGACGAGTTCAATCATCTCAGGAGAATCGGAGGTGGACCGCAACCAGTCCGGTAATAGGAGGCGAATCGTGATATCGGCTGGCGGGATTGTCTCGGGTATGAAGTCCCCAATCATATCTGGATCAATCTCCTTCTCGATGGAAAGGACATTCATCAGAAGAGCGAGATCCTCGTTTCCGATGAACGACACATCGAGTGGATCACCATTTGAGTCGGAGACATCGAGAAGACGAGCCGCGAGATCGATGATTCCTAGGTTCATCTCACTCGATGTTGTCTCAAGCCGAATTGGGTAGGTCCCATTCATTGCATACTGACCTTCCACACAGAAGCCTGACGGGCTCAACTCAGCACAAGTTACCTGGGGAATATGAGTGAAGTCAAGTCCACCGGTTGAATCTGGAGGGGAGAATGACACCTCGCTAAATGTCACCGAAGTATCCATCATACTGGTGAATGAATTGGCGAAATCATCGATAGGCACTATGTCCACAAGGTCATTCATATCCACATATCCATTCTCCTGTAGCATTCGAATTCCGTCGGAGGTAATCCACGGCATATCGACACCTGAATCGAAGGGTTGGATTCCCCATGTAGACAGCATCGAGGCATCAAGATGGTTCACAGAAAGAGAAAGGGTTGCGACCGCGGCGGTATCATCGCTTGCGTCAATCTCAATCTCGATGCTCATCGCTTCATCGTTCGACCCCAACTGTACTGTCTTGGTCGTCGTCTCGCGCCGAGACACTCGGATTTCAGCCTCAGTCTCCGCTGACCCGTCACCATCTGTCGCAGCACGGTTGTCGATTACCCAGAGACCCGCGTTATATTGGAATAGATTCTCAAATCGTTGCACTTCAACTCCTGTACCATCGAGAACCTCAAAATTCGCATACGAAGGCGGAGTTAAATCATAGGATACGAGATGGCCTTGCTCAGCAACGAGGGTGAAATTCGTGTCGATTCGAGTCCCCATCGTCAGAAGACCACGAGCCAATCTCTCATTGCCCTCCTGCCCCTGACCGAGGCCGTAATTGCTGGATTCAGATTGTACTGTTAGGACCACACGCATACAAATTGGAGGGTTGTAGGCATCCTCGGGCAAGGACGCATCTTCATCTGCAGAATCCTGCTCTGGATCGTCAGTGCAAGTGATTGGAGCGCCCGCCACATCGATACTCTGGCGATACTCTACCGAGATGCCGGTTGAGGTGCCGAAGGCTGCAGTCAGGGCAGTTTCAACCACATTACCAAACTCTGTCAGTAGTGTGTCCTTCACGGTCGGACCACTCGGGTTAGCAGGATCGGCTGGGAGAGGGAAATAGTTCCGAATATAGTCCGCTGGCATTCCATCCGAGGTGGTGCTGTTTCCTCCGAGGTTCACTGAATCGAGACCGAGAGCGGTACGATTGAACTCATGTATCGCGAACTCCATGTCGAGGGTGAACTCCGTAAGCGAATTCATCTCAATTGCGTACTCGGATTCAACCCATGTAGAACCAGGAGTGTCATCATCCGTCCAATCCCAATCATCGCATATGGTGGCGTCCGGATATGGGAACCCTGTTCCAGGGATATCGTCGCAAATGGTGTTCGTCACTTCAGGGGAACCCGGGGGGGGGTCGGCGCTAATCACTGGGAGAGCGACAGATACCAAGAGGAGGAGGGCTAGGGTACACAGAGCCTTCTGCTTCCTTGTTTCACGCATCTTAACGGACTCAGGTCCGCATCCTATAATGCAGTTCCCATTAACACGCGGTGTGGAGAGACGTCAGATGAGCACCCTTAGTCATGCTGATCGTCTCCGCAAAACATTAGAACAGTGGCTTGAAAACACCAAAATAGGCATCTTCGAGGAACTTCAATCTGATCTCCCGCGACGCTGGGAGAGATTCGATAATGTGGCCCTTCTCCCACTCCATTCCTTCACCTCTGACTTGTGGACTGAGATTATCTCAGAAACATGGTGGGCCGAGGTTGCTGAAGCCCTCGAGGTTGAACGACTCTTTCGTAAAGGAGAGATCAGGGGTGAACGGAGAGAGAGTACTGCTGAACTTCTGTATGGAGAAGGAGTCGATGTAGAACGTATCGAACACGGAGTACGATTCGTCTACCGTATTACAGAATGTATGTTCTCACAAGGAAATCTAAACGAAAGGGCGAGGATGGGTTCTATCGACGTTGATGGAGAACAAATACTGGATCTCTATGCAGGAATTGGTTACTACACGCTACCATTGCTCGTTGGCTCAAAGACAACTAAAGTCACAGCTACCGAATGGAATCCTAACGCGATTCGTGACTTACACAAGGGCCTACTTCGAAACGGTGTTGAGAATCGTTGCACAGTGATTGAAGGAGACAATAGAACACATGGTAAACGACTCCAAGGGTGCTTCGATCGAGTTATTCTCGGCCTCTTGCCTCAACCTTGGGAGGGGTTACAAACAGCGGTTGAGGCTCTTCGCCCCGAGGGTGGCATTCTTCATGTCCATGGTGTAGCTCCTGTGGAGAATTCTGAGTATTGGGAATCGGAGGTAATAGACCGATTGAAAAGCATTGTTCCCGATGCGAAAGTCCGAGGTGTAGAACGAATTCGTGTCAAGTCCTATGCCCCACACTGGGATCATCGTGTCCTCGACGTCCACATAGATTCATGAAATCGTTAGACTCATCAAATCGAAGTTATTGACGATAGCATGGCCGGACAGGCAAAGTCACCTGAGGCCATTCTTCTTACCGATTTTGAGAATGATTTCGAGAGTGATGCAGATACACGCCGCGAGGTCCGTCAACTGAATATTGCAGCGGTAGTGACTGCTGGTTTCACAGTCATAATTCTACTTCTATCCATGGTTTGGAACGGTGACCACTCAATCGCAGAGGGAGACCCTCTCGATGGGGACTGGTGGACTGTTCCACTGGAAGATCGTTGGCTGATGGATCTGAACATGACAGGTGAACGTAGCCAACTACCCGAGAAAGGACCCTACAATTGGACTGGGCCAAGTGAGTACTTTGTCGAGGTTGATCTACCTGCCTCAGAACAGGATGCAGGCTTCCCAGGCCCTGCTCTAATGCACATCGCCTTGTGGATGCCGAATGTCCCTCTAGGAACAACTGTTCCAGTCATTGCCACAGTCCATCCATACTACGACTTCGGTGGTGAGGGAATTGTGGGCGAGGACTCTAATCCAAACACAGTTCCTGATAGAGGAGTCGGTGAATGGGTGCTTGAGCAGTTCGTTCCGCACGGCTACGCACTCGCACAAGTATCGACCTTCGGAACCGGGCAATCAACACACTGTCAAGACGTCAAAGGACTAGGTGAACAAACTGGAATCCAAGCTGCCGTTGAATGGCTTGGGACTCAGGAATGGTCGAATGGGAACGTTGGACTGATGGGTAAATCGTATGCAGGAACCACCAACTGGGAGGCAGCACAGAACCCTTCTGAGCATCTGAAGACTATCGTACCTATCTCTGGCAGCATCGGAGTCCAACAGATGTTCTACCGCAACGGCAGTAGTGAGTCGCGAGCAATGCTTTACGATGCTCTCTACGAAGGTGCGACTACAGATGCAACCGAAGACGACATGCGAATGTGTAGCGATGATGTCATTGGTCCAGTCAGCCCGTTTACCACTTGGGCAGGGGCTGGACTAGGCGGCGATGAGTGGAATGACTACTGGGATGAGCGATATCATCTGCAAGATGTAATTGACAATTACGAAGGCAGCGTATACATCGTATGGGGCCTACAAGATTGGAATGTGGACCCTTACCATGCATTCCCAACCTATCAAATGTTGAACGACGCTGGTGTTCACACGCGAGTAATCGCCGGTCAATGGGCCCACAATTATCCAGATCAACCCGAAATTCACGGAGGGCTAACTTCTGGATATGGGGAGGAAGCATACCCCAACATGAGTCGAATGGATTGGGCTATCGAAATGTGGAATTGGTTCGAGTACTACCTGAAGGGTAACGGCGAGGAACCTGCTGCTCACGCGCAAATGCAGACGCATGACGGCCGCTGGCACGTCGAAGAAACTTGGCCGCCACAGGATATGGAATGGACAACGATGGATGTATCCACATGGGATTCAAATGGAGGCATGTCGGTCTCTGCGACCTCATCTCTCACGCTAACCTCACCACCAATGGAAGACAATCTACACATCCAAGGAATGCCGACATTCCATGTTCGTGCAAGCACTGGACTATGCAACGGGGGCCAACTCTTCGTAACAATGCGAGATGCAACGGATGACCTGCGCCTTGGTCATGCGACAATGGATGTTCGTTATCATGCAGGAGGTTACGA
>DAFJ01000008.1:0-146 GCA_002497905.1 Euryarchaeota archaeon UBA251
GCCCGTTGCTAGCATGTGTGCTCTTGCTCATGGCTTCATGCACTCCGTTGACTGGCACGGTAACCGCCGATTCCAGCATCCTACTAGATCTCAATCAGGACCTCGTTATCATGACACCGGGTCAGTCTTCAAACGTCACACTTAGC
>DAFJ01000008.1:279-954 GCA_002497905.1 Euryarchaeota archaeon UBA251
CGGCCTCGCGTGGACTTCATAGCGCAAGCGACGGTCCCTTCTCTGATGCGCCGCAGCCCGTTCCTAGCCTGTGTGCTCCTGCTAATGGCTTCATGCACGCCGTTGATTGGCACTGTAACTGCCGATTCCAGCATCCTGCTTGACCTCAATCAGGATCTTGTTGTCATGACACCTGGGCAGTCTTCAAACGTCACACTTAGCGTCGAGAATAATGCAAGTTCAATCTATGATTTTACCATCGAATTAGGTGATTCTACTGCAGGGATGGAATGGTTGGTTAACTTGACAACTACCAGTATGCCACAAGTATACCCATACAGCACTGACACGCTCGACATCGTTGTTTCACTGAGTGCTGGCGCGAATTCTACTGATTCGGGTGTGCAGTGGATTTGGGTTAATCGGACAGGTGCCTCCTCAGCTATCGAACTCTATCTCTCAGTTGGTACTATGCATCTTCCAGATATCGATGCTACTGGAGCAGGTGTCAATGGTCTAGTGAGTACTGAGGGAAATACCTCTTTAGTTATACCAATCGAGGTGAGCAATTTCGGTTCGGTTCAGGATACAATTCTACTTAGTGCAGGGGTGGAACCGGATCTCGGCGGATTCTGGGCAAATCATAGTGCAAATTCAACGGGTAGTGGGGCTGGAAATGAAACTGGCAATGAAACC
>DAFJ01000008.1:1266-31974 GCA_002497905.1 Euryarchaeota archaeon UBA251
CAATGAAACCGGAAATGAAACTGGAAATGAGACAAACAACAGCACTTCACTTGGCATCGATAATCTTCTCCTCTTTGGGAACAGTTACACCCAGCAGAATTCCCTTGATGTAATTCTTGAGGATATTGGTGTGAACGACTCGGTTGCACGTACCTCTGGGGGATTAACACTTGATGACCATTGGAATAATGTCAACACTTCTGCTAATTCTTGGAACACGACTCTTCGGGATCCTAGTGTGGATTGGGACTATGTTGTCCTTCAGGACCAGAGTCAGATTCCAGGCTTCCCTAGGACGAATGCAGACTGGGTCGATAGCCGAGATGCTGCACTAAATCTCGCAGATGCGATCGGGGACGAATCCTCAGAGGTTCTTCTGATGATGACTTGGGGCCGACGCAACGGTGACGTCACTAATCCTACCATCTACGGTAACTTCACTCAGATGCAGGACCGGCTAGAGACCGGATACATCGACTACCGTGACAATATCACGGCACAGGGTCATCAAGCTTGGATTGCGCCCGTGGGACTCGCTTTCGCTCATATTCATGATGGCATCGTTGCGAATGGGTCAAATCCTCTTCTTTCAGGCGCGACATTTAGTGCTCTTTACTCTGCAGATGGTAGCCATCCATCTCTTGCAGGTTCGTATCTCGCTGCTCTCGTAATCACAGCGACGATATCAGGTCAGACGACTGTTGGATCCAATGACTCTGTATCCCTCCCTGCGGCGCTCAAACTTGAACTCCAGCAGGCAGCAGATGCTACGGTATTCAACGAGACCTCACACCTATCCTATCCTTGGGAATCCGGTTCAGGAAGTGGTACGTCTATGGGTATGGTCCGTAATACTCCCTCGACTGGATTAGATGCCTCATCATGGGCAGTTCAGTGGACTGACCCTGTTGTCCGGAATCTTTCCTCGGGTTCAACAACCATCGTCGATCTTCACGTTGAAGTACCTCAGAATACTGCTCCAGGTGCATACGGGCTGCGTCTCTACGCTGCAAGCACTTTCGGAAATTTCTCAGTTAGCACAGTTCTTGTCATTGATGTTAATGGTACACACCTCTTTGAATCAAGCTTTACGAGTGAGCAGGCTTGGTTGCCCGGGGGTTCTGGTAATCTCACAATGACTCTTACAGATGTTGGTACAGACGGTGTTTCCCCCTCTATTGTTCCTGGTTCGATTTCTACGGTTGGGGCCTGCCTTGTCGATTCAATAACTTCAGTTGATGATGTAGCCGAGTCAACTTGGTCTATTGGATTGGATATTCTCTCTCAGAGTCATGTTGGCGATTCATGCGCCATTTCATTGGACATACATGAATCGGAATCTGATACCACATATTCTCTGACGCATACAATTGCAGTCAACGAATCTCTCTCTCTGATAGTCCAAGTCGATTCTGCGTTGACTCAAGGACCAGTACAACTTCCGAGTGGTGCAGTGACCTTGCAGACGCATTTGTTGACGAATAATGGTACTGAGGACCTCAACGTATCCTTCTCAGCACCGAATATGCCTGAAATCTCTTTCACTTCAGATACTGTTCATGTTCCACGTGGGATGACACGGCCTGTTCTTGTGGAGTTTGATTCAGTTCAGTCACAGTCACTCCACTCTGAGTGGTTTGTACCAGTATTCTCAACCGATCGTACCGGCACTTCCATCATGATTGACAGTGTTAGTAGCAGTAATACTTCAGTGAATGTGGAATATCCTCATTGGACAGATATTTCGGCTAGTGCCATCAATGGTACTTTGGTGTCTTTGGACCCGGGAGAGTCAACCACGTTATCGTTTGAGGTCCAGAATCTCGGTACCGTGGCGAATATGGTTGATTTCATGACGTCGACCCCACCCCCCGGCGTTACAATCACTCCTATGATCAACGCATTTTCTGTGGCACCAGGGGGTACTCATACTCTCCATGTTCTCTTTGAGGCAGATATCGATTCCTCTTCAATCGATACATCCCTTGACTTCGATTTCCAACATCAAGATGCTGCGGACGCAACTGATGACGCAACTGGTGATACTTCCTCAACAGATCGAGTTAGTGTTTCTCTAATCGTCAATTCCCGTGGAAAGCCACTTATCGCATCCGGCGTTTCTGAGATTCCTGTGGTTGCTGATATTTGGACAACGGTCGAACTTACTCTCGCCAATGGTGGTAATGCTCAGGGTGTGTTTGAAGTGTCTATCACTCAGTCACCTAGCGGCTTACAGACTGAGTTGTCCCAGAGTATTGTAACGCTTGGAGTAGGCGAATCAACAGAAATTGAACTACGTGTGAAGGGTTCTGATCTAGGCACTATTGTGGTGTCAGCGTCGTCATCTACTGGGCCGGAGTATTCCTCCTCGGCTTCCTTTGAGGCAACCTCAGGGTCACTTGCTGCCACTCTAACTGTCACTCCATCGTCTTTGGTCATGGATGATGAGGTCGAAAGCCTCTCAGCTATCGTGTTCAATCCGACAGATCGCGCTTTGGATTATCGTCTTGAAGTAACCTCTGATCTCGAATGCGCTCTACAAAACACTGCGCTTAATGTTCCAGCGGCTTCTTCGTTGGAGGTTGTGATCTATTGTTCCGCTCCGTTAGGTGCTATCGCGGGAGTCCACGATGTTCTCGTCGATGTTCGACCAGTGGATCTACCTACTGAAGTCACTTCAGCAACAAGTCAAATCACTCTACCCGAGGCCTTTGGAGCTAATGGTGTATTGTTGCTCGATTTAGTTCTCCTCAATGATGGGGGCCTTATTGTCCGGAATGGTGAATCATTGACCATGCTTGTCAAGGTAGAAAATGTTGGAAACACGAACCGGAGCGGAATCCTGATACTCACGGGTGACGCCATCAACAACGGTCTCTCCAAGACTTGGAATGTAGTTCCAATTGGTTCGTCACTTCCTGCATACGATCTCGCACCTGGGGAGAGTGTCACTATGGAACTCACCTTAGTTAGCGATGGTTTGTCTCAAGGTACGTACGAGGTTGTACTAACTGCCTCAGAGAATGGTGGTGCTGGGGAAGTGTCCTTGGCATCGTTAGCTCTGTTCATCGAAGATGAGCCTATCCCTCCGACGGGCATTGCTCTTCCTTTTGGTGCTGAGATGGACAATATGACTAGTATTCTCGTCCTGATGGGTGGTTATGTCCTTGCGATGCTTATGCTACAGATTCTTCGTATTTCGCGCCGCCGTTCTGCAGAGAAGGTCGCTGCTGCCGAGGCCAGTGCGGATGCCCGTATTGAAGCAATGAATGCTGAATATGAAAGTGCACCTTCTGTTGAGGAGGATCCTCTCGAAGAGGGGGAAGTCCGACCGGGAGATGATGGTGCTGCATCTTGCCCCTTCTGTAATACACGTTCCAAACTTCCTGAGGGAAAGACGCCTCCATTCCGTTTCCGATGCCCGTCGTGTGCGGAAATCGTTCGTGTTGTTGAGTAGTATTCACTCACTCTTCTTCTTCCGGAGCCTTAACGGCGATTAGAAGAAATGCAGTGTGTCCAATTGGGGTGTTACTTGGTCGCACCCCTCCTCGCTTGGTAAGTGCCCATCGTCTCTCAATCATTTCGCCAGCCCATTCTACCGTTAGGCCCGCCTCCTCAACGGAGCTCCATGAGGTGGCTAACTGATCAGGTGACGGACAATAGCATGCAAGCCTCCCTCCGACTCTGAGCAGAGTTTCGACAGATGGGATTGCATGCCATGGTTCCGGCATATCGAGAATCGCTGCGTCGATCCCACCAGCAATATTTCTGATTTGTTCGGTGGAATCTGCAACGTCTCCGTGGATAAGTGACCATGAGCAGAAGTCACTGAATGTTGATTGGCAGCGTCGTAGATTGATTTCTCCCACTTCTGCATGTTCCTCTCTGCGCTCTACAGAGATGAGATGTCCGTTTGGTCCGAGAACACGAGCGATATGCATTGCGAGACCCCCTGATCCAAAACCTGCTTCTAAGACTCGATCATTCTGACCTATGCCCATCCAAGCAATGAGAAATCCGGCATCTTTCGGGGTGATAACTTGTGCTCTACGTGTCATGGAGACACGGAGTTCAGGTAGGCCTGGTTGAATCCGTGTGAACAACTTCGTCCCAATTTTGATCCTATCGCCTATTTCCAATCCTGCGAGCGTGAACTCCGGGTTGATTCGGCCGATACCCCGTATCTTCCGCTCTCCTCCGGCCATTTCGACGGCAAACACCTTTCCATTTGCCTCGCGAAGAAGGACTAGTTCAGGGGGTTCCATCAAAGGGTGTGCGATGTCTTGAGGACTTCAAACCGCGTATTGGCAGACTGCGCGATTATAATGGACACGAGTCACGAAATTTTATACACAGAATTAACATGATTCTAACATGCTCTACCGAAAGGTAACCTCGACTGTCCTTACATTTCTCATGGTTACCATGGTTATGGCTCTTCTCGTCTCACCTCTTGAGATACAGGAATCTCCAACCCCTCTTGCCGAGGAGCCTGCCGTTTTGAATGCTCCAAGCGACCCAGGGCACACGGTGTTCGCGCAGTATCTAACCTCAGATAACTGCCCCTATTGCTACAATTACGGGAGCCCAGCCCTCAAGCAGGCAAAGAATTCCCTACCTGACAAGTTCGTTTACATCTCCTACCATTCCGCTTCCTACACAAACACAGCAGATGCGGAGTCAGGAAATATTGCTCCGATTTATGGTGTAAACCACCTTCAAGAATCGAGTGGTGCTCCAAAGGTTGTCTTCGGTGACAAGCAGAAACAATCTGGTTGCGGTTCCAATACCTGCTACGACAGTTACATCTCAAGCGGTGGCCAGATGCATTCTTCAGCTGCGGATTACGGCATGACTATCAGCCAAATCGATAATGGCGATGGTACTGCTGATATCTCGGTTGCTGCCACCTACGTTGGCTCAGGAACGCCGGCATCCAATCTAATCTTGTATGCAGCTGTGACTGAAGAGGTCTGCAATTCACACGTTTACAATGGTGGTACCAAGGGAGGCAACTGCTGGGAAGCATGGCTTCTCAACAACAATGGTTACGCTAGCAATAGTGGCACAGTTAACGGCGGTACCGGATTCAATACGATTTCAATTACTGCTAACCAATGGACTACGACAACATGGACTAATGTTCCAATCAATCTAGTCAATGGCGGTATGTCGAACTTCAATACAGTTGCAGCGCTCTACTCTTCCTGGAGTACCAACTCTTTCAATGCCAACGTTTACGCCGCTACCGATAGCACTATGCAACCTGCAATTGATGTGAAGATTGACACCATGACTGTCGAGAATGACGCTGGTTTCGACGGAATTATCGCAGGTGACATGGTTGATATTGATGTTAGCATCAAGAATATCGGTGTTGACATTTATTCTGCGAATAATGGAGAATCGATCTCAATCTACAAGGTAGATGGCGTTCAGGAATCCCTCATTGATACGATGAGTATCCAATCGCTGGGTGTAGGTGCTTCACAGTCGTTCTCGACGACTTGGGATTCCTCTTCTGAAACGATTGAGAATAACGGTTTGACTCGTTTCCGAGCTCGCATTACCGTCCAAGATGGAAATGGTGCGAACAATGTGATGGGTGAAACGATTGACCATGACGCTGCACCTGCCGCGGTTATGCCAGTTGCTAATGGTGTCAGCACTACTATCTCTCGTGGTGGAAGCCTCGACTTCGATTTGACGGCGATTCCTAACGATGCGATCGATAATCTGGATTCGATGACGCCAGTAATGGAGGTCAAGCACTCGACATCCCAAGAGTGGGAATCTTCGTGGGTATCTGTCAGTTCTGGACCAGTAGGCGAAGGTAGTAACGCTCGCATCATCGCTACAGTCACACCTCCAGTGGTTGCAGGAAGCGGAGAATATGATGTCCGCACCAGTTGGACTGATTCTCGAAATCAGGTATCAGATTGGCTTCTCACTGAGGGTGCATTTTCTCTACTAAATGGCCTCCCTACAGTTCTCAGTTCAAGCAGTTCGGAATTTTCCGGCGTCTCTGTTGTGAAGGTGAATGTGGCCGATTCAGTATCTATGGTCGGAATTATTAGCGATGCTGAGACCCCTTTGAATCAGTTGACCGTTACAAGTAATTCTCCAAACTTCATCGCATGGGATGCATCTGCGATGGAGATGGATGTGTTGTTTGATTCAGTAGATCGTGACGCTCAGGGTAACATCCGTGATCAAGGCATTCAAGTGACTATAGGTGATGGTGAAGACACCAATACAGGTACTGTTTTCTTCACTGTCATCCCTAATGGCGCTCCAACTTGGTCATCTATCCCGACACAGACTATCGATGAAGGTGGTTCAGTCGCGGTTTCTCTTACACAGTATCTCTCTGATACTGATGAATCCGGAGAGACGGTATCCAATAATGAAATCCGGTCTCTCGGTGTTCATGTAGTCAGTGTTGACCCTGCGGATCGTCTCTCTGTTGAGATTGTCGAACAGACAATTAACATCGAAACTGTGGATAGTGATGTCACAGGAACTGTCCTCATCACTCTCCGTGCTAGTGATGCAACACAGAGCACAGATACGACCTTGGCGGTTATTATTCGCGAGCTTAACGATGCTCCGGTATTCGATGTTGCCAGTATTGATGGCCTCCGTATCAAGACCGGTGAAACCCACACGCTCAATGTCGCTGACTATGTCTCAGATGTTGATGATGACCAAGAAGACATCTTCACTACTGTAACTGGAGCAGAGCTCGGCACCGTGGTCCCAGTAGCCATTGGGGTGTTTGAGATGCAATGGTATGAATCTGGTATGCAGGTAGTCCAAGTACGTGTCTCTGACCCATCAGGTGCAGTTAATCAATACCAGTTCACAGTGGAGGTCATTGGTGACCTTCCTATGATTTGGGATGAAGGGCAGGGCGGCGATCTTCAGGCAGCATACGACAGCATGGAGTATGGGACTCACCCTACCTACATCGTGTCCTATACTGGCCCGGTAAATTTCGAGGAAGTTGCCCTTACTTGGCAGATTTGTAACAGTATCGTTGGTACTTGTCATAGTCAGGGCTTAGCACCTGGATTCGATACATCCTTCCTTCTACAGTCAGTATACAGTGAAGGCCTACGCACAGGTGACGAGGTCAAAATCGATGTGATTGCAACCGATATCGATGGATTCGAGCACAAGAGTACGAAGTCCTACAATGCCATCGCAATCGAGAAGATTGTAATCGATTCAGATGGCGATGGAGTAAGCGATTCAGACGACGCATTCCCTAACGATCCTGCAGAATCGATTGACACTGATGGTGATGGTGTAGGTGACAATGGAGATGCTTACCCTAATGATGCAACAAAGTCCGAAATGGCTAGTGGAGTAGCTGGTGGCAATCAGTTAATGATAGGCGTAGCCGTTGTTGCACTCTTCTTGTTTGCAGCACTAGGGCTCGGTATCCTTACTGTAATGCGTGGCCGTTCCAATCATCCCGCAGCTGTAGATTGGAGCACAGTAGTTCCTTCTACGGACACGGTAGCGAACTCGATGTATGGTGGCGCTGACGCGATATTCCAGCAGCCAATGGCAGCAGCAACCCATGTTGCAGACTACACTGGCCTCCCAGCGGGTGGATCCTATACTCAAGACGCAGCGGGTTCAACGATCTATGTGGCATCGGATTATAGCCAATGGCGTATGAATGCAGACGGGTCCTTTACCCGGGTTTGAACGACAACTTGTGCCTGTTCGGATTCTTATGGCTCCGTCCGCACCTTCAAGAATGAAGCCTACTACCATTCTATGAAAACGACGCTGAGCGGAGTGTATCAACGATAGGAGGTGATGGTTCATGGACGTGGATGAGGACTCTATTCCTGTGTTAGATGAAGCCTCTGAAGTAGGCGACTGGGCCGAAGGTAGTGTCTTGACTCAGAAGGAAGAAATCTGCACGATTCCAGTAGAAGAGTGGGTTGACAGCCTCAAACTCGGCGATAAGGAGTTTCTGACCACAGAGGATGTCCCCCTTCCGAATCGTCTTGTCGATCAAGTCATTGGACAGGATGCTGCAAGTATTGTCGTTCGTAAGGCAGCGGAGCAGCGCCGCCATGTGATTCTAATGGGTGATCCTGGGACCGGTAAGTCGATGCTTGCTCGCTCCATGACGGAGTTCCTTCCCAAGGAGCAAATGGAGGATATCCTCGTCTATCGTAATCAAGAGGATGAGAATGAGCCCAAAGTCCGCACTGTCCCCGCCGGACGTGGTGAACGTATCATCAAGGAGAGGAAGGCGGCGATTCGTCAGCAGAGAGAACGGACAAACAAGACACTCCTCTTCATCGCAATCTTCGTTGGTGCAATCCTCATTGCATCTACTATCTCTACAGGTGAGATTCTGACTCTACTCTTTGGTGGTTTCATCCTCGTCTTTGGCTACTTCTTTCTACGTTCTCGACTCACTGCATCTGATGAGAATAACATTCCGAAACTTCTTGTGAAACATGAACGCGGTGAGGATGTACCTTTCGTGGATGCCACTGGCGCTCTTGCAGGTGCACTGTTAGGGGATGTGAGGCACGATCCGTTCCAGTCCGGAGCAGATCTTGCTACACCAGCCCACGAGCGTGTTGAGCCGGGTTCGATTCATCGTGCGCATTATGGTGTGCTCTACATCGATGAAATCAATATGCTTCGAATGGAAGAGCAGCAGGCGCTTCTCACGGCGATGCAAGAGAAGGCGTTGCCTATTTCCGGTCGCAGCGAGCGTAGTAGTGGCGCTCTAACCAAGACGGAGCCAGTCCCTTCTGACTTTATTCTAGTAGCAGCCGGGAATCTCGATTCGATGGAGCGTATGCACCCTGCGCTTCGGAGCCGGATTCGGGGTTATGGGTACGAGGTCTATGTCAATACCACAATGGATGATACTGACAGTAATCGCAGACGCCTTATTCGCTTTATTTCCCAAGAGGTTCGCAACGAGATGAACAAGAAGTCCGGAAAGCCGATTCCTCACTTCAATCGCGCTGCAGTTGCTCTTATTCTCAAGGAATCTCAGCGTCGAGCTGGACGCCGTGGAAAACTCACTCTTCGCCTTCGCGAACTTGGTGGTCTAGTCCGTGTTGCAGGTGATCTCGCTGCAGAGGAGGAGGCATCTATAGTCCGGCCAGAGCACATCGCCCGAGCTAGAATTATTGCCAAACCTCTTGAACAGCAAATCGCCGATCGATTCATTGAGCGGCAGAATGAGTATTCTCTGCTAGTCAATCGAGGTGCTCGGGTTGGGCGAGTCAATGGTCTAGCCGTTTTAGGTGCTGATTCGGGCCTCTCAGATTTCTCTGGCATAGTACTGCCTGTCGAGGCTCTGGTCACGCCAGCCCAGGGGCGCAGCGGTGCGGTTTACGCAACTGGGGGGCTTTCTGATCTTGCGAAGGAGAGTGTGACCAATATCAACGCCGTAGTCAAGAAACTCACTGGCAAGGATATCGCTGATTATGATATTCACGTCCAGTTCCCAGGTACTCACGGTGTGGACGGTGACAGTGCCAGCATTACTATGGCGACCGCAATCATCAGTGCTTTCGAGGAGTTGCCAATCGATCAGAATCTCGCTATGACTGGCAGCCTAAGCGTTCGTGGGGAGGTGCTCCCGATTGGTGGTGTAACTGCTAAGATTGAAGCTGCGGCAAAATCGGGGATATCGAAGATCATAGTTCCTCGAACTAATATGCAAGACGTTCTTATTGATGAGAAGTTCACTAGCATGGTTGAAGTTGTTCCTGTTGATTCATTAGACGAAGTTCTCGAGCACGCGCTCATCCAGAGTGAGGAGAAGGCTAGCCTTGTTGATCGCCTATCCAAGGTTGTTGACAAACTCACGTCTGTTCCGGATACACGTCTGGCGTAATCAAATTCCTACGATGTGTAGGATGGTAGCGACAGGGTCGCCAAGAATGAGGGCAAGGGGAATCGCAGGTAGGACATAGACTAGGAATGGATGCTTCTTCGTAATCCATGCTGATGTTTCTCCTGCAGCCTTTAACCGCTCGATGTGTGCAGCAAGTTCTTCCGGATCCACTCTCTTACGACGGGGTCGCATACGTTCACGTATCTTCCTCTCTCCATCTGCTGTCTCAACTATATCACTCAGAATCCAGACATGCTGTCCGATAATCTGATCGAGTTCCCAACGCTCTGCATGCCAGATCATTCGTAACGGTCCGCTGTGCCCTGTGCGGAGGTTTCGGCTTATTGTGACGAATGGTAGGATGAGGAATGCTAACGCAGACCAGATTAGAACAGAGACCATTGGGGGGACTGCAGTTGTCTCACCTAATGGCCCTATGCCAATCCACCAAGGAATGGCAAGTGCAACTACAATCATCGCCTTCGCATCTGCCCCGCCGTGCAATAACCGTGCACGCCAAGCGATCTCGATGAATCCAATTGCGATTGCGAGTCCAATGAGGCGAAGTAGAAGCAGGCCCTGCCTCTCGGCGAGTTCAACGGCAGCCATGTCTGTGAGTTGGAACATGGGTGCATCCGTAGCGAGACCGAGTGACCAAAGAGCATTGGGGCCATGTACGTATAGTGATGCCCCTCCTCCAATGATTCCTAGCAAGTACCATATGGAGACTAACACATCGATTCTCGATCCTTCTCTCATATCCTTTAGCGAAGGGGTTCCGATTACTGACGTGGAACACCATGCGAGGACCCCAAATGTTCCAAGAAAGAGGGCCGTGTCTGCCTCGAGAAGAATTACTTCCACCAGTAGAAGAAAACTGATAGCGACTCCCCATCGGATCCACCATTCGTTAGGCACTCTGCGTTGCCAGTGGTCCATCAGAGCTGCTCCTGCCATGCAGAGGAGAAGGATCAAACAACGGAGTAAAGCCGTCCATTGACCTGGCGTGGGGGGTTCCATATCGTTTCATGCATCCGCAGGCAATGGACTTAAAATCGGTCGTCGTCCACGATAAGAATGTCCCCGAAGGAGGGTTGTTCACCATGAGCGACGTCAATACCCGGATTCAACAGATTGCCACAGTGCTTGAGCAGTTGCAGGATAGCCAAGTACCACGTAATATTCGTCGTGCAGCCAATGAGGCAACCACTGAATGGCTGCTCAATGAGCGCAAGGAACTCGATATCCGCTTGGGTATGACGGCCAGCAAGTTAGACGAGATTTACAACGATGCAAATCTTCCTCACCACTACGGCCCACTATGCCTCCAGATTCAGACCGCTATCGAGGCTCTTCTCAAAGAGGTCCAGGGCCATTGAGGCGATTGGTAGTTCTACATGTCCGTCGAAACGGGCAGATTAGGTCAACGTCCGGCCCCCCTAATTTTCGACCTTGATCATACTCTGTGGGATTTTTCGGCTAATTCAAAGAAATCCCTTATCGAAGGATTCGAGTATTTTCGGCTTGATTTACTCGGTATCGAGAGTTCTGAGAAATGGGTCAATGCATTTGAAGTAGCCAACGACCGATGTTGGGAATTATACCGTAGTGGAGATATTGACAAATCCACATTGCGCACGGAACGTTTCCGGCTTACATTGGAATCCTTGGGTTGTAATGATACTGAACTCGCAGTTTCTCTTGGAGTGCACTATGTCGAGGTTTCACCTCTTCAGACGACCCTCATCGAAGGGTCGGAGGCACTGTTATCCGAACTTGCAACAAGGGGTCATCGTATGTGGGTTCTCACAAATGGATTTGAGGAGGTTCAGAGGATAAAACTCGCACGCTGCGGTTTGTCTCAATTCTTTGAAGCAATGTATACTAGTGAGCAACTGGGTGCGAAGAAGCCGCATGCTCAGGCTTTCTTTGGTGCTGCTCAACTTGCTGGACTTGAAGCAGATGAGGGCATAGTCATGATTGGCGACAGTTATGGTAGTGACATCATAGGGGCCCAGAATGTTGGTTGGCGAGGAGTGCATTATAATCCGCAGGGTGAAGTTCATGAGGATGCGTGGCGAACCGTGCGTCATCTCAGAGATATTTTAGATCTCGAGTTGAATCATTGAGAGAATCAGCGCTGCTTCTTCTCAACGATCTTAGGTCGAAGACCCTTGTAGCCACACTTGCGACAAGGGCGCGGTTTACGGCCACGGTGAGTGGCTGAGCAGCGCATGCAGACCCACTTGTGCAGGTTACGCTTCTCCGCCTCAGGGAATCGTGCCATGAGCCGGTGGACCGATGCCCCCTTCATAACCGCATCGGAACGGGGGATTCTTCTCTCTGGGTGTCGAAGGAGAGTTGAAAGGCCTCTCTCGCCGGCTCTATACTATGCCTGCGACGATTGTACTCGGTGCACAGTGGGGGGACGAGGGCAAAGGGAAGCTAGTGGACCAGTTGGCATCAGAAGCGGATTGGGTTGTTCGTTTCCAAGGCGGCTCCAATGCGGGTCACACGATTGTCATCGGTGAACGTAAATTGGCTTTCCATCATTTGCCGAGTGGTATAACTTACAGCCACTGTAACCTCGTCCTTGGCGCGGGCATGGTAATCGATCCGTGGAAGTTAGAGGATGAGCTTGATCGTTGGTTTGAGTTCGGGGGCGAACGTCCTGAGGGAGAGCGTCTCTTCATTTCCGAGCGTGCTCATGTTACTCTACCATACCACCGTATCCTCGATGGAGCAGACAAAGAAATTGGTACCACTGGTCGAGGAATAGGACCGACTTACGGTGACGCGATTGAGCGTGTCGGCATCCGTTTTGTCGACATCTCGAATGTGCTATCAGACGGGGAGCGTATTGAACAGATTGTTAATCGTATGAATGGTCGACTTTCGGCAGCTGGTTTGGACTCTTCAATCACTGTGGACACATTGCGTGCAGATCTTGAATGGATTTCTGATAGATTTGGGGCAGCAGTTCGCCCCACAGGTCTGCTTGTTCACCATGCGCTTGAGAGGGGTGAGGATATTCTCCTTGAAGGCGCTCAAGGCGCCCTTCTAGATATTGCGCAGGGAACATATCCCTTCGTGACCTCATCCGTCACGAGTCGAGCAAATGCTACACATGGGGCCGGAATCCATCCAGGACACGTTGAGCGCACAATCGGCGTAGTGAAGGCATACACCACTCGAGTCGGGCATGGTCCCTTCCCTGCCGAACTTCACGATGAGGTGGGCAATCATCTAGGAACTGTAGGTCATGAATTCGGGACAACCACTGGCCGGCCACGTCGTTGTGGCTGGTTGGACATAGTTCCTCTTCGTCATGCGATGAGAATCAATGGATTCGATGAGGTTGTTCTGACTAAATTAGATGTCCTCGGAGGCTTAGATAAGTTGGAAATCGTGGTCGGATACCGTGTTGATGACGCTGAGATTCATGAGTTCCCGGCTGATCTCTCAATGTTGGAACGTGCTGAGCCAGTAACACTCACACTACCTGGATTCGGATCACTTGACCTTGGTGATTGGCTCAAGATTGCTCGTGAAGCCCAAGCCACTGGTCGTGGTTATGACGTACTTCCAGAGGCAGCGCAGACTTATATTCAGACCGTGGAGCAACTTCTCGGCGTCCCGGTGTCCAGTGTTGGCGTCGGACCGGACCGTGAAGCGTCCATCGAACGTCGTTCGTGAGCAGGATAAGGTTCATCTTCAACCCTCCAATCAAGTCCTTCATGGGCTTCAAGAAGCGCGCTCGTGTTAACCGAAAGCCCAAGGAAGAGGCCAAGGATGATGATGGCGATGAGGGAGAGATTCCCTGTGATGTTGCTGATTGCGATAAATGGGCTGACAAGAAGTTCGGAGGGCGCTCCATTGCTATCGATAATGCGATTGATGTATGGGGTGAAGATGGGCTCAAGCGCGATGCTCGTCGAGTACGAATTTGCCGCCCTTGCTACCGCGAGTGGAAGAAGGCGAAGAAGGACGAACCCGATCAGTACTGATAGTTTCACTTTCAGTTGACTCTCCCGCATCCTCATTCATATGCGGACATCGTTGAATTGAAACCATGTCTATGGCATATACAAGCATCCCTTTCAGGAGAGGTTACCTCTCTGGAAGGAAGAAGCGAAGGGCTAACATTACGATTGACGATTGGAATCTTCACGATTTGGATTTGGACTCTAAACCGACTTCATTGGCGAAGATTACGGATTCTAAGAATCGAGTACTGCGCCTTGTGATAGGATGCGAGAACGGTAATGTTGCCATTGTTAGTTGGCCTAAGGGCAATATTCTAGCACAATGGTCCTCGGGCATTGATCCCGTAACTGCTATTCATATTTCTCAGACACATGACTTTCAGAATATACACCCGATTTCAGCATATCTCGGGACTGATTCCGGGCGTATTCTATCGGTAGAGGGTTCGCTTCTCCATCCTAAATTCATTCGCAATCTTGGTGACATCGAGGTATGTTGTGACGGTCTACGTTTCACTGAGGGGGAATTATTGGCGAAATCTGGTTGGCGGACTATTCGAATTCCGTTGGAATCCTCAGGGGGGCGCCGACAAATTCAGGCAATCTTCGCGGTATGACTCACCATTCTGGCTCTGGCGTCCACCACATGCAGGTTGGCACAGGTACCGGCCATTTTTCCGGTAGACCCCCCTTTGCCTCAATCATTGAATCGAAGAAGTCGAGATGTTGGGTTAGCACATCTTCGATAGTATCTCCGCGAATTGTCTCACCCCTTGATGGAATCAGTGTGTCGATGTCGAGATCTCGCACATGCTGGATGGAATCCCTCATTTGGATTATATTTCCTGTTGGAAGATCCGTTCGTCCGGGCGTAGTGGCTGCAGGGAATAAATCTCCTGCGATTAGAATTCCAAGTTCATCCAACAAGAAACTGGTATGGCATGATGTATGCCCTGGTGTGTGAATTGCTTCTATCACATGGTCACCCATATTTCGTCGCCATCTATCCTCTATGGCATGCGCAGAAGTGGGCGGCATGTCCGAATCAAATCGAGATGCCCACGTGGTTAGTTGGTCGTTCGAAGCTAGGGGGTTGAGTGCATCCCCATGAGCATGTATTGTGCAGTCGAAAGTATCGGAAAGGTAGGCTGCAGCACCTGCTGTATCGTAGTGGCGATGTGTAAGGAGAATAGCTGCGAGATTACCATGTTGAATCTTTGATCGGATTCTTTCCTCAGTGTTGACCTGATGCCAACTGGTGCCCGTATCAATCAGGATTGCTTCGCAATCATCTGTAAGAATCGTCATTGATGTATCGTGATGGATTCCCGGAAGGCGAATGACATCCACGTGTCCCTCCAGTATGGCGTTCTGAATCAACTTATCCCGTGTATTTGGAGGGCGTATTGGTGTAACAATGTAAGCGAGTGTTTATATATGGTCGTAGCGAACTATACAACCCCAAGTTGGGAAGAAGGTGGTGTGAATGGGTCCGGAGAATGAACAGAAGAAATCCTCTACAAAGCGCTCAAGCCGTGGTGGCGACTTCGTAGCATCTCCACGGCCGAGTCAGAAGCAGAGGCGTACTGATAGCCAGTCTCGGCCTTGCGAACTTTGTGGTGCGAACGAATGGGATACCGATGTTCAGCGTGGCGAGATTACGTGTAATGTGTGTGGTTTTGTCGCGGAACAGAATATGATTGATCCAGGTGCAGAGTGGGTAAACCATAGTGATGGTGCTGATCGTTCTCGAGTAGGTGCGCCAACCACAGTATCTCTGTCTGACAAGGGACTCTCAACGATAATCGACAAACGCGATCTTTCATCTGGAATTGCAAAGAGGAATGGGATGAACTCCCGTCAGGTTCGTGATTGGAGGCGTCGTGCGACTATCGATCATCGTTCAAAGACACGTGATAGCCGTTCACGAAATCTTGCGAAAGCGATGCAGTTCATTCGTGATCGCGGCGATCTGTCCCCCCAGCTCCGAGATCAGGCCAGTAGCCTATACCGGAAAGCAATCGAGAAGGGCCTTGTTACGGGTCGTTCAATTCGAGGAGTAACAGCAGCCTGTGTCTATCTTGCAACACGTGAAGCAAAGATTCCTCGTCGTATCGAGGAGGTTGGCGAACGTTTCGATATGACTTCTGATACGGAGTTGAAGGAGTTGAAGCGTACCATCCGTCTTGTAGCCCGTGAACTCGGAGCCCACCACATTTCTGGTCCGGTAGAGTATCTTGACAAGTTCCACAGCGATTTGCAACTGCCACCTAAGGCCTTGGGACGAGCGCATGAGATTTGGGATGCAACCAAGCATGACCTAGCATGGCAGGGTAAGAAGCCCAGTGGTATCGCTGGAGTCCTCCTTTACCGCGCTGCGGCTGACGTCGGATCTAATCGGACTCAGAGTGAGGTCTGCAAGGTCTGCGGAGTCAGTGAGGTAACACTACGTGGTTTGCTCAAAATTCTGAATTCGCGTGTTAGTGCGTAGTCAGAAGATTCCGAGCTCAAATTGAGCATCTTCGGATGCGTGGACTCTTGGGTCCCATCTTGGACTCCATACGAGGTTTACGTGTACAGATCCGATACCTTCGGTGGTGAGGGCGGCACGGTGTACAGCAGCCATAATCTCTGGCGCAGCGGGACACCCTGGTGAGGTGAGAGTGAGGTCGATTTCTGCATGCGGTCCGTCGTCCTTCTCCTCGATACGAACACCATAGACTAGGCCGAGATCGACAACTCCGATTTTCATTTCAGGATCCTCTACTGGGCGTAGGGATTCCATCACGGCTTCTTCTAAATTCATGGTTCTCATTCCTTTATTCCTCTTCACTGTGGCTGGTTAGTGTACTTCTCCGCTTCGGAACGGATTATCTCAAACAAGTTGAGGAAACCATTCGCGCGGGATGGAGTCAGAGACGCTTTGACATCCATCTCATCAACGAACTTAGGTGTCAATTGAGCAACTTCACTTGGGGAGAGGCCATCTACACCAATTGCAAGCACAGCCATCAGTCCTTGGACTAACTGTGCATCTGCTCCTCCACGGATGTGGAATCCAGTGTCTACATCTATGATGCACTCCACATGTGCTTCAGATTGACACCCCTTAACTCGATTTTCATCAGTCCACTCCTCATTGGGGAGTGGGTGTGGCATCCGTTTCGCATACTCAAATAGAAGTTCGTATCGTTCCATTCTGTCGAAGCAATCTTGGAAGTCCTCGATAATCTTCTGAAGAGCTACTGGCCATTCACTCACTCAAATCACCTTTCATGAGAACCGTTCTACAACTCCACGGAGATGGTTCACGAAGGCTTCGGCCTCCTCCATGGTATTGTAAATCCAGAATGATGCCCGTGCTGTGCTCGATACGCCAAGAGCCTCCATCAGTGGTTGAGCACAATGATGTCCCGTTCGAACAGCGAATCCTCCCGCATCCATTAGATGAGCTAAATCTTCAGCATGGATATTCTCATGGAGGAAGGATACAACTCCACTAGTTGTCTCAAGATCGTGTCGACCGTAGATTCGAATTCCAGGTATATCTCTCATTTGTTTAGCAGTCCAACGTGCGAGATATGAGATATGTGCATGTACATCCTCCATATTGTGTTGGTCAAGCCATTGTACTGCTGCATGCCAACCAAAAGCCTCTGCAATTCGTGGAGTTCCAGCCTCAAATTTATGCGGGCCCTTCTGGTAAGTCGACCCTTCCAAAGTCACTGTCTCAATCATGTCTCCGCCTGAGATGAATGGCTTCATCGTTTCCATCGTATCAGTTGTTGTAAATAGTGCACCGATGCCTGTCGGGCCTCCCATTTTGTGGGCGCTAAGTGCGAGGAAGTCGCATCCTAGTTCAGGGAAATCAATACGTTCGTGAGGTGCTGCCTGCGCTGCATCGAGCATTACGTGAGCCCCTTCTCCACCCTTACCACGTGATTTTGCGAGTTGGATAATACGCTCCACATCGTTTCGCACACCCAACACATTCGATGTGTGCACGACGCACACGAGAGATGCGTCTTCAACAGCAATCTCGAAGGCTTCCATGTCGAGTGTCATTGTTTCACGGTCGAGAGGAACGTAGCGAATCTCGATTCCGCATTCCTTAGACAGGATTTGCCATGGGACGATGTCAGCGTGGTGTTCCATCTCGGTGGTCAGGACAACGTCACCTTTACCGAGATTAGCTCGAGCCCAACCGTAAGCAACGAGATTGATTGCTTCTGTGGTACCGCTAGTGAAAATTAGATTGTCGTGTGGTGCGCCAAAATATGCGGCGATACCTGTTCTGGAGGCTTCGTACCCTTCGGTAGCTTCTCCTGCGAGAGTGTGGACTGCTCGGTGAACATTTGCGTTTGTATTCGCATAGTAGTCGTTCATTGCATCGATTACGACTTGTGGTTTCTGCGTTGTCGCTGCGTTATCGAGGTATACGAGTTTCCGCTCTCCTTCGAGTCGTCGGCTAAGGATGGGGAAGTCAGACCTAATCGTGTTTAGATTGAGGGCCATGGTACTCGGAAGAAGTGCTTTGTCTTCAATCCGTGCTTCCATCAAAGGCCGGATAGATGACTCTCGATACGATTGATCAACCAACCGTGAAGAGTTTCAGAGCCCATATTGGAGAGGGGGGCATTCAGGAATGCGGCGATAAGTGCGGCACGTGCTTGTTCTTCATCAAATCCACGTGCTTTGAGGTAGAACATCTGATACTCGTCTAACGGCCCGTTTGCAGTTCCATGGCCGCAGCCAACTACCTCGTTCTCCATCACTTCTAGTTCAGGAATTGAGTT
Source organism: Euryarchaeota archaeon UBA251 (assembly GCA_002497905.1). GTDB lineage: Archaea > Thermoplasmatota > Poseidoniia > Poseidoniales > Thalassarchaeaceae > MGIIb-N2. The sequence goes on from DAFJ01000008.1 coordinate 19,941, forward strand.
TGCCTTTGCCTTATCGGAGAGGAGAAGATTGTGGAATAGTTGTCCAGCATCTCCCCCCTTTGCTCCCGCATCAATACGTAGCATCCCGGTGCCTGTTGTGACACTTTGACCGCTACATGCGGTGTGCCATTCAAGGCGGCTGAAGGTTTGCTTACCTGAATGTAATATTTCTACGTGGGAATCGAGATGGTCTTTACGTGCTGCAAGGATGGAACCGTTGACTTGGAGTGATGCACCTGGCTCGGGGAGCCAGTGACGAACATCGACCTTTGCTTGTGATGACGCCGCGTTGACAGTACCTGCTCGAATCTGAGCATCGCGATTTGAGCGGATTGAATCGCATCTTAGGAGTCGTTTTCCGGTCACATGTACAACAACATCGTTCACGATTGATGCCTGTCCGAAGTTACCTTCACGAAGGAAACCAAACCACTCAGCATCTCCTTCGAGCACAGTGATTAGTTCAATCTCTACGCGTTCGCATATGTCGAGTAGGAGTCGACAAGCGCAGGTTGAGCCGCTTGTTTTGACGGAGAGGATGACGGGGGCTTCTGTGATTGTTTTAGCATCTACACGGAGGACGTAGATCTGGGGGACTATCTCAGCAATGAATGTAGGAGCTGCGGTTCCATCACCGAAATCGAGGTCGTGACCTAGGCGCGATAAGTCGTCTGTGGTCGCCTCTTCTACACGGATACCTGTGGGCACCTCACTACCGTCACTCATAGACAGAGAAAGAATCGGTGAATCTGCACTTGGAATCTGGCTGATTTTTCCCGTAGGGTGTGCCTTCTTCCACGGTGTGTAGCGCCATATGTGCGCTGCACGATCGGTGTCCGAGTTTTCTGAATAGGATGTATTCATGCAGATCCCTCAACCAATGCTGCCTTCCATTTCAAGCGCCATTAACTGGTTGAGTTCCACAGCGTACTCCATGGGGAGTTCACGGGTAAAGGGTTCAAAGAAACCATTCACAATCAGTGCCAGTGCCTCTTCTTCGGTGTGGCCGCGGCTCATGAGGTAGAACAGTTGATCGTCGCTCACCTTACTGACTGAGGCTTCATGCTCACAGCGAGCGCCAGAGTTTCCAACTTCCATGGTTGGATAGGTGTCAGAACGACTGTCTTCATCGAGGAGTAGTGCGTCACAGACGACGTTGACTTTGCAGTTCTCTGCCTTTGGAGATACAGTGACCATGCCTCGATAGGACCCTCTCCCTCCGTCTTTGCTAATGCTCTTTGAGAGGATTTTGCTAGTGGTATTGCTTGCTAGATGGTGAATTTTAGCCCCAGCGTCTTGGTGTTGCCCCTCGCCAGAATAAGCCACTGAGATGACTTCTGCGTGTGCTCCTTCTCCCTTGAGTATCACTGCGGGATACTTCATTGTCAACTTCGATCCAATGTTGCCGTCGACCCACTCGATTGTCGCATTATCGTATGCGACGCCGCGCTTTGTGACAAGGTTGTACACATTGTTCGACCAGTTCTGTACTGTTGAATATCGAATATGTGCTCCAGGTAGGGCGATAAGTTCGACTACAGCTGAGTGGAGTGAGTCCGTGGAGTAGGTGGGTGCAGTGCATCCTTCGACATAGTGAATCGAGGATCCTTCATCTGCGATAATCAGCGTGCGTTCGAATTGACCCATGTTCTTTGCATTGATGCGGAAATATGCTTGGACAGGCATCTCCACGTGAACGCCGCTGGGCACGTAGATGAATGAGCCACCTGACCAGACCGCGGTATTCAGTGCGGAGAATTTGTTGTCCGTATATGGGATAACACTGCCGAAGTACTCCTTCACTATGCCTTCATACTCCCTGAGTCCTGAATCCATGTCAAGGAAGATTACGCCTTGCTCCTCAAGGTCTTCACGTATGCTGTGGTACACGGCTTCGGATTCATACTGCGCCGTCACTCCGGATAGCCACTTTTGCTCTGCTTCAGGAATACCAAGTCGATCGAAGGTGTTCCGAATATCTTCTGGGACGTCATCCCAGTTCTTTTCGGTGGCATCTGAGGATCGTAGGTAATAGCAGACCTTGTCAAAGTCAATTTCTTCCAAGAGATGCATGTTACCCCACGTGGGCATGGGCCGATTCTCAAAGTGGTGGAATGCTTTGACCCGAATTTCGGTCATCCACTCTGGCTCGTTCTTGAGGGCTGAAATATCTCGAACAACTTGCTCAGATAGGCCAAAATCGAAGCGAATCGTTGCGTTTTCAGGATCATGCCAACCAACCTTGTAGTCGCCTACAGCTGAGCGTGCTTCGTCAGTCATTCTGCATCACCCTCTAGCCAGTCGTAGCCCCGCTCCTCCAACTCAGAGGCGAGTTCCGGTCCACCTGATTTGACAATTCGGCCATTAATTAGAACATGAACATAATCTGGCTTGACGTGCTCAAGAATCCGGTTGTAGTGTGTGATGATAAGCGCACCAGAGGTGGTGCCTCTAATCGCTGCATCAATCCCCTCTGCGACTGTACGGATTCCATCTATATCGAGGCCAGAGTCGGTTTCGTCAAGGATTGCTAATCGTGGTTTGAGCAACATCATCTGGAGAATTTCAAAACGCTTCTTTTCACCACCGCTGAACCCGTCATTAACGTAGCGTGAGAGGAATGAGCGGTCTAGGCCAAGTCGATTCATACCCTCCTTGAGCGTGGATCGAAATTCTGCACCCTTTGCTGCCTCTTCGCCCCTAACTGCTGCCACGGATCGGCGTAGGAAGTTGCCGACTTGGAGGCCGGGGACGGCCTGAGGGTATTGGAAGGAGAGGAAAATACCAGAGCGGGCACGCTCATGTGCTTCCATTTCAAGAAGGTCCTTGCCGTCCAGATATATCGTACCATCCGTGACTTCGTAGTCAGGATGCCCCATCAGAACATTAGCTGTAGTAGACTTCCCGCTACCGTTACGACCCATTACAGCATGAATCTCGCCAGGCATTATTTTCAGATTGATTCCATGAAGGATGTCGGTATCATCTATGCTAGTTCTCAGTCCGTTGATTTCAAGCAATGCCACCTCTCCCATAGCCTCGCCTCCAAATTGACCTTTTATTCCCAACTTATCAATGCCTGCTTCCCATATCCGTTTCTCAATCAATGTTCTGAACAGATTCATGATGGTTGTCTGTGTGGCCTGATTTGGTGGAGCAGATGGATGATGATATCACAGACATGTATCGTGACCAAATCCGTCTCCAGATGCATGAGGAAGTGAGCCGCCGCCTTCAGGAGGTTATTGATCCGCGAGAGGATGCCCGAGTGCTCGCCTTATCGTTGGTTCAACTTGTGGAAGGATCTGATTTTGAGGTCGGAGGTGATCTGATTCATCCTGATCTTGTTCCCGCGCTCATGGCGCGTTTAGGAGATGTTCGTGCTGCTCTTACGGGCCATGATGGAGCAATCACTGTCCGGGAGGCAAGAGTCGATGTATCCGCTATACATCTCGTTGTCGGTCTCGATGGGGCTTGTGTTGCTTGCGGGGCGGCACCTGGGACGCTATCTAGTATTCAGAATGACTTACTGGAGGATTCAGTAATTCAATCGGTTCAATTCGATGAAGGTATTCTCGATAGTTTTGATGGCATAGTCCGAGAATTTCTGATAGAGAAAAGCGGTGTTACCTTCTGTTGATATTCAGAGAAAATCTACACCCCAAAGACGACGATTCTGTTAGTGTTTGTCCCTTTGGATTGGTTGTCAACACCCCATGCGTTGGCTGTTTTTGTGAATTCTTGATCGTTGATGAGGATGACAATAGGTTCCAACCCTGCCATGACTCCACAACGAAGTACATTTTCTTCAAGCAGAACTTTGCCCCCTCGGATCTCTCCCACTTCAAACGCAATATGTCCTCCTGGTTTCACGATTCGACGTAAATCAGTTAACACTCCAGTCATTGTTGCTTCCCATTCTTTGATGCTTTTCAATTGACTAATATTGATGTCTGAGGAGTCGATACCGATGAACCAACATCGCATCCAATTGTCCGCTTGATAGTTTACCACATCGAGGAACGGAGGGGATGTTACAACGAGTTGCGCAACGTTATCCTCAATACTTGATGCAAAGCGGGAATCTCCAGTCGTCAAAACACAGGATGAATCCATACCTAAGGGTTCCAATTTCTCCCAATCCTTCAGAAGTGATTTCGATTTCTTAATTATGCGCGTCTTAATTTCTTTGTACACTGGCACCTGATTGCGATCGGCATTGATTTTTTCTTGTCTCTTGATACTCACAGCTTGATTTGGAGGGAGTGTGTAAACTGAGAAGAACCCCTCCGAATGACCTGTAAGTCGATTGATTGCAACCATCCGAATCCAAGCATCAACATTGTCAATTTCGCCTGATTCTTCGCGTTTCAAGAGGTATTCTTTCAGAGAGATAATTTCACACAGTGTATCTTTGTGGAAGAAGGCAAGCAGCTCACCATATTCTTCTTCAGAATGTGATAAGTCAATTTTGTCTAGTCGATTTTCAATCTCTTTAATTGTAGGGGGATTCAATCGTGGTTGTAGTAGTAATCGACTGAGTGGATTTATGTCATTTCCGAGGGGTCTTCTTCCTAGAAGAAAGGCTTCCATTGGTGTGGTTCCTCTCCCCATGAATGGATCATAAATCGCATCTCCAGGTTGAGTTAATCGTTCGATAAAGAATCGAGGCAGTTGTGGTTTGAAACAAGCACGATAGGATATTTCGTGTAACGAATGGGCTTGTCGTTGCCGACTCGTCCAATATTCATTGAATGCCTTAATGGTCATTCCAGTTCGGCCGTTGACTTCCCACTCAAATGGGACAAGGTGGGTAGATGTTCCAAAACCATTGAAATCGATGACTGCTTGGTTGAACGCCTCTGTAGTCAACATCTGCCTCACCTAACAAGCGAAAGTTCAGGGTTTATGGTACTATGTGCTGTAATTCTAATTTCTATCTTTCAGCAAGGGTCATGACTGAGTGGTATGAGGCATTGCCATGGCCAAGGGTTTCGATACGAGCCCTTGCCGGCCGCAGGACCTTGGTAGATTTGAGATTCATCGGCGTGACGGTATCTCCAGAATCGGTCGTCTCCATACTCGTCATGGTGTACTCCAAACCCCCATGCTTCTTCCAGTTGTTAACCCGAATATTCGTACTATTGAACCGCGTGAGATGTGGGATGACTTTGGGGTCCAGGGGCTCATTACGAATTCGTATGTCATCTGGAAACATGACAAGTTACGCGAACCTGCGCTTGCCAGTGGTGTTCACGATCTACTCGACTTTCCGGGTGTCATTGTAACTGACTCAGGTACTTTTCAGTCCTATGTCTATGGTGATGTGGAGGTCGGTGTGGAACAGATAGTCGATTTCCAGCGAGATATTGGGGTTGACATAGGTACGATGCTCGACGTTTTCGGTCGTCCGGATCAGACAGAGGAGGAACTGCAGCATGCAGTCGACGAGACGGTAGCTCGTGCTTTTTCGTCGCTCGAGACCGCTGGAGAAAACCTCCTGTTGAATGGTCCAATCCAGGGTGGACTGCATTCTCACCTTCGCGCTGACAGTGCATCGAAGATGGGTGCTGTTGAAGGTCCACATCGTGGATTCGCAGTCCACCCTATTGGGGGCATTGTACCGCTGATGGAGCGTCATCGCTACTTGGATTTAGTCAAGATTATTCTTGCCACACGAGAGACAATCCCCCTCGAGAGGCCCATTCACCTCTTTGGTTGTGGTCACCCAATGCTCTTCCCCATGTGCATCGCCTTAGGTGCGGACCTCTTCGATAGTGCAGCGTATGCCCTCTTCGCTCGAGATGGTCGGCTTCTAACCCCGGACGGAACAGTCCGAATTGATGAGTTGGTGGAGTGGCCAATCGCATCGAGAACACTCCATGGTCATACTCCTGAGGAAGTTCGGAAAATGGGTAAGGAGGAACGGACTAATCTACTCGCTCGCTTCAATCTTGAAATCACTCAGGCAGAGCTTGCAAGGTGCCGCCAAGCTATTCGGACGGGGACACTTTGGGCCTTGGTTGAGCAGCGTAGCCATTCAAGCCCCGAACTTCGTGAGGCTTTCCTCCACATTGCAGAGGTGATTTCCAAGGGGTCATTATCAGAGAACATCGTTGGTCAACGGATGATTGAGGCAAGTGCTCCGATTCGTTCTGGATCTGTGAAGTGGAGTGAAAAAGCGGATCATCGCCCGCACCTGATTCACGCCCGTGGCCTCATTGATGACCGGTGGCGCCCTCCTCCATTCGATTGGACGGGTAAGCCGATGAATAATCCAAAGATGCTCCTCATCAGTGGGAGTGTGCCTCCCTGGCGGGATTCAGTGCGAGGCGATGTAATTCGTTCCCTCCGCCGCGACCCCCAATGCATCCCGATAATTGTGATGAAGGCGGGCCACCTTCCGTTTGATCTAGAAGATTGGTCTCCACTTTGTCATATCCAAGCAGTATCGTTTGAACCGGGGATGAGTTCTGGTCTAATGGATGGTGCGTTAGCAGAGAATCTTGATGTCAAGGGCCCTTCCTCGGAGGAGCCTTCCTCAGACAAGGATGATGATGCGATTCGTACATGGCTTGAGCGTTCACAGATATCGGCGAAATGCTCTGTATTACTCGGTATGGATCGTAATATGGCGTGGGAATGGCTTGAGGGTATGACTGTGCAAAGATCTTCCACAGGCCGTATCAAGAATGTCTTCGACGCCGATGGCGCCCATGTTCTATCTCCGCGCTTGAATGATGGAGGTCTATCCCTTACGACGTCTGGTGCTATCGCTCTTCATGCACTTGATGCAGGTCTGCCTGAGGTCGTCAGTATCGACGACGCAGTCCCTTTCCTCCGCGCAGGACGCAACGTCATCCACGGATTCATTGAGGGGACGCGAAATGCAGTCCGCCCAGGGCTCCCAGTTCTCGTCGTTGACCGTTCAGGGGCACTTGTAGCCCATGGTGTCCCTACCAGTACGGCGGAGGAGATGAAGCGATTCAGCAAGGGTATTGCAGTTCGCGTTAGGGGTGGAGTCGTAAACGAAGACAAGTTATGACGGAACACAGCGGTTCATTCAAGTGACTCCATTCTGAATTTCAGGTTAGGGACGGGGTGGATTTGTCAGGTCTCGGAAGCGATTGGCTAATCGAGGCCCGTTCCCTAACCAAGAATTACGGTCAACATGTAGCTCTTGACGGAGTGGACCTCCAAGTCCCACACGGTTCTATTGGTCTACTGGGCCCCAACGGTGCAGGGAAATCGACCCTCATCAAGACACTTCTAGGCCTTATCCACGTAACCTCGGGTGAGGGGAAAGTACTCGGTCATGATATACGTACCGAAGGCGATATCATACGCAGTAAAATCGGCTACATGGCAGAGTATGATTCACTTAATCTGGATCTCGCTGCAATCGATCAGGTTCGTTACTCTGCTGAATTACTTGGTATGTCTCCTACTGTTGCGCAGCAGCGTGCTCATGAGGTGCTTGAGTACGTGGGTCTTCGCGACCAGCGTTATCGTAAAATCGGCACATTTTCGACAGGGATGGCACAGTCTGCGAAACTTGGTTGTGCCATTGTCCACGATCCTGAATTGTTGATTGTCGATGAACCGTCTAATGGTCTCGATCAGGAGCATCGTGGATTCATGTTGGACACTCTGTTTCAGATAGTCCGTGATGGTGGACGTTCAATCCTAATGAGCAGCCATCTAATGGATGATGTCCAAGCAGTTTGTGATCAGGTTGTGATGATTCACAAGGGCCGCGTAGTCGTTCATCGTAAGATCGAAGATCTTGCTAAGCAGATTGATCGTGAAATCGAGATTACTGTTTGGGGGGGGGCAAGTCGTATTGAACAGACGCTGAAGGATGCCGGACTCACCGTACGTCGTATGGGTCGAGTCATGCGGATTCTCCGTCAGGATGATTCAACAGTGGACCATATTCTCGATGCAGCGGCAAAGTCAGAGGTTCAAGTCCGGGAGATGCAGGAGTATGAGCCGAGCCTTGAGGATCTCTTCCTACTCATTATGGATCAGCTTGGATATGGCACGAGGACAGCTGCCGACTTGCTAAGCTCCACGCCAGAGGGGCGTGTTATAGGGGCAGAGTATGCCGAGGAGGAGTTAGCATGACTGATGATCCCCTTGAGGATTCTAACCCGGGTGTAGGGCCAGATACTCCGGATAGTTCCATGGTCCCCATTGAGGGGTCTACTGAACCGTCACTTGGTGTGACAAGGATGGAGGCCGCTTTTGGATCAGGCGATGGTGATGAGGATGCTACAGCAGTTGTCGCTCAGACTGGTTCAATTGAGGGCGGTACAATATTCGATCAGGTCTATCGGCCATGGCGAGGGCAACTCGGGTCACGATGGGTCCGAAATTACGCAATATATCGGCATCACGTCTATGGCATCATTTCATCCAAGGGTCATCGGCATTACCACCCATTCGTTCGTCTTGCATTACTTGCAATCCTCATATCATCAATGGCGGCCCTTGGCTTTCTGTTACTTGCATCCTTGATTGGGGATCCAACTATCATGCGTGGTTTCGGGCTCAATCGTGTGAACATCTATACCAAGATTCTCGGTTTCTTCCCGCGAAACGCACTATTCTGGCCCCTACTTACAGCTCTCGTAATTGGTGGCATGATTTCAGAGGACCGAGCTCATGGCACTTCTGCAATCTACTTCTCCCGTCCAATCAATCGAATCGATTATGCTGCGATGAAGTACCTGTCTGTAGCTAGTATCCTTGGCGGCGTAATTCTGATCAGTTACGTTTCGTTTTACTCTCTAGCGATTGTTGTTGAAGGGCGAGGATGGGGGTACATATTCGACTCGTTCCCACTATTCATCTCTGGTTTGGGCATTGCCTTTCTGTTGATTATTACTTACACTTCCATTGGTATGGCCTTGTCTTCTGTATCCAAGGGGAAGTTCTTCCCCGCAGTTGGTTTCCTGTCTATCATTCTTGGAACAAAACTCCTTGCTTTCCTCGTGGATAATTTGTTTGATCAGAGCATCGTGTATCTCATCAGTCCATACGATAATCTTGCACATCTAGGACAATATCTCATGGGTATCGATTTACGTTACGACCACCCGGTTGCTTTCTCAGTTGTTTCTCTACTTGCTATCAATGCTGTATCGCTATACGTCTTATCTGCTCGTGTGAATAGTCTGGAGGTGACGCGGGAATGATGCCTGATTTCGACCAGGTTGGTCAACCAGCAGTGCAGACCATTCGTGTAGATGCAACCGTGCCAGCAGTGATGCTAGATCACGTTACAAAATTCTACGGGCAAGTCATCGGCCTAAACGATGTCAGCCTTGCAATAGGTGGAGGTGTCACCGGTATCCTTGGTCAAAATGGCGCTGGCAAGAGCACACTGTTCAAACTCCTCGTGGGCCGTCTAAAGCCGAGTAAGGGTTCTGTACGACTTTTTGGTGTAGATCCTTGGCGCAATCCTGCTCCATACTCTCGAATCGGGTATGTCTCTGAGGGGGAGAAACTCTACGATTGGATGACCGGTCATGAATTCGTTGCAACACTCGCTCGACTCTACGGTTTTACTCGCGACGAGGCGGGAGCCCGAGCAGATCACGTCCTAGATTTCGTGAATCTTTCCGATGTTGCGCACAAGCAGATTGGCAAGTATAGCAAAGGCATGCGACAGCGTGTCAAAATTGCTCATGCCCTAGTCAATGATCCTGATCTTATTGTCCTCGACGAACCACTACAAGGCTGCGACCCAGTGGCACGAACTACGATTATGAATGTCATTCGTGAAATTGGTTCGATGGGTAAGACTGTAATCGTATCAAGCCATATCTTGTCGGAGATTGAGCGTATCACTGAGCAAATTGTTATCCTTCACAACAGTCGTCTTTTAGCTCTCGGTAACTTACACAAAATCAGGTCACTTCTGGACAAGCATCCTCATCGGATCCTATTGCGTACTGACGAGCCTCGTCATCTTGCTGCCCATGTACTTCCTCTGGATGCAATCCATGGCGTACGTTTCCCTTTACCGGGTGAGTTGGAGCTTCAAACCAACGATCTCAATTCGGTCCATTCAGCGCTACCCTCTCTGATTCGGTCATCAAACATCCGTGTTAGTGCGATTACGAATCCAGATGATAATCTCGAGAGCCTTCTCGCTTACCTCACGGAGGGTCGATCATGACAGAAAAGAGCCGCGAGTATGGTGATTCATCGGAGCCGTCTGTAACAACATCTCTCGTGAACTCCACAGTTGCCCCTTCAGGTCCTGCCAAGCCTTCACTTCCTCCGCCAAGAGTTCTCGATACTGTATGGACTGGTTTAGATCGTAAGGCCTCTGCTATCATCGAATTCACCTCAAGGCAACTCCGCGTCCGTTCTTCAACTTGGGTTATTGGAGCGGTTGGTGTTCTTGTAATGACTTTGCTCCTTGCGACCTACGCACAGGAAATGGCATCTGGAATCGAGCCAATTGATGATGACGGAGATTCCGAGGACTGGGATGGTGACGGTTACCCTCAGGGTCAAGAGAACCAGTATGGGACATCCGATTGGGATTCAAAGGAATTTCCTGGTTCAGGACGATTCGTAGAGATGGGTTGGTTGAGTTGGGATGAAAATAATGTTACAGGTAACTATACCTACAGTGGCAATGGGATAATCGAAGAATATACTTGGATTGCCAACAACTCCGATGATGGTCGCTTCATCGATATCAATGAACTACGGAACTGCTCTTGGGAGGAGCAGTATACCTATGGCCTTGGATACGGCGATTCATGCATGACGGATGATGCTAAAATCCGTTTCTATGGTATGGTCACAGCCAATGGAACATTCGCAAAGTCGGCTCAAGGTTGGCTTTCATGGGGCGAGATGGTGGGTCAGTCGGATACAGTGGTTGAACCCCACGATCCTTCGATTTACATTGATGAGGACGGGATAGATCTCGACATAGAATCAGGGGATGTGAGTCAAGGTTACGACGACGACGGAGATTGTAGAAATTACCAAGATGAAAGTACATCATACGAGCGTGATGATTACTATTGGTACTCTGATATGCAGGATACCAACGGCAATGGCATCGATTGCGATGTAGAACTTATTTTCGACGCGGATGGTAACCTGATACGGATTGAAGCCGATTGGGGTGTTGATGAAGACCCCTCTGAATCAGAGTTCACATTAGAGAGCGCTCATCGTGGATTCGTTCTTGCTGTAAGCAAAGTAGCATTCTTGTTCATCCTTGGAATCTTTATCCCTATGTTCCTTGCTACCGGTTTGGTACGTGATGAGATGGCTTCAGGAACGATGTACTATCTTATCGGAAAGCCGATTCACCGGGCAGAGTTCTTTCTCTATCGTATCCTTGGGTTCATGCTCCTCGCTGGCCCTTACATGCTCGGCCTCGCAGTGATTGTAGGTATCGTCACTGGTTTCCTCGGTCCATCTGAGTCACTGTTCAGGTTCCAAGATTTGACTGTCTGGTTGATTGTAGGCATCGCATCCGCCCTTGTCCTCCTCGCCTATTCAACGACATTCGCAATGTTTGGTGTTCTCTCCAAGCGCTTTGGCGCCTATATCGCGATTGTAATGGGTCTCTGGGAATTCATTATGGCTTTCTTCTCTCTGCTTAGTGGGGGTCAGAGCCGAATCGCTTGGCTTTCAGTATCACATTGGGGTATCGAAATGGTGAACGCTGCTGCACTGATCGCTTGGCCAGATTCACAGTACTATGATATCATCGGTGAAGGCTACTATGATTCAGCCGACATATTCTCGGTATTTTGGAACGCGCCAACGATAAATGAATCACCAGCGGTGGCACTACTTGTGGCAGCAGGGGTGCTTGTCGTATACGTACTCTTGATGGTCGCTCTTGGGCAATCCTTCCTTGGTCGTAGAGAGATCGATTGAGAGCCAGCGTTCATCAGCCTGTTCTTCCGTGTCGTGCCATGGAGCGCTTTGAGGGTGACCTCGACACTCTCTGGCGACTCGATTTTCTGCCTACCATGCATCGGCTCACATG
>DAFJ01000048.1 GCA_002497905.1 Euryarchaeota archaeon UBA251
CTCATTGACCTCGTCAAGTAATGCCGATAACTGCTCATGAAACTCGTCAGCCTTCTTACGCTCCTCAAGCATTGCCTGATGATGTCGATCTGCTTCAGCAGAAAGCTGATCGCGTTCCTCGAAACGTTCCTTGAGAGCCTCCCACATCTCATCTGCTGTGTTCATTGCATCTACAAAGGCCTGATGAGCAGCATCAGCTTCCGCTCGCAGGGTCTGGATTGAACCTTCAATATCTTCGAGGTCAACGGTAATACGCGCATCCTCCTCGACATCAGGAAGAAGTTCCTGCCTCTTGGCCTCAAGATCCTTGAGTTTCTTGACCATCTTGTTTTCGGCTTCAAGACTGAGTGTTCCATCCGTCTCAATCCTATGGCTAATACGCTCAATATCACCTACAGTCTCGGCAAGTTGGACCACTTTTGACTTCGCCTTATTGTGATGATTTCGACCGGCTTTTGACCGATCAATTAGAATGCGAATTTGTTCTTGGATACCGTCGCGCCTTGTGCGCTGAATGTTTCCCTTATCACGGACCTTCTTCTGCTCAGAAAGGCGTTCGTCAATATCGATTTGCAACTCCTTCCTTTGCGCTTGAATTGCGTTCCGTTGAGCCGCATAGGAACGAGCATTGTCACTGTGCCCATTACGACTCTGCTTGAGACGACGTAGTTTTGTCTCCATCGCATGAAGGCGCTGATGTAGGTCGTCGTCACCAACATCCCCTTCGGCGCTCATGTCTACGGCGACATGTCAAGGGGTTTTCAAGGCGATGGGTGAGATTGAGAATCAAAAACCACCAATAAAACCGAGAATCGGGAGAATTAGAAGCCACAACACAGCAGCGGTTCCAGTCAACATCGAGGTTAATCCAGTCCACCAACGTAGACGCCTGAGCATATCCGGCTGTACCTGAACAGTGGCGACCTTACCTGATAGAAGATTACCATCCTTGTCCTCCAATCGTACTGTAACAGTAGATTCACCAGAAGTCCGAGGTATTAGTGTCTGCCAGATGATCTTTGAATCATTGAACATCTCCCCCATCGCTGATTTAACTTCAGCCGTACTCTCAAGTCCCATCAAGGTCTCCATACTCCCAGTAGGGAGGCGGACACTGTAATGCGTCTCCTTAGGGCTAAAATCAGGTGTCTGAATCCTTACCACAAGTTCCTGTTCCTCAGTCGTTCCATTATGGACGAAGGTGAACAGGTGCGCCTCGCCCTCAATGAGGTTCTCGATATCTATGTCGAACCAAAGCCCCCCTGGTGGTCGCTTGCCCTCACTAATGTCAACGGCGTTATGCAAGAGACGATCATGAAGGCGGAAATACGGGCGAATTCGGTCACGAGAATGCGCAATGAGAGAGCGCCAAGTCTCATCCCATTCCTCGCTAAGAACTCTAGAAACCCCTTCTTCGTCGAGAATCTCCCCCAAGGCGGCCTTCATATCAGCTCGCTTTAGACCACAATGTTGCTCAAGATAGAGGAGGTGAAGGACACGATCTTGGACTCCTTCTTCCGTCTGGACCCCATCTATTAGATTGCCCTCCAAATCATGGATGAAGCCAGATACTTTTGCTGCAAGTAAGGGATCAAGGTGAGTACCTACGACATCACGGAACGGATGAGTGAGAAGAGCAGGGTGGACTGGAGGGTCGTAGATTCGTAATAGGCCGTAAGGCTTCACGGTACTGAATGTGTCCTTCAAATTCACAAGGTGAATCCCATACCCGATTAACAGGGCAGCTGCGCCCATTGTCATCAATTCAGCCTGAATATTCAGATTGTTGCTGACGGTTTGAAGAACAATCGACGCCAACATGAAAATCACAGAAAGCAGAATCAAGACAGCAGTCAAAACATGTTGTCCGAGAACGATGTTGATTCTGGATGTAAGCGAAGAATGGCCGTGAACTGATCGGAAATCACGTCCATCAAGTTCCTGAAGATCTGATTCACGCTTCACACTCTGTATTGTAAGACGAATTCTTCGAATCGTCACAAAGAGGGCAATCAAGTAGGTACACAAGACAACGATTCCGAAAAGAGTGAGAATCAAACCAAATGACCAGATATTACTAGAGTCTCCTTGAACAAAATCAACCCACCAATTTGGTGATTGATCACGGAAAGTACGGGAAAGAGCGACTAGTAATGCAGCAAGAATGGGAAGCAAGTGGAGCAAACGAAGGCCAGATGAGAGGAACCTCTCATCAATTGCAAGCCACTTCATCTCGGCCGATCTGACAGATTCAATTGAACGATTAAGCGAGTCTTCCGATGCAACCATATCCACCGAAGTAACTGAATCATCACCAACCGATTCCGAGGAATCAACCGCTTCATCTTCATGATTCTCACTTTTCCCCTCTTGGTTCTCCACGAACGCTGCATCAAGGTCACTGGGCGACGGAAGTTCGCCGGATTCAGCACCCTCGACAGGTACCTCAGATTCCGACTCTTCAGCCGAAGAGGCATCGGTACCATCGTCCGTCATGAAACTCATTGTTCACCTCATGGACATGAAGATTCGTGCGAAGTTTTGGAGACAATTTCGTTTTCAGCACTATCTCCACTGAATCAACGACACCTGTAGAGCCATCATTAATCTCAATCCTGACTCGGATTAACTCGGCCCACATCTGGGATACGGCGGCCATCAAAGGTCTCAGAGGGGTAATCGAATAACTGTTCAAGCGCTTGCTCGACTACCTCGTCAACCGCATGCTCCATCTTGCATGCAATCTCCTCCACTCCTTCCTCAATTTTTAGCACATCATGTAGGAGAATCTCAATCAACAGTTGACGGCGCTTGACGATAGCACCATAATGAAAACCACTCGGGGTAAGGCGACAGCCCTTGTAAGGGACGTAGGTGACCAGATCTCTCGCTGCGAGACGTTGAATCATCTCGGTTACAGAAGCCGCACTTACACTCATTCTCTCCGCCAACTGGCTAGTCCGGACAATCTCACCTGGTTCCCGACAATGTTCCTCAAAGATGCGCTTAATGTACATCTCCTCAAACTCAGTTGCACCTTCCATCTATCACCCCTCCCTCGCTTCGAACTCAGTCTTACATGCTGGACATCGTATCAATACCGGACGTAAATCTAGACCTGCTTTGAGAGTCTGAGAACAGGATGGGCAGTCCAAGAGGTCAGTGGTACTCATTGAGAACAACTTCTCAGGTTCATCTTGCTTAATCAAATCAATGTCATCGCTTAACGAATCTTCGGACTCCGTCAAAACTTCCGTCGCGACTTCTTCGACTGCATTTTCGATTTGAGGAGCAGGTACTGTGAATTCTGTTGAACAAGGAGGAGCGCACCGCGCCCTACCATCGTAAGCCCAAGGAATCAACAATGAACGGCTGCATTCAGGGCACTCAACCTCACGTTTGCGATCATCTTCCTGCACACCTTTCTTTGCAACCGTGCGCTTTGATGGATTATTCAGACCAAATGATGAGTTTCTTTCTTTGAATGCTGAACGAGCCGCAAAGGATAGAATGAGGCCGACTACTATGCCAACTCCAATCGGAACCCAAGGAATCGATATACCTGCGACATCCTCGACAGTTACTGCAGATTCGATTGAGAGAGTATTCTCAATCGAGAGATCTTCAGCGGTAACCACTGCCCGAATAACCACTGGATTCCCGCTTGGCCAGGGTGAGATTGTGACATCAAAGTCATTCGATGTCCCCTCACCCATATCGGTGAGAATCTGATCTGCAAGAACATAACCTGTTGCAGCGTCAATGAGGCGCAGACGAGCATCAGCGATTACGTCAGTGCCAGTATTATCCACTTTGACGCCGATGACAACTACATCCCCTGCAGACGGGAGGCTAGGTGTAGCCCCATTCACGGCGATGCTT
>DAFJ01000092.1:0-201 GCA_002497905.1 Euryarchaeota archaeon UBA251
CAAATGCAGACGCGTGACGGCCGCTGGCATGTGGAAGAAACCTGGCCGCCAGAGGACATGGAGTGGATGACAATGGATGTATCCACCTGGGATTCAAGCGGAGGTATGGCGGTATCTTCATCCTCATCTCTAACGCTAACCTCGCCCCCCATGGAGGAGGACCTTCACATCCAAGGGATGCCGACATTCCATGTTCGTGCA
>DAFJ01000092.1:546-28313 GCA_002497905.1 Euryarchaeota archaeon UBA251
CAACTCTTCGTAACAATGCGAGATGCAACCGAGGACCTTCGCCTTGGGCATGCAACGATGGATGTTCGGTATCGAGATGGTGGCTATGAGTCACAAGCAGCAACACCACTGAGCGAATACACCATGATGATGGAGTTCAATCCGATGGATGTCCGCGTCCCTGCAGGTCATTCAATTGAGCTAGTAATCACCGAAGCGGGTGAGGACTATCTGCCAAGTCCCTGCGCTGCTATAGGAATGACAATTTCTGGCGGCGAGCAGCCATTAGGCCTACCGCTCACGGATCGTAGTGAAAATGCTGAGGAGTGGTTCAATGTTCCACCTTGGTGGGATAGTGAAATTGAGGAATAGATCTGCGTATCAATCCATATCATCCAGCACAGCCTTGATTTGAGGAATTAGATTACCGAGATGAACTACGTGAACATTATTGTTTGAAGAAGTATTTTCTTTGATTTTTCGATATGCATTGAAAGCATTCCTTGGAACCGCAACAAAGGAATAAATTCTCGGATCTGGTATTTTCAGAGACAGGGTACGTTTAGAGATCCTCTCAACTTCTTTCAAAATGGTATTCGATTTTGTATTCCCCCATGGATATTTGCAACTTATCCATAACAAAATCCCTTTTTCCGGTGCATAAGCAATTACATCTTCTTCCTGAGCTTTAACACCCAAAGAAGTGTGCAATTCTAAATTATGAGCTACTTCCCATTCAGGATAGTGACTTTTAATCAAACTAGCTACAGCAACTTCAAAGAAAAAAGGCATGCGTTTTTCTAAAGAACCATGGTTTGATTTGTTACTGATTTCTAGAACCGTTTCGTCCTGCAATAATTCGTTGAATGAGGCTTTGTCAAGTCCACCCTCACGCTCACATTTTTCAATTACTCGGATTGATTCCGAAGTAACTGAAACTAAATCGTATTCGTAACCTTCCAAGACCAAAGCAAGTGAAACACCTTCACTTCGATTACCTGAGAGAATACTCATTTTCACCGATGTTTGATCAGTAACAAATTCATACATATCGAAAGTTGTTAAATCTGGAAGACTATGAACAAGGTAACATTTGCTCCCAACAGGGTATTTACGACCAAATTCGTCCTTCGGGAAATATTCTACACTACTTAATGAACGAATCAAATGAGCCGCATCTATGCTAGCGGATGGATTGAAGATGCAATCATTTGGCTTCAATGAATTAACCCAAATATCCTTCCATTCTTGATCCCAATATGAATTAATGACTGATATCTCCTCGGAAATTGGTTGGATACCAATCGAATTGAAAGAAGCGGTGATTTCCCCTACATCTATACTTGACTCATGCAGAATCACGACTGACGTTCCTCGATTACCTTCAGGTAACTTTTCATGAATCGATTTTACTTCCCTAAAATGCCTCATGGGTTGATTTTTTGCGCGTAAAACAACGATATAGCGCTCAATCAAAAAATCACTCACCCTTGACTTTGATTCTCGCCTCTTTGAATCGTTCAACAATCGTAGCCCTTAGACCACCCTCTGGTAATCGAATTTCTTGACAGTTAACGAGAATGGAGGTCGAACCTAACTCCTCTTCCCACCTTTTCATCAATTCAATGCCATCATCGGTCCACCTTCGACACCAACTTGCACTATACTTCTCTCTTTCTGGCCAAAGAATGGTCATCTCCCATTGGTAGATATGGGGAAGGAGCTTCACGTGTGCAAAATCATCACCTGTATCGAATCCACTACATGATGTCTCAATCGCCATAATTTCATCACGCAAAGATACTGTATCTTTCAACGTATTAGGGAGAAATTTGCAGGTATCCTCAACCGATAATCGAACTTGATCCAACTGGAATTTCTTCCCAACTTCAATAATGACTTGATCAGTAACCCCTCCACGTTGGCTATTCTTCCATATTTTCGAAAATATTCGAATTTCTTGTCTATATTTTCTTTGAATATCGTGGAATAATTTGTACTGAGACTTCCGTGTAGATGAGCCAAAGAGGAAAATGATATCCTCGTTTGATTCCAATCCATCTATCTGAATCTCTTCAGATTCGGATAATATTTGGATACCTTCGAACTCATCTAAAATCTGATTTGCTAACTTTGCCTCTTCTGAACAAATTAGAACAGCTGTAGAGCATAACGGCTTTAATGAGCGGATATCACCAAGATGACGAGCAGGATTCAGTCCGGCTGGAATGAAGACAGTTGTCCTGCCCTCATTCGTCATAAGCGAACCAATCCTCTTCGTCAGGGGGACGATACCACCATTGGCCATCCTCGTCCTCCCACCATTCAACGCCGTCTTCATCAACCTCTATTCCGTCATCATCCTCAGACTCTTCAGCGGTATCTTCCTCTTCGCTAATCATGCCCTCTTCGATCATAATCTTGCGCTTCATCTTCTCCGCTTCTTCTTCATCATCACCAAAGACGCGCCCTCCACCTGGATCCTGTGCTTGGACCATCTGATGGTCACCTGATGCGATTGCTTCGTCAGACTCGCGCATGAATTCCTCAGCCATCCGCTGGCGATATTCATCATACTCATCAGCGCCCCATGAACCCGTAGAGTCTGATCTGGACCCTTGAAGAAGATCGTCAAGGTCAACGTCCTTACCGACCTTCAACTCAGGTGCATCTGGAATATCATCAGAATCGTAGAACTCATCGGAACCATCACCAAGTCGAGCAAAGGACTTGTCATCTGGGTGAGCGTCTTCGACCTCCTCAATCAGTAGGTCATGCTCCTCATCGTCAATTTCCCCTTCCTCGTAACGGCGTTTCACAATTCGAGCAAAACGGTCCAACTGATCCGCAAGTTCGTCGTCATCGCCACCGGCCTGTTTGACAGTGCGCTCAAACTGACTCATTAGACGGTCGTAGGGGTTGCCACCGAGATTTCCGATGAACTTGCCGAAACCGCCGCGTTTTCTCTTCGCCATGCCAATGACCAGATGCAACTCAGGGTCGAACCCTCATTAGTGCTTCGCGACATCGAAGGGGCATGGTCGAGCCGTGGCTCCTAGATGCAGCAGCGGCATACAACCGGCAATCATTAGAGCAGCGTGACGGTTATCGTGGACTCATACTCCTTCCCGTAGCTCACCTCAAGACAATCCTCGACTGGGCCTTCCACTCTCTTCCCGATGAGATTCTCGTCGGATTTGACCCGATGATGGATTCACCTCATCCAGAAGATGTAAATGAGGTATTCACGGGTGACGATTACCGCGCAGAACTCCATCAAGGAGAAGGATTCATTCTCGGAGAACCACACCTCGTTAATCGTGGTGATTCCTACTCAGTGCACCATATTCCAGAAGAATGGGTTGACGAGGTCTTCGCTGCGGATCGTGGTGGGCGAGGTGGACGTTTCACACACTGGTTGCACACACATCCAAACGCTGTCGCGATTCCATCTGGTGCGGATGCGGATGCAGCGCAGTGGACTGCAGGAGTCGACATGATTCTCGGTATACAATTCACACCTGAAGGACCATTGCCTTGGTTCGATAACATAGAAGGGGTTCGTCGACCATTGAATCCGGAAGAAGCTGCAAAACGTGTTGATGATATGAAGCCGACTGGACGAAGGGGATGGGCGCGTGTCCGTCACTCAAGGGAGCAACGGTCTGTTCTCGGACGAGCACCTACTGGACATCGAATCCACGGTTTGGAACTAATCGCCTTTCACCGAACTGGTGTTGGAATAAATGTGGTCTTAGTCGATGATAAGGGGCGACCCATCGGGATGGATAACTAAACCATTCAAGTTGGACCAAGCGTTTGGAATATCTACAATTCAGATTTGAAACCAATTCGACGATAATGCCCGAGCTCCTCTATACTCATTCGGATATCATCCAATGCACGGTGTCCGTCTCCCTTGTGATACTGGGGCGCTTGATACCATAAATCCATGAGAATCTTGACTGTTGTAACATCGACTGACCGGTAGTGAAAGAACTCGTGAAGAATTGGCATGTAACGACGGAGGAAACGGCGGTCTTGCCCAATTGTATTGCCGCATAAGGGCGATTGATTCTCGATGCAATGCTCCTGTAAGAATGCGAGTGTTTCTTCTTCAGCATCCTCAAGCGAGATCTCCGAAGTACGTACCTGTTCAATCAAGCCATTAGCAGTATGATGTCGGACATTCCAATCATCCATTTTGTCCAACTCCTCCTCTGGCTGGTGAATAATGAGGTTCGGTCCCTCTGCGATGATATTCAGATCACCGTCGGTAACAATGGTTGCAATCTCGATTATTTTGTTCTCGACCGGGTCCAAACCGGTCATCTCAAGATCAATCCAGACGAGGCGTTCGGGGGTCATAGTGCCCGGGTCTAGTTGACCCGACTTAGTGGTTCGGACGGGACTGACGGATGGGCAGGATGAAAGAGGGTTGAGTTACGGAACCAACATGGAGGATGGCACCACATCGGAACGGGTAGGATATCTCGAAATCCTGCAAGTCAATCCGACCTACCGGCGATACTTCATCGCCAACGTGCTGTCAATGGTTGGAACATGGTTCACAACGATTGCTTTGTTCATACTTGCTGCCGACATCTCTGGGCTACCTGAGCTAGCCGTCGGGATTGTGCTCGTACTGCGGATGTTCTCTCTCGCCTTACCTCAACCATTCACCGGAATGCTCGCCGATCGTTTCAGTCGTAAGTGGCTAATGGCAATCTCCCATGTGTTATCTGCTGCATGTGCACTACTCCTACTGTTTGTAGACGGCCCTGATGATGCGGTATTGTACTACAGCATGGTGATCATGCTCATGGTACTGCACGCTGTCTACGTCCCAGCGGAATCTGCTGCAATTCCTAACCTCGTAGGTGAAGGGGAGGCGCTCATCACAGCAAACGCGATGAACTCCGCCACATGGTCTGCATCCCTCGCTATTGGTGCAGCCCTAGGTGGTTTCGTAGTCGCATCATACGGTACGGATGTAGCATTCGTGATTGACGCTGCAACCTTCCTAGTATCTGCATTGATGATTGCGACGCTTACAATCCCCCAAGAGAAAGTCGAGAACCCTGGCACAATTATCGGAGGTGGAGTACGCCTTATTCTCGATGGATTTCGAAGAATCCGCCGCACACCTCCTGTATACCGAATCCTAAGCGCGAAAGCGCTGTGGTCAATCGGAGGTGGAGGGCTAGTATACTGCCTCGTAATGATTGGTGACGAAATTGGTGTAGCAGATGTCGCCGCCGGTATTGGCGTGCTTTTTGCAGCACGAGGCATAGGCTCAGGACTTGGTCCAATTGTTGCTCGTGCCGTTCTGCGCGAACGGAGCCGATGGCCATTCTACCTCGGAGGGCTCGTGTCCCTCTGTGGATTATTCTATGTTCTAGTCGCACTAATTCCGTGGACACCTTGGATTACCGCCCTCGTACTACTCGCACATGCTGCAAGCGGTGCCAATTGGGTTCTGTCTACAGTTATGCTTCAAGAAAGAACGGAAGACGATTGGAGAGGAAGGGTGTTTGCAACTGACTTTCTTCTAATGACCACAGTCAATGGAACCTCATCGTTGATTGCTGCCTTGATGATTGCATACGTAGGAATTGACCTGAGAACATTGGTACTCATCTTCGCTGTTGGTCAGACAATTTCAGGAATAATATGGCTCTCGGTTATGTTGCCAGGTGAGCGACGCTACTTGGTCGAAAATCAAGACAAAAGCGGAACGAGCGCATAGATTACGACCAGTGGGAAAATGGACATCACCATGTCCACAACAAATGCCTGCGCATCGAACTTGATTTGCTGATCCACAATTTTCTGAGCTTGGGCATCCACCTTGTCAACTGCCAGACTTGCAATGTCACGCGCAGCAGCCCCTACCGTCTTCACTGCAGCCTTGGCTGTGTGGAATGGATTGAGTTTCAATGGATTCTTGAACAACGATTTCGCATGATTCTTGACGACGTCTACAGCGTTCTCCTCCGGTTCATCAGTGATATCCATCGTAGCAACCACACCAATAGCAGAACGTGTCCACCGTAATGCTCCTAATCCATTCTTGACGACAGATGGTGGGAGATTCATTTCGATTAGTTGCTTGACTTTCTTTCGTGTGCTCATGCTTCGATAAATTTCTGCAACTATCCACAATCCGGCGAAACCTACCATTAGGTACATCCTCATATCAGTCCAATCTACGTCAGTCGGATTCCCAAGTACAATCCGGATTGTCAACGCTGCTAGACCAGGAAGTAGAAGAGTTCCTATCTCACGAGCTAGAAAAGACTCAATCCCCTTGAGTCCAAATGCATTCTTGATAGAGAGAAGAGCACGAATGATGCTACGTATCTCCGGATTGTAACGACGAATCAATTCAATCGTCGGTCGCATTACAAGGATGTAACGAATGATGAAACCAACTATTACGATGTAGAGGTAAAATGCCCACGCGTCCGCTGGAGGGACGCTGAAAGAGAAGGGACCTAGGGACCACTCCATGAATGCTCATGGTAGAAGGCCCGGCATGAAGGTTCACCCTGAATCAAGAGTTACTCGAAACTTACATCCACTTCCATCTGCTCACTAACGGAACGACATACTGGGCAAGCACAACCCTCAGTCTTGAGCCAGTCCCTATCCGCATCTGACAAACCATCGGGTAATCTGATTTTGACGTCGAGTTGAGCCACTCGTCGCGGATTAGAGCCCATGGATTTCTCCACACTACCACTCATCCCATTGACATCGATATCACGCGCATTCGCACGAATTCCGATTATGGTCATGATGCAAGTGAGCATCGAGGTTGCGAGTAAATCCGTCGGAGAGAATGATGCACCTCTTCCGTGATTGTCTACCGGAGCATCTGTGATCAACTTGGCTCCAGAGGGGGCATGTGTTGCAGTGCAGCGGAGATCTCCGTCGTAGGTGGCGTCGATGCGGACCATGAGTATCAACGGCGCATACTACTCGATGAATACTCAGGCGGTGGACGAGGGAATTCTCGGATCGACAAGACGACGCCATAGTGGCGGAATTAGAGCTAGCCAAAAACAGCCATAGTAGCCAGTGGGTAGTGATGGAGCATCATCGTATGGTTGCAATCTCCAGAACGGTTCGCTAGCCTTGAGATGATGTGCAGGATGGCGGGTTAGTTCTAGAAGTGTCCAACGCGACCAACGTTCCTCTGATTGCCAAGAATGCATCTCTGTCTGTCTTTCTCCAATCTCACGATTAAGTCCGTAATGTCGTATGTAGTTGATGTATTCCAGCAAGAATATTGCGAAGCCTGCTTGGATGAGGAAGGCCACCGTCATTGCCGAACCAAGTCCCGCGTAAATCCCAGCGACGAACAATACTTGGACGATGAAGCCGCGAATAACGGGGTTACGTAATCCCGTTCTTCCCTTACGGGTATGCACACCCATTGCATCCAGAAACTGTCCAGGAACGGTCCTCAAGAAGAACCAGTACACCGATTCACCCTGCTTTGCACTTGCAGGATCGTTCACTGTCGATACGTACTTGTGATGAGTGAAATTGTGCTCGGTGGTAAAATGCAGGTAAAGTACTGAAAGCAGATTTGCTCGACCTACCCACCAGGAGAACGATCGTGGCCTTGTATGACCCAGTTCATGCGCGACTATGATTCCGGAAGCGCCTGAATTGATACCAGTACTAATGCCTGCAACTAGGAGAAGCCAATTGATTCCATTCTGACTCGCGAAGTAAAAGAGCGAACCTAGTGTGATGAATTGCATGAGAGCATGCACATAGAGCAGTGCCTCAAAGGGAGTACCCGAATCACGGGGTGGCCTAGGCTTCTCCGCCTTACCCATCAAAACATCAAGTAGAGGACCTAATCCAAGCATGAAAATTGCACCCGATGCTACCCAATATCCTCCCACAATATTTCCACCGATTACAATCAATGGATTGAGAAGACCGAGAAGATGCCATGACCATGCCTCGGGCCGGAGTTCAGCCATGCTACCGCTTCAGACCTCACGGATTTCAACTTCATCCCCATAATGTCTGCCAATTGCTAAATCCCTAACGATAAACTCCGAAGTCATGGACACTGACCATTGTGCTGACCTTATGTGTGGATGTGGCTATCGAGGTGCAGCTGTACCACGAAAGCAACACATGGAATGTCCAAAATGTCATCGCGTTGTAGAAGCGTGTTGTGAAGGCGTCCCAATCTACGACTAATCTGTCTCGATAATTTCAATTCGGAAAGAATCGCCATTATGTCCCCAATTCACTTTTCCAGGTTCATTCTCGTCGAACATGTAGTACTTTGTCCCCCATTCCTTTCCGTACTTCGGATGCTCGTTCTCAAAGATTAGAACGATTCGTTCACTCCATGTTCCGAAAACTCCAATCCCGGCCTTAGCTGGAACTCCATCGACCAGAACATCAGTCAAAATCGGAGGTCCGGGGTTATGTCCAAGTGGATCCATCATTCCTCTATCATTCGAGACTAACAAATCCGCATCCGACACTGCAGGACGCGTCTTTTTCTCATTCATACCTCGGCATCGAGATGGTCACCTATGAACCTGAGCAATTAGAATTCACGACTCATACAACGAAGCATGTTTCTTCCTGACCTTCGCTACCTTCGGAGCAACGACAAATGAACAGTATGGGTTCTGTGGATTATTGGCAAAATAGTCAAAGTGGTAAACTTCGGCTGGATATACTGGATGATCAGCGAGTTCAGCAACCTCAGTGACTATGGCATCTCTAAACCAATCTCCAACCTCTTTCAACACTAAGTCGAGAGTGGTACGCTCCTCTAACCCGTTAACGAAGACGATGCTTCGGTATTGAGGGCCGACATCGTTGCCCTGTCGGTTCAATTGAGTTGGATCATGAGCAGTGAAAAAAACGCGAAGAAGGGTTGCATGATCTATGATAGAAGAATCGTATTCGATATCCACGATTTCGGCATGGCCGGTGCGCTTACCACACACCTGTTCGTAAGTTGGATTCTCAACATGACCACCGGCGTATCCCGGGGCGAGCGAAATAACTCCACGAAGTCCCTTGAATGCAGCCTCTATGCACCAGAAGCAACCACCGCCAACAACGAGACGAGTCATATGTTCCGGAGAAGTGGATACTGTTTCAATCCGTGTATTTACTGGGCAGTTTGGCCAAATTGAAGATAGGCGAGCCAGAGCTTAGCCATTATCGATGTGTTCAAGGCACGAACCGATGACGGAGATTTGCCCGACCCAGCCCCTCTGTGGGATTTGCGGTCTGGGAGGCACCCCTAATGCAGAGCCCAATGACAAAGATTGAACCGGCTATCAGGGCGAAGCTCGCTAAGCAATCCTACCATCTCGTCGGAGAACACGGTGGCGTCAAAGTATGTCACTGGACGAAAGAGAGCCTGAAGAACGATCGGGCATGCTACAAGGGCACCTTCTACGGCATCGAGAGTAGCGGTTGCATGCAAATGGCACCCAATGTCGACACTTGCAACCTCGCCTGCACCTATTGCTGGCGCGAACCACATTCGGAGACGATTAACAAGGTCACTTCAGACCCTGAGATGCTGTTCTATGAATCCGTACGGGCACACCGACGCCTCTTGACCGGTTTCAAGGGCCATCCGAGTGTCCCTCTAGAAAAATGGCAGGAAGCACAAGACCCGAAGCATGTTGCAATTAGCTTGAATGGTGAGCCAACACTGTATTCCAGGCTAGGTGAATTCCTCGATGTATGTCATCAGCATGGAGTTTCGACTTTCCTTGTAACCAATGGAAGCCTTCCGAAAGTGATTGAGAGACTAGATACATTGCCGACACAACTCTATGTCAGTGTTGATGCTCCAAATCGAGATATCTTCAACCGACTTTGCAAGCCAAAATTTGACGACCATGCATGGGACAAGTTAGAGCAAACTCTCGAGTTGCTACCTTCGCTTGATACACGCACTGTATGTCGTCACACACTGATCAAAGGTGAATCACTCGGGCATCACGAAGACTACGCACGCTTGGATAACATCGCTGATCCAATGTTCATCGAAGCAAAGGGATACGTCTACGTCGGCAACAGTCGCAACAACCTATCAATCGAGAACATGCCGAGCCATGATGATGTCATGTCTTTCTCAAACACCCTTGCACCTCTCGTTGGTAGAGAAGTACTTTCAGATCGCAGAGAGAGCAGAGTATCGTTAATCGGAAAGGAAATGATACCGGTTACACTTCCAGAGAAAACAAGAGATTTACCCGCTAATCTTGGGATTGCAAAACCCCAGAATTTCAAACTCCCTTCATTCTAAAATCACAATTTGAAGCCAAAATGCGAGGCAATAGCGTTATTTGGGTCATCTCTGTCCTAAACGCCATGAAGACCAGTGCTAACGCTATTTTGATTGCCTTTTTGTTGTGTTTGTCCACTATCCCAATGACAGTGAGTGCAGAAGGCGAATCAATACAGAACGAAGTTGCTTATGGAATCGAATACGATTGGTCCAATTTGGACGAAGACATCGATTCTTTGACAGGAATCGACTTGAATGAAATTCTCTCTCGCACCATGCTAGCAGCAACGGATGCGGGACTTACGTTGACTGTTGCTCAGCTCTCAACAGGATCGAGTAACATCTACGTTGAGTCGGCAGAAGACCGCACAGCAACGACCATCGAGATTGGTGGCGAATCCCACTCGGTATGGACACGCGCCACAGATGTTACCATTCGTCACGCTGTCCTCTTTGACTCCGCTCTCGTAACAGAATGGATCGATTCTTCCGGTGCTGACCCAACTGGATTCGATGGATATCTCAGCGTTGATTCAGAAAATGCAGTTGCAGTTGATGTGAACATGGTCGAGTATTTCGATGACGACTACAACCTCTACGGTGTCGACATGGACTTCTCCCTCGCATCTGAAGTATCAATCGAGTATCAAATGGATGCTGGCTTGGAAGGCGCCGGTGAGGAGTTCGATTTCGCTCTGACTTTCGGCACAGGATTCGACCTTAACGTTCCCGAGGCAACCGCAGAATGGCGCCTTGGTGAGAAGGCACCCTTCTTCCCAGTCGTATCGACCTACGAAGAGGTCGAGATTGAGTGCGCAGATGATGCAGCATTAACCACCAGTGGCTCTGAGGCTGATCTCAAGATAGAGTGCGGCACCTTGGAGGGAGACTACTCTGTTTCTACAGGATTCACCTTCGATCTTTCTGACATCCCAACCGAAAACTTCGGTATGGACGCCGGTCTACTAGATATCTCGATTACAGATGAAATCAGCAGTACCGGTTCTTGGGACACGGACATGGAGGATTTCATGGAGTCGGATGACGACCATCATGAAACAGAAGAAGATGAAGGTCACCACCACCATGGAGATGGAGACTATCATCATGACCATGATGATGGGAGTGATGGCCATACTCACGACGAGGATGACAGGCACCATGACCATGATGACGACGACAGTGATGATGACGACAGTGAAAACGACGGATATGGCGGCGACCCTGATGCAAGTATCATCATCGCAGAGGGAGGTTCCCCTGTGGATGTTGTCAATTGTGAGTGTGGGACTGCAAACCCCCTGATGTTCCTGATGCTTGCTGCAATGCTTACCAACATCGGTGAAGCATTCGCTGAGGATGCTGCTGAAGAACTAGGCGATACATTCGAGGAAGAGTTCTCTGAAGCAGTTGAAGGAATCGGAGAGGCACTCGGTGGCAGCGAGGAAGATGATGACGATGACGACGATTATTCGGAATGGTTCACTTGCGCGGACGGAATGGAAATTGATGAATATCGCGAAGACGATAGCAACAATGACTGTGGAGACTGGTCAGATGAGACTAAGTATGACACATTCTACCCTTGCGACGATATCTTGACCTCAATGGAAGGAGTTCAACTCTACGAAGTTAACAATGGAATGGATGACTGTTCTGACGAATCTGACGAAAACGTCCTATGGTTGCAACACGTTGGCCTGGACATCCAAACAATGTACGAATGTGCTGATGGAAGTCGCGATGTCAGCGAATGGTCCATCGGCAACGGATGGGAGGAATGTGATGATGGATCTGATGAATGGCCACTTGCAGAGGAAACTCTTACTTCCACGGAAACAATGAATGTTGGTTCGAACGGGTATGCTGATCGAGACACTGTCGCTGCTGTTGACACATATTGTTACATCGCTGGGATGACAGTGACAGATTCCGATGACGGATCCACCATCTTTGATGGAAACATGCTAATGAGTTCGCCGGGCTCGGGGTATGTAAATGGTCATGCAGGCGAAGATATTGGCCCGTATGATGGCACTCGAGAATTCTCATCTTCAGGTCATATCAACCAGTATACCCTACCTGCAGGCCTTACTTCATGCGAAGAACTCACTCAAGCACAGATAGACAATATGGACGAATTCTCTCCTGAGTATGTTGCCACGAGCAATGTAGTAACTCACGATGGTTCATTGAAGCGAATGTTGAGCCATGGGTATGCCCATCAGACCGATGGTGAAGTGGAGTTCGATATGTGGTTCGATGGAGTTCACATGGATGATGAGGAATACACTCTCGAAGTGGTAATTTGGACTGATGATGATGAAATGATAGGTACTGAGAGCGTGGATATAGACAGCGATGACTCGCATGCCAGTGGCGGAATAAATGACGATGGAATGGATCCTGGCGACTACTGTGTTGAGTTCACACTGGTTGATTCCAGTGGAGCTACTGTTGATACCTATGATTCAGATGATGATGACGGCCTTTGCATGACTGTAGAAGAAGTCCCAGAGTGGCTAATGGAACTAGGAGCAATTCTCGAAGCCTTCGGTGAATCTGACTTTGAGGATACCCTAGAGGACTTCGGAAGCAACCTTGAGGACCGTCTTGGAGGCATCACAGAAGACATTGCTTACACAGATTCTCTGTTCATAATGTGGTGGAGCCCTACCCATCACACTGTAGTCGGTACAAGCCTCGTTGTACAAGACAATATGGAAACATGGTACACACTTGTTGGACCACAAATTTCGGAAGTTTACACTGATGAAGTAACAGTCGATACCGGTGCCGCACCTGCAACGATTGGTTTGAATTACCTCATCGGCGATGCTGCATCCTCTGCAGCTGTCGAAATGGAAGATGCACAATCTGTTGATGAAATCGCAGACACCGCTGCACACGCTGCAGATATGGGCGAGTTTGCTCAAGTTCTCGAAGACGCGGGTGTAGACCCTGCTTCAATCGGTATTGATCCTGTGGAAGATGTACCGGCTGAGCCAGAAACAGCTGAGGAGATGATCGATGAAGGAATCTTCGGACTCCCATCGGTCTCCGGTCTTGCTACCATAGCGATTCTTGCGCTTGCCGGCATCGTTGTCGCACA
Organism: Euryarchaeota archaeon UBA251; assembly: GCA_002497905.1. Lineage (GTDB taxonomy): Archaea > Thermoplasmatota > Poseidoniia > Poseidoniales > Thalassarchaeaceae > MGIIb-N2. Next base: position 13,938 of record DAFJ01000092.1, read on the forward strand.
GCGCAACCGAGATGAAGAATGAAGAAACCCGACATCAACATGAGTGACAGCGTCAGGGGCCGAATCGGTTCCCTGCGCCGTCACCCTGTGTTGGCTTGGTTTCGCACTGTCCTTGTTTGCTTGATTGCACTCAATGCAGCAGCAGCAGTGTGGCTGATTGTCGAATTTGATGGACAGTACACCGAAGGTGTGCCCTCTCCAGCGAGAATCCATGCATTGGCAGGTATCGATGATCAGAATACACTGATTGACATCAGTATCGAGAACAGTAGTCGATTCTTCGTCTACCAACTAATCCGCGATGAGGTTGAACCGGAAAATGGAAGCGAGAATCCAGATGATGAAACGACGAATGGGGCATCTGTAGATGACGAAGATACGGATGACGAATCTATGAGTCAGTTAGATCGAGCAAGGAATTGGATTAAAATCTCGATTGGGCTGCTGATTCTCATCGAATTTTTGGTCGCCTTTGTTGGAATTAATCCGTGGTTCAGGACCATCGGTTTCCTCGCCGTATTTGTAGCGTTCATCATTGTTCTACCACTCTCATTCATAGGGGATAACCCGAACTTTGCAAGTCCAGGAGAGAGCCCGAACTCAGAGGTTGAGGAAGACGATGAGGAGAGAGGTGGTGACTTTGTTCATGAGGAGGTTGGTTTCGACTTGGGGCTACGTCTCGGGGGTTTTGAACTCAGTATGACCTATTCTGGATATGATTTGGGACTTGTGGACGAAGAGAACCGGTCAGAAGTACGCGAGAATCCGCCTGAAGAAGGTACACGAGACGCAGCATCCTTCGTCAAACTCGATTCATTCCTATCTATCCGATATGGACCAGCAGTAGTGCTTCTGGTAATCTTACCCATGCTTTGGATAATATCGCCTTCCAGTCGTTCCTTCCAACTCCAAAATGATGAGTGTGAATAATTTATTTTTTATCATTTTTCTTTGTTGAAAATCGTGCTGTGCTGGGAAGCACCCATATACACCCGATGACGCGCGAGAGGATGAAGACGTATGGCTGACGATGCTGCTGACCTTGTTAATCAGTTCAATCAGTTCCTGGATTTCCTCGCAAATCCGAATGGTGGAACCGACGTAATTCTGGTGAAAATTGTCCTATCTATCCTAAGCATCCTACTCGCGCTCTATGTAATGAGGCGCTTCATTCTACAACGTTGGGAAGGCATCGTTGCTGCAACCGATGCATCTTGGGATGATCGTATATTCAATCCACTCAGAGTCAGAATCTATGCATTCATGGTCATCGGTGGGCTAAATATCAGCGTCATCTGGATCAATACGCAAAGCCCAGACCTTACAGAAACTACTGCACCACTTTTCAACTCATCATTCATTATCCTCGCATCTACACTCGCAAGCATTGCTGTCAAATTCATTCTCCCTGAGATACTCAATCGGTTCCAAAGACAATCCGCAGTCACCGTATCTGGTGGAAACCCACTCCTTGTCTTCCTCCTCCGTGCTATCATCTGGTTTGGAGGACTCTATCTTGCCCTTTCGGAGCTAGGCATAGATCTACTCGGTGTGATGGCAGGTCTGGCTGTATTCTCATTAATTATCGGTCTTGCAATCCAACAGACATTAGGTAATATTGTCAACTCATTCATGCTAGCATTAGACCGACCCTTTGAGGTTGGAGACCGAATTGAAGTCGATGGTGTCATGGGTACAGTAGTATCGATTGGTATTTTGTCAACAAAGTTACTCACCCTCAAAGAAGAACTCGTCGTCATCCCAAACAACAGCCTCATTGATTCTACAGTAGTCAATTACGCTCGTGGAGGTGGAGATGGTGTTGCACGACGTATTTCAGTACAGATGGACTTCGGTGTAGCCTATGACGAAGATTCTGCACATGTGAAGCAGGTTATGCTCCGCGTTGCTCGCTCCTGCCAATATGTTCTATCAGAGCCACGGCCCCGAGTGATGATGACTGAACTTGGCGACTACGCCAAGATGTATCGGCTATTCATCTGGATTGGCGACTATAATGACGAGATTATATCACGTGATTATCTCTTTGAGCGTATGGATCGCGCGTTTGAGCGTGAAGGCATAGTAATTCCATTCCCAACGGCAATTGAACTCGATAAAACCCCTGTGGATTCCGACCCAGAGGTCGCTGCTAAGAAGGCTGAGGACAAGGATAAGAGACGCCGCCGAGCCGTTGCTGCCTATCGTCTTGAAGAGGCACGCATGCGCAAAGAACACTCCGAGATTACAGCAGAACTCGAAACTCTCTATGAGCAGGTCAAGACAGGTAAGATCACTGGCAAGGCCCTTGCAGACATGCAAGATCGTATTCGAGAACTTGAGCAATCTCTGGCTCTTGACTTAGAGTTGGACGACTGATTCAATCACTCGGACTCAGCAATATTTTGTGTCATTTCGGTCTCACCTGGCCTCATTGAAAGAAGCACAGGCAACAAAATGAGGCTAGAAATCAAAGCAAGAGTAATCGCTACAAGGAATACTTGACCGAACAGACGCAACGGAACCAACGCTGAAAGATTTAGCACTGCGAAGCCGCCGGCTGTCGTGATTGCAGCTCCTGCCATGGCACGTCCCGTTGTAACCGTAGTTCGAGCCACCCATTCCTCAGGCGACTCACTTGGATTCGCTTCACGTTCCTCTTCGTAACGATGCGCGTAATGGACTGCATAGTCCACACCGAGTCCAAGGGTCAAAGCACCAATTGTCACGGTCTGTGCATTCAATTCGTATCCAAGAAGGCCCATCAGACCGTAGACCCAAATGACGACTGCTCCCAATGGGATCCACATCAGCACACCCGTGATTGAGCCACGTTTCAGATTCCTCTTCTCCGCCGTTTGTAATCCAATAAGCATCAGAAGAATCACACCTGCTACGACAACTGTCGAAATTACTGCAGCAGATGCTACGCCATCGGTGACCTGAGCGAGTACTAAGGGACGCCCAGCAACACCAATTTCACCATCCACACTGGCATCATTCAGTTTCTCAAGAAGTGATGCTTCGAAAGCCACCGTGTCACTCCAATCTAGTGTAGCAGTAGAGAACTGGATGACGGTCTCATCTCCCGAATCAGGCATGTAACGTGATGTAAGTTCTCGTCCGGTCTCATTGGTAAGGGCCCATGTGGATAGATTCGTCCAATGAGATTCTACACTAGGTTCAGATTGGATTGAAGAGAGAAGAATTGCAATAGATGGATCGTTTGTAGCGGCTGATTCAAGCGTGGAACGAATTGAAGAGACATCTGCTGCATCAGGAGTAGAATTTACTGTGGATTCCAATATAGAAATTGAAGACCAACCCTCGGCAGAAAAGAGATTGATAGAAGGATCATAACGCACGTAAATCGGTGCGGGTGCCGCATCATATCTATCGGTTAGAACGAGGAAATCCTCCACAACTGGGATGCTGTCGTCTAACTGATCACGAGTATCAAACCCGACCTCCAAAGTGGTGACAGCATAACCCATAGGAATGGATAGTGCCAATGCTGCAAGTAGTACAGCAGTTGGCCTCTTAGTGAGGGATCCAAACCAGTAGCCTATCCGTCCGGGTTCCACATTGGCTGCCTTTCTAAGATTCAACTTTGCAGGCGGTACTAACCGAAGCAGTGCCGGGAGCAGTGTAATTGATAGGAAGTAGATCATAAACAAGCCAATCGCGATGACGGTTCCGAAATCAACGAGGAACTTCTGATCTGAGAATCTGAATGAGAGGAAACCCACCATATCGGTAAAAATTGCAATGAGTAGAGCACCCGAAGTGAGAATCGCGCCACTTCGAATGGCTTGAACACGTATCTCCTTGGGGAAGTCACGAAGTGTCTCACGTTCCTGTGGATCCCTCTCTTCCTCCTCTCGGAGAACTTCTCGGTAACGAGCTACTACGTGAATCCCGTAATCTACACCAATTGCAATCAGAAGAATCGGGATGGATTGCATCGCTGCATTGAATGTAATTTTCAGAATTCCACTGATTCCATATGTTCCTAAAATTCCAAGAATTGTTGTAATGAGAACCAAAGCAGTATCTCGACCAGTTCGGAACTGAGTCAGTAGAATCAATGAGAGGAGTATCACTGACATACCCAGTAGTTGCCCAATCTGTGCTCCAATTGCAGAATTCTGATCTAATTCAAAGTGGGCAAAAGAAATACCTGAAATTTCTGCGTCATCTCCTGCAATAACCTGACCACGATATGCGAGATCGATAGTCCAATTCTGGATCTCTTTGTCGATAATTGCACCTGCAGCAAGTGGTTCATCCAAATGATATGTGGATTCCCAACCTACGGCTTCACCCCATCCTCCCGGCTCATTATCGATAAACATCGAAATTGTTACTACATCTATTCTAGACCAGCGATCATCCTCTGGAATCAAAACAAATTCATCGCCATTTGCTTCCTTGGTAGGCATTGAAGAGAGAATTATTTCCTTGTAAGGAATTGAATTTTGCATTGCAATATGAAACATGGAAATATTCCAAGTTGTATTCTCAATATCTGAAATCTGCTGCTGGATTGAGGCATTGTCCCATAGATCAACTTGAACTGCTATATTCCTCAAATTGCCTGCTTGAGGTGAGAATTTACCCAATGAAGGTAATCGATTCAATCCATCATCCATACGTTGTAGCCAACCTGGTTCAGGAGACCATTCTCTAAGCGCATCTGGTTCAATGCTTACAGGATCCATTGGAGTTTGGTCTAATGTTTCTTGTAATGTGGCAAGATTTTCAGAGAATGTAGAGGTGTTAGATGCAAATGCATCAAACATAGCATCATCAATTGCATCTAACCACGTTACATTTTCTGGATCAACCATCATTGACCAACCGTACGCAGCAGAAGCAGGTCCGATGACTGAACCAAGACCGGTATCCAATCTATGTTCTGATGAATTGCTATGTTCAAGCATCTCGGCTTCAAGTTCAGCAAGCATCATCCAGGTGGAGTCATTCTCCAGCGCACCTGGATCAAATTCAATCATGAGACGAACAATATCAATGGAAGAGGTATAGGTCTCTTCGATAATGTATAGGAGATTTACATCTTCATTTGATTCCCGAGCGGGAAAGAAAGCATCCTCTGAGTTATCAAACTCGATACCAACTCCAAGAGATTCTGGAAGAGGCCCTGCAACAAACATCGAGAGTCCCAAAATAAGAGCGAGGAAAGTTGCAACAGCCATCTTCGGCTGATCAATACTCCAATAAGTAAGAGAGTCGAAGGGGTTCTTCACAAGCAACTACCAAACAAACAATAGTCTGCATTAGCATATCAAGGAATGGACAGTATAGTAGCCATTATCACATATCTGAGAGCAGATACTAGATCAGGAAGATGCAACCATTGGCCGGGAAGAGCCACAAGATGGACATTCTTCTTCGGTGGATTCTCCGTAAATGTAACCGCATGCAGGACATGCAGGAGCAAGAATCATCTCGACATTTCCTTCAACGGTAATCCGCTCAGAGAGCACACGTTCCATCGATATACCATCACGACTGAGATCGTTGATATCGAAGCGTCCAGGGCCGCCCAAAGTAGCAAGAACATCCGGTGGAAGGGACATCGTTCCAGTGTCGTCAATCAAGAGTTCACGAGTAGAAGCCAAATCGCCATCGTCGACATCGTTCCCATGCTGAGCTATGAAACGACCATCACGAAGTTCAAGCGCGCGGTTCGCAAAGGTGGATATTTCCTTACTATGAGTTACGATTAGGAAAGCAACACCACGCTCTTCGTTGAGTTGGCGAAACAAGTCGATGATGCGCCGTCCGGAAATTGGATCGAGAGCACCGGTCGGCTCGTCTGCAAGGATAATCTTTGGATCAGTAATTAGTGCACGACCAATGGCGACACGCTGTGCTTCTCCACCAGAAAGAGTCGCAGGAAGGGAACGCGCACGATCCTCTATGCCAAGCGATTCCAACATCTCCATCGCTCGCCTTCGAGCCTCGCGTGCACGGACACCAGCATGACGGAGTGGTTGGGCCACATTGTCAAGCGCATTGAGATCTGGAAGTAGATTCCCTTCTTGGAATATGAAAGAAACAGTCTCTTGTCGCAAGCTAACAAGTTCTTGACCTGTAATTCTAGTCATGTTCCGGCCATTGAGGAAAACGGAGCCTGCACTTGGCTTCATCAAGCCACCAAATGCCTTGAGCAGAGTCGACTTACCGCTACCAGAAGGACCCACTACCGCTACAACTTCTCCTTCACCGATTGATACTGAAAGGCCACGCAATGCAACAACATTGCCATCTTCTTGGTTTGACCCATAGATGTGGTACAGATTATGCGCTTCCAGTACAGGAACTTGAGGCTCAACATGGACCTCATCCGTGAGGGGGATCTCAACTGGTTCCTCCATATGCTCACGCTCCTTTACCATGCCCTCACTCCCCCTTTAGGACCACAGCAAGGTCCGAACGTAACGCTCTGAAAGTTGTTGTAGTCAGTGCGATAAGAACCGCAGATAGAACAGCAACACTGACTATCGCAAGATCAAACCATGGCCATACGAGCTCGCGGTCAATCACAGTAGATGCACCGCCGAATATCTGGAATATGAAACCAAATATCGAAAAGAATCCGTTGAAGGATTGCGCGACACCGGCACCGAGTACAAGGCCAAGTGCCATACTAGAGACGACTATCGCAAGGATTTCGAATAAGACAAGACGCATGACCTGATTCGGACTAGCACCAATCGCCTGAAGGATAGCCATCTCACGCTTGCGCTGAGAGAGTACGAGAGAAAGGAATACGAAGGCTGAAGCAACCGAACCTAGGGCAGCCACGACGAACTGAAGGCTGAGTAGGCCCGGCGTTCCGAATATGAGCCCGCCATTGCGCTCTACTAATTCACGATTTGAGGAAAGATCAGAGACACCAGTCACCGAATCGTTTGCCTCGATCGCAAAACGCAAGGAGGTCAAATCATCTTCATTGATATCTGCAAGTAACATGGAACCTTTACCAATCCAGACATACCATTCAGTTGCATTGATTGTAGCATTAGATTCCAATCCTGAAAGTGCCCGATAAGCCGATTCTCCAATGATGATGGTACCTTCCGCATCCGCCGATGATTGACCAGGAAGATACTGATGCTGACCGAGATACTTCAGTTCAGTGGTATATTCTGACTGCTCTATGGATATCTCGATATCAGCCTGAAGTATTTCCATTACCTGAGACGGTGGAATTGGCGACAATCCAGTGACACATCCCGTTACGTTTGCAAAGGTTCCATCAGGACATATTGCATCGGTGATGTCAACCCCAGAGAGGTTTGCCATACCAAACATCCCAGTCATGTCGGCTCCACTCAAATTGGCACCTTCAAGCGGATTGCCAAATCCGAAATCGGGGGTGATAAGAATGGAATCCGTCAAATCGGCTCCACTCAAGTTAGCGCCTACCATTGATGTGTAGAAGAATACCGACTTCCGAAGATTTGAGTCACTGAGATCAGTTCCTATGAGAATTGAGGAAGTGAAATTTGTTCGCTGGAGTTCTCTATCAGACATATCTTGTCCACTAAGATCCAAATGACTCAGATTAGATTTCCAGTTGTATTCTGCGAAAATGGGGGCTAGTGCTTCAACCGATGTAAATTCCTCAAGATCGGGTGTGGAGATATTCAGTCGCTGACTATTCGAAATGAATCTAACAACCTCTACCTCTCCAGAATCATCGTCGAATTTTGGTTCAAATTCATCATTAGACCCTTCGCCTGCACCCGGAAGACGTAGACTAAATGCAATCTCTTGTCCTGCAGTAAAACCCCCCTCAGACCAACCAGTAACAACCTGACTGATATCATCACCCGGAATGGACTGTTGAGTCCAAAGGAGAACATCCTCATGGCCATCTAGAACTACCCATGCTTCCGAAGAAATTGAACCGTCAACTGTCGTTACAGTCAAGCTATTCACGGCAGTAGATCGTATGGGATCAACATCAATCCCAAGATTGTTGATATTACTTTCAAAAATTGCATTGACCTGTGTCTGATTCTTGGGTTCGTCAAACTGTACACTCATCACAGAACCAGTCTGAGATTCTGCAGTCCGATCATCCACGAGAGTGCCTGTCGCACCTTGAACAGCAGCAAGCGTAACGATGGATAGAGTTAGTACCATAATGGTCGCTAGACGACCGATTGACTCACTGGAACCACCGCCCTTCAATCCGCGACGGATATCTTTCAGAAGCGGCGTCCATCCGAACAAGATCGAAAAGAAGCGTGGCCCAAATGCAGCAATTCGCCCAAGGATGAGTGCCCCGCCTATCCAAAGGAGGAAAGGTCCGAAGAGTCCCAGTAATCCGTCGATAAAGAAGTTCTCAATTAGACCGCGGTCACCAGTTGTGTCCTCAATCCTTGACTCGACAACGGCTAGGATACCGATACTGAACATCAAGATCTGTAAACCTGTACGCTGCTTCTTCTTGGTTGGAACTTTACGAACACCCTCATCGATTTCAAGCTCAAGGAATTCTTTCGTCCGTCCACGTCCAAACAATAGAGCTGCGCCAATAGTTGCAAAAGCAGTTACTAGGAGAGATATTGTTCCAAGTTGGACATTGATTGGGAACTCCAATGGCTCAAACGACATGAAGCCAACTGCGGAAAGGACGAGGCCTACAGTCTGGATCGCAAGGATGTATCCAAGTAACCAAGCAACAAAACTCATCGCGAAGACCTCGCGCAGTACCATACTCTGTAGTTGAGACGCTGAACCTCCAATGGTCCTATGGATAGCGATTTCACGTCGCCTCTGCTCTAACGACAGGATTAGCCCATAGACGAGGATAGCAACAGACAAAATGATGATGGGAATCATAAGGATGTAATCGAAGGTCTGAATCAATCCTAGGAATATTTCAATGAAGAGAATCGAACCTGAGATTGTGTCGAACCAGAAAAGCTGGATTCCAGCGCCATATGATTTCTGGTTATTTCCCGGACCATCCTCATACATCACCGACTGTCGAAGAATACTAATCCAATCCTCGGCATCTGCTGTCGAAGACGTGGGTACTAGCGAACGGTCAACTGCAACCCCAAGATAGCCGTGATCAGAATCCATGAGAGTGGTCACAGTCCCATTATCTAGCATAGACCAAGCCATGAAAATCGGATTGAATCCGAAGGTAGGATTAGCAAATGCCCAATCTTCGTAAATTCCACTCACATTGAGATTTTCCACGACAATATATAGTCGACAGTGCTCAACTCCACCACGAGTTCGTTCAACATATCCTTCGCAATCACGATCATCGATAGATTCCGCACCGGCTACGGTCTCAATGACATAAGAAAATTGTAGGGATTCAATCGTATCGTTTACTTGAACGCCGAGGGGGCCTGCGAGACTAGCAGGGAGTATGACACTGCGGTTGTCAATCATATCCTGATGGCTTGGCCATGGTATATCGTTCAACATCTGAGCATCATGGCGATCGGCTAGAGCCCCGTCGAAAGCCCCTGGGCCAAGAAGACGTACCATTCGCTTGGTGAAGATTGGAGGACCATTTGCATCCGCTTCCGGGAAGTCGAAGGTCTCGTTTTCTAGTACCGGATTTTCTGATGTAACTGATTCCATAGCGAGATAACCTGCAGTAAACGCCTCGATATTGTTGAAATTCCCTTCAGTACGAATCGCCTGTCTCCCAAATACGAAACTACAGTCAGCGATTTCCGATCTCAGGGAGAGTTCCTCGCATACCTCAACCATCAGAGCACTATCGTTAGTGAAAGTAGAGTTCTCAGATGAAACTCCAGGTACTGGGGGGGATGCCTGTTGTTCCACCTTCGCATCGAAGACATCGCCCTCAAGTGTTGTTTGGAGGAAGGTTTGGGAAAGACCGTTTCCGTACGCTAGAACTGTGGTAATAACAAGTGAGGCGAGGAATACGCCTGCTACGATGGCGAGGCCACGCTCACGGCCACGCCAAGCAGATTCGACGGAGGTTCGTACGTTTGAAGGTAAATCCGCGATGAAATCGGTGATTCGCTGGGTACGTGTCTTGGAGACCATGTTCACTCCTCCTCCAAATCATCAGCAACATCGTCGCCCCAAGCAGAGCGGATATCAGAGGCAGCAGTCTTACCTTCACGGAGCAGCAACATCCGGTCCGCCTTGGATGCAAGATTCGGGTCATGTGTAACCATGAGAATGGATATTGGATCCTCGGAATCGTGACATAAATCGTGGAAAAGTTGCAAAATCTCCTCGCCGGATCGGGAGTCGAGATTCCCGGTAGGTTCGTCAGCAAGCAAGAGGGGACGACGTCCGGCAACTGCGCGAGCGATAGCGACTCGTTGGCGTTGTCCACCAGAAAGCTGGTCCGGGATATGATCTACCCTATCACCTAAACCAACACGTTCCAGTGCTTTCAACGCACGATTGTTAGCCTCGGTATCACTCAGACCCGAGAGGCCGAGAGCAAGGGCAACATTGTCAAGGGCGGTAAGATGGTCCACAAGATGGAAATCCTGGAATATCCAACCAACTCCATGGCGTCGGATTTTGACGTTCCCCGACGGCTGACGTGTTCCATATGTGAACTCATTCAGTTCCACACTCCCTGAGTCACCAGCCAGAAGTCCACCGATGATATTCAACAGCGTTGATTTCCCACATCCAGAGGGGCCCATAAGTGCAACAAGTTCTCCTTTCTTAATCTCAAGGTCAATGCCTTTGAGCACCTCAATTCGACGTCTCCCAAAGCCGAAACCCTTCCGGAGGTCGTTGACTTTCAACATACAACCGATTCCTCCAATAAAACGACCCGTAGGGTCGAGTAAGTATTCAGAAACCGCAGTTTGACTGGATATAATCGTATGTTCTGTGACAATCAGAGAATCTGATCATAAACTGAAGCCTGAATTACACCAATTTCAGATGGACTTCTCTTCTCAGCACTACGAATCATCTCTTCATCAATCGGCCGTATTGGTACATCTCTGTTAGTCCATACTCTATGCATATCCTCGATAGCCGTGCACCAAACATCGCGATTGAAAGCTGGAAGAATACTTCGCATTGGAGGGTGTTCATTCTGTGCACCCAAATCGTTCACAAGGACTGGGCAACCGGAGGCCATAGCTTCGACAACAGGGAGCCCGAAGCCTTCTGCAGCCGACGGAAAGAGGAGGGCCTCGACGTTCTGCTCCAAAGCGATGAGGTCCTCTTCCTCGACCCGCCCATGCCACCGCATACGAACTCCCAGATCGGTTGCCTTCTTCTTCAATCGATTCTCGGCGAGCGAAGATGACTCCGCTCCAACCTTGTGTAACAGGACATCGCGACGAACAGAGACATCGAGAGCACCGATAATCTCCAATGCGAAGTCAAGAGCCTTGCGTCTATCTTCGCTTCCGACCACGAGAAGATGCATAGAATCCGACTCGAGATTAGGGGAGGGATGACGGCCAGAGCGAGGATCACGGGAACTAAGGTCGACGCTGTTAGGGACAACAAAGGTGCGGAGTTCTGGAAGGAAGCGCTTAACGTGAGCAGCCGTGGCCTCGCTGATACACAAAGCGGCATCTGCTCTTCGAAGCCCTGCAATCAATCGACGGATGTCCATCCTGCGAACGAATCCTGGTTTCTGACCAATCTGAATTGGACCCCATTCTGTATCGAGGACCTGGGGGTCGAGATGGAAGAGGTCGTGAATAGTGACAACAACAGGGCATCCTGCATTTTCTGGAACAAGATGCGCTTGTTCCTGATCTGTGATATGAACAATACTTGGAGTTCTATTGGCTATTTCTGAGGCCACTTTGCGAGGGTGAATTGACCATCTCTTACGAAGGCGCTTTACAGCACCTTGGCCATCATTGAGAGGATGTTCGATTTCACCTGCAAGTGACCAACCCATGACTAGGCCTGTGCGAAGTCTTTCTGTGACGGCATTATGGGCCCGCCCTAATCCAGATTCTATTGGGAGCGCGCCCCCACGAACCACCAGAACGGACTTGTCCATACTGGATGGAGGACGAATCTTCGCTTCAACCCTGACGCTCTGTCGCCACCTTGATGCCGAATGATGGAGAACATCGAACTATGAGCGAAGATTCGCAGGGGCCACCCTTGCTCGTCATCAAGGGATCATTCGCACAGTATGGTGGAGCCGAACGTGATGTCGTGAGGCAACTTGAGGCATGGTCACATGTCTTCGAGGAAGTCCGTATCGCGACACTGCACTCACATCCTGAGCTTGAAGCCGAGACGAAACGATTGGGCATCCCACTATTCACGCCTACAGATACATGGACAGAAGGCAGTTCTGCCATCGATCGGATCACAGCAGGTTCGAGTCGAGCAGCATCCAAGGCATGGCGTAAATTCCTGACAAGTGGCGGGGATACCGGCACCCTGACCAATGCTCTGGACGGTATCACGGCTGTTCATCTCGTCTCCGGTGCGGGCTCACTAGAGGTTGTAGGTGCATTACCAAATGAGATTGGAGTCCATGTCCATATGCTCGAACCGAACCGTGGGTTACATGGAGAAACTGTACTTTGGGCACGAATCGATGGTAGTCAACCCAGACCTCCAACATTGACTCGTTTCCTACTAACTATCCCTCGTCGCCGAGATAAGCGAATCGTCAAACAACTTGCAAGTAGGGCTCAATGCCGATTTAGCGGAAACTCTCCCTATATTCAGTCACGCATCAAGGAAGTATACGATATCGAAGCAGGCGTATTCCTACCATGCGTAGATACCAATCTCTGGACTACGGACAAGAAGTCCACTGTAACAGATTCAGACTATGTGGTTACCATCGGCCGAGCAAGTTGGGTAAAAGGAACATGGGAATGTATCGACATGTTAGCTAATTCAAAATTGAAGCTCGTTCTTGTTGGAGGAGGTGACCCCTCTGATCTTGAGATGCTCAGTAAACATGCTGAAACGAACCAAGTGGAATTAGAAGTCGCACCACGACTCGGTCATTCCGAACTAGTAGAATTGATGGCTTCCGCTCGTGCCATCATTTCACTTGCACATGGCGAACCCTTCGGCCTCACTCCAGTTGAAGCCCATGCGGTAGGCACACCTGCCCTGATGGTAGACGAAGGTGGATTCAGGACAACTGTGGAGGATGGAGTATCTGGTCGCCTATTGCCGCGCGGCGACAAAAATGCATGGATGCAAGCCTTTCAGGAAGCAGCAGATCCAGAAAATCGGTCTAAATGGGGGATCGCCGGGAGAAAGAAAATCAAAGAACTCGGATTAGATTCCAATAGTAGAGCAAGAGATTTACAATCAATCATTCAAGGACAAGAAACCTGGACTTAATTCTCGCTATTGGCATCAGTTTCCGATTGTTCGGGGGAAATTGAATATAGCAATAGAACAAGAGTAGCAGAAACAGGAATCATTGTAGCGAATAGGAACTTGAATTCAAATTCCATGAGACCGGTTGTCCAACCATAAATCTCCAATAATACGGTTGACCCAAGACCGAATGCAAAGAAACGTCCGAAGATGTGTAGGTTTTCCTTTACATAAATCGATACGAGCCATTGTGACAAGCCAAGAAAAATTGCAAACACTCCCACATACATACTCACAAAAATACCATACTCAGTAAGATGGGGACCAACTGCTATAGCAGTTCTTGGCGTTAAAAGAAAAGCTATTCCGAGTAATATTGGTAGGGTGCCAGTCAACTTCATAATAGTAGATAGGCCAATTGAGGAGCCTTCATCTTCTTCCATGATTACAAGAAGTGGCGATAAGCATGAAAACACTTTGTCAAAATTGACATACATCTCAATGATTTGAATAAGACCAGATATTAAACGCCCTCTTACAATGCATAATAACATGCGCGGAAAAGCATTGACTCTTGCACTCTTGATGATTGTATCTTCTTTGGCGGGTTGTGTTACAGAAGATAGAGAAAGAGATGATAGCGATAGTTATGATTCAGAAATTTCTGTGCCAATTGAATATCCTGTTGATGAGGATGGAGATGGTTTGTCAGATGAGGAAGAAGAACAAAATGGCACAGACCCACTTCTTTGGGACACCGATGGAGATGGTGTCTCAGATGGTTGGGAAATATATCATGGATATGATCCATTGAATGGAAGTGACGGTGCTCCTCGTGCATTGTGCGAATGGAATGAAGCAGATTGGATAGAGGCCTCTGATCGCGGAGTAGAAGCCTACTGTCACTACAGTGATGAATGGTATGAGGAATTATGTGAGCAGAGGAACGGAACTTGGATTGAATCTTCAGATAGATCAAGAGAATCCTACTGTGACTTAGACGATAATCAAGATGATGATGACAGAGAAATCACACAGGAAGATTGT
>DAFJ01000074.1:0-30333 GCA_002497905.1 Euryarchaeota archaeon UBA251
TCGACGTGGCGGTGATCGACGTGGTGGAGACCGACGTGGTGGAGACCGACGTAGCGGAAATCAAGAAGCGAGAGATGGAGATTGGGAATGCAAGTCCTGTAAAAATAGCAACTTTGCCTTCAGGACCGAATGCAACCGATGCGGTCGCAACAAAGACGGTTCAGGTGGCAATGGTTCCTCAAGTAGGCCACCTCGAAAGATCAATTTCAGAGATAATCAGCGAACTGGGGGTCGCCAAGGAGGCAGGCGTCCTGTTGGAAACCGAGGTGGGAGAGACCGTCGAAGCGGAGGTTCCGGCGGCTCATTCAGAGACAGACGTCGTAGTTGATTCAACGCATAAGGTGATGAATCGCTTCGCCTGTATCGGAACAACGGAGGCATGATACATGGGAGAGAAGAGTCGCAGCGCCGACGATATCTGGCTGGATGCTATGGAATCGAGAGATCTTGCCGACCATGAGAGATTCCTAGAGTTGCGGACCAAGGCCCTTGAGATTGACCCTCATCATGAGGATGCCTTGATGTCAGAAATCCGAGATTTATTCAGTCGCACTGGGCCAAGGGGTGATCGGCCAACAAAGATGAGTTTACAGGATGCAGCAAAGGGCCTGGAAAAATGCCGAAGCATCATCACTACAAATCCAGAAAATGAAGAAGCTTGGGCTATAGGAGGCCGGTTATTGGTCGATGAACTAGGAATGTTTGAGGATGCTTTACAGTGGTGGGATTCCCGCAGATTTTTTGATTCAAAAGCTGTAGTCCCTCTAGTTGAACAGGTCGCAATTCTTGCTGAATTCGGAGAATATGCAGATGCTGCGGACCGTATCGATTTAATCTTCGGAGAAAATATGGAACAACCGGACCCAAAGAGTATGATGCGCCTCAGAACCATGAGCGAGCAAATCAAAATGGCTGCATCCAATAATACAGATTTCTTTCGCCCTAGCAATCCTAGCGACGATGGTTGGATTCGAATTAAGGCATTCTCCGGTAGAAAGCCTACGACTGAGACATTCTGGTTACTCACCTTCCTGATGCCACTTGTGTGGATTGAAGCTATCGGGTTCCAATGGTTACAAACCAATGGAATCTTGTCAGGTGGATTCTCAACAATGATCCTTGGATTCTTGATTATCTTTGTTTCCTTCCTGTATGGGAGTCGATGGGTACGTCGCCATGTACACCGATTGAATCGGCCCGCTCACGAATTAACTCGCGCGATTAATGCTGAGCTTTCTAGCGGTCTACTCTGTATCCCTAATGAATATCGAGAGAGTCGCCTATACCGTGCTCTTCGAGATAGACGATCGATTTCGTCTATGGAACGACTCGATCGTATTGTGGAAAATGGGGAACGAATGAGTCGGAAATGGACCTTTACTCTACCAAAATGGGCTGAGTTCGAAGAGGAATAAATCCACAATCAGGTTCCTTCATTGTAGGAATCACGGTAAGCAATCTGATCTGCACTAAGAGAGTCAATGTGGATACCCTCAGCAAGCAATTTCGTCTGAGCGAGGTCAAGGTCCTGTTCCAATGAGATGTCATGAACAGCCACGTCCATCGTATCTGCATTCGCTGCAAGACGACACAATGAGAGAAATTGGTTTGCGAAGGACATGTCCATAACTTCTGATGGATGGCCTTCAGCAGCAGCGAGATTTACGAGGCGGCCTCGTGCAAGAAGGAAAATTCGACGGCCATCGGGAAGAGTGAATTCTTCATTATCATCACGGATAGTTCGGACAGAAGTGGAAAGATCTTCTAGATCCTCAATCATAATCTCACAGTCGTAATGGCCCGTATTACAAACAATTGCACCATCCTTCATCTTTGAGAACTGGGATCTAGAAATGATATCCTTCATTCCAGTTGCAGTACAGAAGAGATCTCCAATCTCTGCAGCTTTATCCATAGGCATTACACGGAATCCATCCATATGTGCTCGAAGTGCTGCTAGCGGATCCACCTCTGTCACAACTACGTTCGACCCCATGCCTCGAGCACGCTGAGCAAGACCACGACCACAGTGGCCATACCCTGCGACAACAAACGTTTTCCCAGCCAATAGGACACTGGTGGCCCTCAAGATTCCATCTAAAGTCGATTGCCCAGTTCCATGGACATTATCGAAATCCCACTTGGTCTTCGCATCATTAACCGCAATCACGGGATAAAGGAGAGCTCCCTGATTGGCCATAGCTCGAAGTCGATGGACACCAGTGGTTGTCTCTTCGGTTCCACCAATAATCGAAGGGAGCATGTCCTTTCGCGCATCGTGAACACGGAAAATAAGGTCAGCACCATCGTCAAGAGTTAATGTTGGTTCAAACTCAAGAGTTCGATCGATGCAGTGGTAAAAGTCCTCTACTGACTGACCATGCCAGGCATGAATGCTGTAACCCTCAGATGCTAGCCATGCTGCAACATCATCCTGAGTACTGAGTGGATTACATCCGGACCACGAAACTTCGGCGCCTGCTGCAGCAATCGTCTCGATAAGAACAGCCGTCTCCTTGGTGACATGAAGACAACCAGCTACACGCATCCCTGCGAGAGGTTTCTCCTCTTCAGCACGCTCGCGGAGGAGGCGAAGAACCGGCATCCTAGTTCGAGCCCAATCGACACGCCTCGCGCCACTGTCAGCTAGAGAGATATCGGCAACTGTATACAAGTCGCTCTTGTCCATGTTGTGGGCTCCAAACTCTCGTTCATTAGTTCTCCGTCTTACATCAACAGCCTAACGGCTGCGGAATTGGCCCCAAGGGGCGACCTAAACTAGGTACGTCACTGTTGGAAATGTGACGCATACTGTTCAGCATAGGCTCTGGCCGTCTCCTCTGGATAGCCCTGAGCAATCAATTGCTGGACATAGGCCTCCTTTGGATCCATGGTCTCGACGCCACCAAAGGTGACCTCGCCCATTCCGGAATCGGCATCTGAACTGCCACGTCCGCGGACAAGAAGCACCGTTGCGAATACGATACCCAATAGAACAACAAAGACGATTGCAATAATTACCAGGAGATTCGAGTCACCACCTGATTCAGTATTCTCACCACCGGTATTGGTCTCACAACCCTCTGCATTCGGATCAGTTACACAGGGATCACCGGCGACTAATGGAATCAGATTAATCTGAATCTGTTGGTAAATAGGCTCGCCATCGTTACCTTCCTGAATCTTGATGTAAACCGTCTGGGACACACCTTGACCCTCCAAGTAAAGATCTTCGATGCTGAGTGTCAGGCTGAACTCAGCACCATTCGCGAGGTTACTAGATGAGTTGAACTTCATTGCTTGTGCTCTTGCGAATTGTTGAGTTGGTGTCAAGTTCAGATCGCTTCCCGAGAGTGCCACATAAATCGACAAATCGCTCTCTTCGACACCACCTGTCACACTACCGTTAATCCATACGAAGGCACCAGATTGTGTATCTCCTGCCGTCGGATTCGTAATAGATACCTCGGCCGCAGCATCACCAAAGCTATCGGGTACAACTTGGAAGAACATTCGGTACTTCTCTGAGTCCTTGTTTGCTCGATCCTGAACAGTCAGGTCAATTCGAATAGGAGTGCCGTTATTCTGGCCATTTGGGTTAACGGTCACATTCTTGAACGCATAGGAGAATGAGTCCGTTCCACGGATGTACTCGTGGTATGGTGAGCCAGGTAACTGGTTGTAGTAGCGGTCAGAATATACTCGCCATTCATACTCAGTGATACCCTTTGTTCCATCAGTGGAATCGTTGTCTTCACTCAGGGATGCATCGAAGTATACTCGACGCTCACACGGATCTGTTTCATCGCCAGGGCAGCGAATCTCAAAGAACATCCACTGTTCTCCATTGACTTCGTAAGTATCCAAAGAAGTGATGTATGCAGAGGTATCAAGCCGGTCAACAACCGAGAAGTGAGCAATAGGTCGATCCTCGTCTGCCTGAATATCGTTGGTAACAAGTTCGATGCTCGCCTTGCGGACATGACCTGCTGCATCATGGAGGAAGATTGTCACAATCCATGAAGCATCTGTCTTACAATTCGTTGATGACGATGTGTCTAGGACACAGAAAGATGCAGTGTGTGAATCATCAGGGGTATGATCAAACTGGCCAGCAGGTAGAACTCCACCGTCCCACTTTGTTACATCGAAAGCATCGCCCGAACGAATCTCCCAGTTAGCATCAAGGCCGGATACAGTTGACTCAAAGGAGAAGTCAAGTGAAGCAGATGACTTCAGATACATTCGCTGATAGTTTCCATTGACTGTGTCCCAATCAGGCGCCTCGCCATTGATTAGTAAATCCCAATCATCTCCGCCAGCAATTCCAAACCCAGATGGGTATGGAGACATCTGATATGAAAGCAAGTTACTAAGAATCGGGAATGTGGAATCACCGAACTTGTTGGTAACAGCTTCATTCTCGACATCGATTGTAGTGACAATTAGGCCACCAGAACCGTATCCGCAGGTCGCCAACAGAGACATAGATGACTCCGGCCCCTGGATGAGGTTGTGGAATGATGTGTCAAACCCTGTTCGTGGGTTAGTAATCGGTCCACCACAGATGTATGGCATCTGGTCGTTACCAGTCTGTCCGGTATTGATTACCGCGTTAGAGACATAATTCCCACTGTTGACACCAACGAATGAGGATGGAACAATTCCAGACATCATCGGGTGATATGGGTCGAGAATCGTCATGTCATTGTACGTAACCTGTGGGTTAGTCGTTGTATCACGATCCTGAACCTCAATTCCGAAAGGCAACTTATTGTTGAGGTAAGCATTGTGTGGAGAATCCGCATACGGACCAAGGTGCATTTGCACAGTACCCCCACCATTCATGTAACTCGTCAAGACCGTAGTTGGCGAAGGATTACCACCAATACCCAGTGCAAGGCGACTGTAGTAATTCCCGTTCAGAACGTTATTTTCAGTCTGCCACGGAAGAAGGACCTTGTCATACTTCAGTGGATCAATCCAGTCCGAGTTCACGTAGTTAGCCCAGTCGTCCGGCTTGAACTGTGTATAGGTCATACCCATTGCTTCAAGATCCTCACGGACCGTCTTCAACCGATCCTGGTCAGTAGGTGCAGAGAGGATTGCGACATCGATGTTATCCTCAAAGAGGATATTGAAGTAATGCGTATTTCCAGAAGGAGTCCCGTCAGCAAGTTCTGCAAAGAACGAGAGGTTGTAGACAGTTCCATCTTGCCAACCATTGAATGGAGCAATCCACGAGACATTCGTTCTTTCATGAGGAGTCAGGCTAATCAGTCCAGATTCAGAGTTGAATGGAGAACCAGTGACTGGGGTGTTAGTCGAGGTGTCGACAACGGACATCTTGATGTTATAATCACCAGCCAGTACACCATTATCCAGGCTGAGACTGAAGTCGTGATTCTTAGCATCATCAATTGGGTAACTGCATGGGATAATCTCCTCGACACAAGATAGGACATCTGGCGGCCGGAGCAGAACATCAACTGAAGCTACATCAAACACAATTCGAGTGAGATTGTTCGATAGGAGGAGTTCCTGAGCACCATACCAATCAGTCCCCTGAGTTGTATTGTCGAAGACACTAATCGCATCAATCCTGTAAATTCCCTGAGTGAAAGCATGACTGCCTACCGTCACGACGCGATCCTCCTGAGAATCAAGTCCTGTTACAGTGGTAGAGTATGTTTGATCTGGCACAAAGGTAAACTCGGTCACGCTGATATTGTCTAATCCAAACCCTGCGAGACCGTTAGCACCGGTCGCACCATTAGAATCAGACTGGAACCGCCACGTAAAGTCGACTTCAAAACCACTCATTGACAGACATTCAGTGCGCCACAAATTCGAGTTGGTGTTGGTAGTGTTCAACAGATAGACGTGAGTTAGATCCAACGTCACGGACTTCTTGAGGCCCTCGGAGTCGAACCATACACGGTAATTACCATCGTCAGGACGGTCGCCGAAAGTTTCGACTTCATCGAGGTAGCCATCATCATCGATATCCTCACAGGTCTGATTATTCAGGACACCGTTCTCGTTGATATCGTTCCAAGAACCATAGACTACACCTTTGTAAGTGGTACTTCCCGAGCGCCAGGATGCTTCAAGTCCGGTCTCAGCAGTCCAACCAACAACATTTCCGTTAGAATCCTCGAGGACCTCCATCTCAGCGAAGTAGTCGAAATTGAGGTAGGCGAAGTCACCCTGCATATTCGTGAGATCAATAGTAGCGAGATTCATCGTCTCGTTCCAGTCCTGGCCGTATCCATCGTCGGGGCCACCGAACCAATAGGCTGCACCCTCGAAGACAGGGCGATTCTGCGGAACGAGAGAGTTCTGCACATTGGCAGCTGTATCATCAATGACTACTCCGAAGTTATCTCCGTCATCACCAAACTGGAAGCCACCAGAACCTGCCTCAAAGTCCTCAGTTAGAAGTTCAGAACTCTGGGCTGTGTAGATATTAGCAACTACATCGAAGTCAGTCACAGTATTCCCACGGTTGACAACTTCCACATCGATTGGATAGGTATCAGCAGCGTACAAAGCGCCCTTCTGGAGCGAAGTAATATCACTCGTTGCCGGGTCGTACAAATTCTCAACAAGAGTACTGAATTTCGCATCGTCGTTCGTGATGTCACCATTGGTGATTCCAGATGTGGACGTAATCGATGTCTCAATCAAGTAGGTGGTCCCGTTAACGAAGTTCGCAGGTAAGGTAACCACTTCCTCATCCCCTGGAGCGAAGTTGGTGAGGGTTAGAGTTTGAGATGAGACCTGAGGGCTGGCACCGAATGAAGAAACAGTCTTGCGAATCGATAAGTTGTCGAAGGCAAAGCCGTCCCATTGAGTCTGGTTTGTCTCATCACTAGTCCCCACGGAACCATCGAAACCAGTACGGAAGCGGAAGCGGATATCGATTATTTCACCTGCCCACTGTGTTAGGTCAATCGCATCGTCTCCGGTTAGATTCAACCAGTTGTAGATGGTACCCGAGTAGTACAGATTATTGTTCACTGCACGCTCTGGAGCATAGCCATTCTGGATGTATAGAACACGATCATTATCGTGGCCACCAAAGTAGTTGACACTCGCCCATCCATCTGCTTCGGACCAGACATCGATTGTGCAGGAGTCATCGTAGAGTACACGGTTAGCAATACCTGTACTGCTGTAGTAAACCATCGAGTAACCAACTGCGCATAACATGTCGATGTCCATAGCTGCTGTATCGGAGTTCCTGAGGTCGATGTTCTCGACTATGAACGCCTCATCCATGTTGTTGTAGTAACCCGTCTCTAAGGACCCACCATCGGAAGAGTTTGCAGCACGAAGGCCCGCCCACATGAATCCAGTAGGGTTGTCGTGAGCCTCGAATCGCGTATCCGCCTTGTTCGAAGTGTTAGACGCCTGCTCAACATGCCAAGAACTTCCAGAACCCCACTCACCGGAGTAGGAAACTGCATCCAGATTACATCCGGAACAGTTTGATGAATCTACATTGCCATCGAAGTCGTTGGCATAGACGATTGTGTCAGTTCCTGAAAGGATATCTCTAACCTTAACTTCAACATCAGCTGAACCACTGACTGTCTCAAGACCTGTGTTCCGTACTGTAACATTCACATCTCTGTTTCCAGCACCAAGTTGTGCACTCTGAGTGAATGGGTTGTATGTTGCTGGCGAAACTGAAAGACCTGTCACACCAAGGTCTTGGTTATCGAGTTGTACGATTGTAATAGAGTCAACACTTCCAGCCCATCCCTTGGAATCAATCCATAAGGAACCATCAACGAAACTGAAGGTGTAATCGCGCTGACCAACTGCGATGTCAAGAGCACTGCCCGAACCACCGGTTAACTGAGACACAATCGCCATCGTGGGACGGCGACCGACATCGAAAGACTGAGGGCTCTCCCACCCTCCAGAGCCATCCGAAAGAATAATCTGAACCGTATTCTGATCCTGTAGATTGTCTGTTGAGAGAATTGTGCTGTTACCCAATGCGGTGGAGGTAACTGTCGTAACAGTCAGCATACTTGGAACAACCAAGTCCATATGACCGTCTTGATTGATGTCTTCAAGGCTTACATCTGAACCTACAAAATCACCAATGAAGGCAAGATTACCTGTGGCCCAGGTGGTTCCACCACCAGTGGCGTAAGTAACGTTCTGATTCCATCCGTCATTCATGGCGACCATGTCAATGACGCCATCACCATCACTATCCGCAACATCAAGGCTACCATCATTGTCTGTCCCCATTGCGAATTTGTGAACATTGTTTGGTGCCGTATTTGGATTGTGAAACTGGTTCGTTGTGCAGTCGTATTCGATGATTGTCACGTTGTCCCAATTTCCAGGATCGAACCCTGATTGAGGGCCGTTGTAGGGAGGGGATGTCATCAACCAAGCATCAATATCGTCGCAGTCGCCAAGACCACCACCGATACCGCCACCAGTAACAGTCTCACCATATGACCCCAGTGCGAAATCGTAGTAATACGCACCTGAGGTGCCCCCAAGCGGCATTGTGGTTGTCGCCTGATTATTGACCTGAGTTGGGTCAGGGCCACGGAAAATTGCTAGCTGCATATTCACTACAGTAACATCAATGAACAAACCAACAATGTCGTCATTTCCGTCCCCGTCTATATCTGCAACCTCAATTCCGATTGCATTAGGAGATACAGTAATTGGATTAGATGCAGTCCAACCGCCAGAGCAATCACCGTAAAGAATTGTGATGTTACCCATGACTGAAGGACCACTGACGGTCCGAATATTCCCTTGGAAGTAAACGATGTCAGGATTCCCATCATCATCGATATCCCCTATATCCACTTCACTGGAATCTGCAATGTCGACAAATCCTGCGCGGCGAGAATTGTTGTTATTTGTCCAAACATCCTGCCGATCCGAAAAGTCCCCATTTTCATTATAGAGAATTGTGAGGAAATTACCCATCTCCGAACCAGTGACGAGATCATTGTCACCATCACAATCAAGATCGCCTGCAGCAATTGTTGTTGGATTCTTCGTTGTATGGTATGTCTTTTCGTGAGACGCAATAGCAGTTGGCGCCAACCCTATGAGAAGAGAGGTCAGCATCAAACTCGTAAGGAAGAAAGAAAGTCGTCGCCTCCTGTTGGAATCATTCGTGGCATTCGCTAGGGACATCATGAACGTCTGAGTAAACCGACTCTTATTGAGGGTTATGGGGTCGTGCTCTGAACCATGTTTCCATAAAGCGAAGACAGGGGTGAAATCACGAAGATTATTCTCGCTCAAGCCAATATGGAAAGGGGACGTAAGAATCAGAACCATCCGAACCGAACATACGTTCTAATCTGCCAACACGCCATAGACGTCGCAACCATTTTCCAAACTCCTCTACTCCCATGTCGAATCGATTTCCAAGATGGGCGTGGAGCATTTTTTCTGGAATCGCAGTCATACCGTGAACCTGGACTAAGAAACCCATGAAAGATTGGAGGACTTTCTCTTCAAGAGCACGCTCTGTACCCGCATCCTCAAGAGGTTCAAAGGGACCCATTGCGTCAATTTGACCCTGTATCTCATCGAAATCAAGATCAGATGTCGACGTTATACTCATCTCCTCAAAATCACGATGAATGTCCAAAGCCCCGATTTCACGTATTGAAGCCGGAATCTTACTCGGATCGGGCTCAGGACCAGGACGGATTGAAATGGATTCTTGTTCTTCATTCGACCTTTTTGAGGGCCCTTTAGAAGAACGACTAGAAGGGCGAGGACCAACAGATCCGAACACAGGAGATAGGAATCCAGGGCCGTTACCTGAGATTCCGAGTTCGTCACGTATTTTTTCGACCCAATCAGCATCCCCTTGGATTAGAATATCGATGTCCTCCTCCTGATTCCGATACCTGAATCGAACTGGACCGGTCATGGCCATGGAACTCACTGCTTGAATCCCGGTCCTTCAACCAATCGAACAGTAACAGCAATGTCTACGGATTAGAGAATAGCCATGCCACACAGAATCAAAACCTGAGGCTGACTCGTCAGCCCATGGACACACACGATAGGGATGCGCTCATCCAGCACATCCTCACGTCGGAAGCAGAAGCGCAAGCACGACTCCACAACGGGATGAACCCTCAAGAGATACGCCAATCACTCGGCCCCTTCACAAGCAAAGACGCAGGTGGCCCGGAACGCGTGAAAGATGCGATCGACGCCTACTTACGATCTGCAGTAAGAACCGGTCTGCCCGAATTCATGCGGACATTCTGGGGAGCGTCACAACCCGCATCCGTAATCGGGTCCCTTCTGGCAGATATACGAAACACCACTATGCATTCCTTCGCAGTATCGCCTGCTGCAACTATCATCGAACGAGAGATGATTCGGGGAATTGCAGAACGAATAGGCTTCAATGCTAATGGGATATTTACTACAGGAGGTTCAAACAGCAATGAACTCGGCCTCGTATGTGCTCGGGAGAACTTGATTCCGGGGTCCCATAGAACAGGGATTCAGGGCCATAGGCTGTGTGTACTGACTTCAGACGAGGCACATTACTCGGTGGATTCGGCTATGAACAGGATGGGGATTGGCATGGATTCCATCATACGCGTCCCAACAAATAACGGAGTCATGCAACCTCAAGATCTCATCAAAGCGATTCACCATGTGAAAGAAGAAGGCATGGAACCATTGGCCATCGTTTCGACTGCTGGCAGCACCGTACGAGGAGCATTCGAAGACCTCAATGCAATTGCGGACATTGCAGAAAAGCACGGTATTTGGCATCATGTAGATGCAGCATGGGGGGGTTCAGTCCTTTTTTCTGAGCGATATCGTAGCATGCTGAATGGAATAGAAAGAGCAGATTCGGTAACCTTTGATGCCCACAAGATGCTTGGCGCTTCCATGGTTTGCTCCATGTTCCTACTTCGTGATGGGCGAGTTCTTGAAAATGCGATGGCCCACACAGAAAAGGGGGACTATCTGTTCGACGACCCCGTGAGTAGTCAGAGCCTCGGGCGCATCTCACCACAATGTGGAAGGCGTGCAGATGCCCTCAAACTCTGGCTGACTTGGTTGGACATCGGTAGCGACGGATTCGGCAAGATAGTTGATTCATGCATGGACGTTGCAGAGCACTTAGCGAAACTCGTAGAAAAAAAGGATGAAGTGGAACTAATATCACATCAATTCACCAACGTATGTATCCGATTCACACCCAAAGAAAACGAAACAACAGAAGAGGGTGATATGCGGGTAAGGAAGGCAAGAGACAAGCTTGAACAAGATGGGACTGCGATGGTCATCGATGCACGATTAGATGGACGACTTGTGATTCGTTTCGCTGCAGCACAACCATCCGTGGATAAAGAGGCAGTCACTCGTTTTCTTGAGAATCTAATTGAAGTCGATCAAGTGTGATGTGTGTCATTCTGATTCAAAGTCACCATGTCTGCCCTTAATTTGAGCAGTTCTATCAGACAGTATATTTTCTCGTTCTTCCAATGCGTTCCGTAGTACAAGTCCATGGTAGACCTTGATGCTGCGAGCACGGACGAGTTCGTTCACCTCCATTTCAAGATCGAACAAACGCTCCAAGTCGTTCTCAACCTCAATCATGGTAAGGATTGTGTTATACTTCCGTCGACGCACAACAAATAGGAACACATAGATTGGGATCAATGCAATGGGAATAACCAACTCGCCTGTCAAGATCGAAATGAACCAACTCAGTGAAATTTCGATTTCTCCTTCGTCATATTCGTCATCGAATGATAACCCGCCATGGTAGATGAAACCCGTTTGAATCCCAAAGTATTGGTTTAGAGGGGTAATGTCTCGATTCTCATGATTGCTCCCTCGATCGATTTCAATTTCATCTGGCCAACCATCATTGTCGTTGTCATCATCTAAGACGTCAGGAATTGTGTCGAAATCACGGTCTTCCGGAGTTGAAGACGCATCGAATGGGTCGAAAAGGAACCTGCCAGTAGATGCTGCACGTTCCATCTCATTCCGGATTCCATCTCCATCAGCATCATCATCATACAGGTCCGGAACATGGTCTCTGTCAATATCGGAACATCCCCTCAAAATGACCCTTGAAGTCCCACTTTTGAAAGGGCAATCATCAGAGTCTGACAACGACGGCTGATTAGGGAACCCATCACCGTCAGTATCCGACCAGGCATCTTCGCGCTCAGGGAAGGCATCTGCTCCAAAAGGAGCTGTCCAATTTTCATCAGGGTCTGACCAGCCATCCTCATCAGTATCCATACACCCTAAACGATCTAGTGTAGAATTACCGAAAGTTTCTGGACAAGCGTCCTGCTCATCAGACACACCATCTTCATCCAGATCTCCAACCTCGGAAGAAGCAACCGGGATTAGTAAGAGGATTAGGATGAGCGGAACAATATGATACAAAGTGGACCGCATGCATAGCCCATCTCTTCGTTGATTTTGAAATGAACGGCAAAGGCATATTTCTTCCAATCATTCATAATCAATCATATTCACCAAATCTACATGCCCCGAATAGTCACCTTGTTGTTGACCGTACTAATTGCGCTTGCTCCCCTAACTGGCTGCACATCGGAATCGGAAGAAGTAATTGCACTTCCTGAATACAACCTACTTGACCACACTAACTCCACCGTCGAAAAAGAGGATTACCTCGGAGCACCATATGTTATCATCTTCAGTGCGCAATGGTGTGGAACGCCTTGTCACAATAATATGCACAACCTCAACGCTTCAGTTCCCGGAATCGAGGTTGTTGTTGTCTCCACCGAGTATGATTATGCACCACAGGGGGTGAGTATGCTCGAGTGGATCGATATTGTAAATGAGTTCGACGATGATGGCGACGACATTGGCCAAACACTTGAGTACACGTTCACTCGTGTAATCGAAGGAGATGATTTTGCAGAGCAGATGGATGTCTTTGCACCGGGAACTGTAATATTCGTCAATTCAGTTGGTGAAGAAATTCAGAGACATGAAGGCTCATTCGGACCTGCAGGTGATGAGGACACACTTGCTCTGATTCAGGAATATTGGAATCAAACCGATTGAATAAATCAAGTCAATGCGAGATTTCGCAGAACGGTCTGAAGAATTCCACCATTACGGTAGTATTCCACCTCTACCGGAGTGTCGAGACGAACAATCGTATCGAATTCTACAGTTGATCCATCAGCGCGATGGGCGGTGACACTAAGCTTACTCAAGGGTATGAGGTCTGCGCTTGCAGGGATATCGAAGGTCTCCGTTCCATCGAGGCCGATACTCGCCGCATTCTCGCCATCCGAGAAAGTAAGTGGAAGAACACCCATGCCCACGAGATTACTCCGATGAATTCTCTCAAAAGATGTCGCAATTACAGCCTTCACTCCGAGGAGAAATGTGCCTTTTGCCGCCCAGTCTCGGCTACTACCAGTTCCATATTGGGAACCTGCAAGAACAACTAGAGGTATGCCTTCATCCTGGTACTTCATGCTCGCATCAAAGACCGAAGTAACTTCACCAGATGGGAAATGAGTAGTGTAACCGCCCTCTGTATCCGGGGCTATCTGGTTACGTATGCGGACATTCGCGAAGGTACCGCGCATCATGACTTCGTGATTACCACGACGGCTACCAAAGGAATTGAAGTCGCGAGGTTCGACACCTTCCGATACAAGATACTGGCCTGCAGGCCCAGTATGGGGGAATGCACCTGCAGGGCTAATATGATCCGTGGTTACAGAATCACCAAGTTTTAGCAAGACATGGGCACCTTGAATTGGCTGAATTGGCGCAGGATTGGGTTCTATACCTTCAAAGAATGAAGGAAGGCGGACGTAAGTGGACTCATTGGCCCAAGGGTAGAGTGGAGAGGGTCGGCTCTCGATGGAATCCCAACGAGGCTCTTGCATGACATCGGCATACCGCTCACGGAACATCTCGGGAGATATAGACGAGGCTACAACTTCCTGTACCTCCATGTCAGACGGCCAAATATCGGCGAGCATAACGGGTTTACCTGAGGAATCTATGCCAAGTGCATCGACATCGAAATCCACATCTAACGTTCCTGCGAGCGCGTATGCGACAACGAGAGGTGGAGATGCGAGATAATTCGCCTTCACCTTCTGGTGAACCCTCCCCTCAAAATTCCGATTTCCAGATATAACTGAACCAACGATAAGATCACCAGTGTCGATTCCCTGCTCGATATGATCGTCCAATGGGCCAGAATTTCCGATACAAGTCGTGCATCCATATCCGACCACATTGAATCCAAGTTCTGCAAGGTCATCTGTCAGGCCTGCAGCGTCGTAATACTCTGTAACAACACGACTTCCAGGTGCTAGGCTAGGCTTTACCCATGGCTTGATTGACAGACCACGAGCACGCGCGTTTCGCGCAAGAAGCCCTGCCGCTAACATAACGCTGGGGTTAGAAGTGTTCGTGCATGAGGTAATCGCAGCTATCACGACATCTCCATGACCTAGGTCAAACGATGTACCAGATGGTGCAGATACCCTGACAGTATCCTGATTCTTTGATGCATCTACACCATGACCTTGATGCCCCAAGGGAGCATTAAGGCTCTCATGCCAGTGTGCTTTCATCGCTGAAAGATCAACACGGTCTTGCGGGCGCTTGGGACCGGCGAGAGCAGGTTCAACATCCTCTAAATTGAGAGAAATCGACGAAGTATAGGCAGGAGTGGGGGCTTCAGGGGTCCAGAACATGCCTTGAGCCATCATGTAGCACTTGACATCCTCGATATGGGTCTCATCACGACCACTTAACCGCATGTAGTCAAGTGTGACCTCATCAACAGGGAAGAAACCGCAGGTTGCACCATACTCAGGCGCCATGTTAGCAATTGTTGCACGATCAGGTAGAGAGAGGTTAGAAAGGCCCATTCCATGGAACTCTACGAACTTGCCAACAACACCATGTTCACGTAACATCTCGACGATACGCAGTGTCATATCGGTGGCTGTAACTCCTGCTCGAAGGGTTCCTGTCAACTCAAAACCAACAACCTCTGGTAATAGCATGTAGATTGGTTGGCCCAACATCACGGCTTCAGCCTCGATGCCTCCTACACCCCATCCTAGAACTCCAAGACCGTTGATCATCGTCGTATGACTGTCGGTTCCAACAAGAGAATCCATCAACCAAACACCATTCTCTTCGCGTGCGACGTTTGCAATCCATTCGAGGTTTACCTGATGGACAATGCCTCGACCGGGAGGGACGGCGCGGAAGTTGTCCAACGATTGTTGGCCCCACTTCAGGAACTGATAGCGTTCCATGTTCCGTTGATATTCGATCTCTAGGTTACGCTCACGCGCATCCGGAAATAAGCCAGAGACATCGACCTGGACGCTATGATCAATCACAAGATCTACCGGAACCTGAGGATTCACCTTCACAGGATCCCCCCCAAGTTCAACCATAGCATCACGCAAAGCAGCGATATCAACAACAGCAGGCACACCAGTAAAATCCTGCAGAATGACCCGACTAGGCATGAATGGAATCTCTGCTGGTGACTGCGTAGGCGACCAACCTGCGATTCGTTTGACATCTTCCTCAGTCACGAGGAAACCATCGCACTTCCTGAGAGCGGCTTCAAGTAAAATTCGAATGCTGTAAGGGAGGTTTTTGAGATTACCAACAACTCCTGATTCCTCAAGAGCAGAGAGAGCAGCATAGGTTGCAGCAGCCCCTGAAGAGGTCTCAAATTCCCGCAAGGCCACGAAAGGATGTTCGTCAGACACGGGCTTCACCGTGACAATGCACCGAACTGTTGCCCATCAATCTGACCCATTGAATATGAGATGAAATCACGAGATGGTCACTGACTCAAGGCGGACGTCATAAACGGGCCGATCGTTACTGCCAGTGTCAACCGAAGAAATCGCTGTAACAAAGGAACATCCAGAGGTAACGGTCCCGAAAACGGTATGCACTCCATCGAGGTGAGTCGGGTTGCTATCCTCTGGTATCACGAAGAACTGGCTTCCTCCAGTGTTAGGGCTAGAGGTCTTCGCCATGGAGAGAGTGCATGGGTCGTGCACACGACCGTTATTTGCTTCATCAGGAATTGTGTATGCATCTTCAGAAGAACAAGCCGATGCGCTTGGTTGCCCATTGCAATAACCGTAGAATTCAGCAGCATGGCCGCCAGTCCCATCCATGTTCGTAAAATCGCCGCCCTGAATCATGAAGTTGTCAATGATTCGATGGAAAATCGTGTTATCATAATCTCCATTCTGTGCTAACTTCACGAAATTATCCACATGAACAGGTGCATCTTCGGAGTATAAATCAATCATTACAGCAACCGTTACACGGTCTGATTCAGACATCCCTGCTGGAACATAAGATATGCTCAGTTGAGCAGTACTCCCAACAGAAATCGGGGTTGAGTCGTCGTCATCTGAAGCGAATATATCGCTGAGATCGAGACCACCATCGACATAACGAAGCGAGACAAGTAACAGCATACCAACTGCGAATAGCGCAAAGACACCATAGACTGTTGGAGAACCATCATCGTAAAGACGGAATGAACCCATACCAATGCCCCTCTCATCCATATCTGCACGGACCTTGTTCATCTGGCGACGTACGTCCTTGCCCGCACCCTTATCCAGAGCCTTCTCGTAGTGCTTGATTGACTTGCGGTAATCCTTAGGACGAGTTGACTCGCCTGCAATCTTAGCTTCGGCGTCCGCAACAATTGTCCAGGTACGGTGATCGTCCGCATCTTTTCCATGCGTATCCCAAGCACTTCTCATCGTTTTGAGAGCACCCTCAGGGTCCCCTCGCTCGGTCTGCGACCGAGCCTCATCCCATGCATCCTTGAGTGCCTGTGGCGTTGGCATCACCCCTTCCGATGAACAAGTCATTCAAAACGGCAACGGATGAAGGTACATCGTCTTCAGGACGGAAAAAAAGCATACTTCTGTCCGAAAACCTAAGTCATGCGCTCCATCCCCACGGGGCATCGCGCGGTGGTCATGAACAGGCTGTTACAATAGGCCAACGACGAGGGGGACGAATATTAATGGGGAAAATCATCAATGATTTCACGATTAATATCGCTACAGCGAATGGAACCGGTTCTCAATCTGCGAATCTAATCTTATTGGAATCCCTCTTTGACATGGGAGTCCCAGTTAGTGGAAAGAATCTCTTCCCCTCCAATATCTCCGGGCTACCCACATGGTACATACTCAGATTATCTGAAAATGAATATCAGGCGCCAGGAGATAGGACGCATATCCAAATTATGGTTAATCCAGACACTTGGGATGACGATTTAGAGGCGTTGGAACCTGGATCCGTAGTCATTTGGAATAGTAATACAAAAAACAAAACGGTTGACAGGGAAGATGTTTTCTCATACCCTATGCCAATGACGAAGTTGGCTAGAGGGATCAATTCTAAGCTAGCTAAACTAGTTACAAACATCATCTATGTTGGCGCTCTTGCAGAGATATTAGGGATAGATCAGGAGTGTCTGAATCTTGCTGTGAATAAACAATTCAAGGGTAAAGAAAGTGCAATTAATCTCAATATCCAAGCCATACTAGCCGGCAGGGAATACTTTCGAGAAAACTTGGAAAAGATAGATCCATATTCCGTAGCCAAGCGAGAGATTACTCAATCTAAGTTCTTCATTGAAGGGAATGAGGCAGTTGCCTTAGGATGCATCTATGGAGGTTGCCAGATGTTAGCATGGTATCCCATCACGCCTTCTTCATCGATAGCTGAAGGCATCATTGCATACATCCCTAAACTAAGAACCGATGAAAACGGAAAAGCCAATCTTGCAGTAATACAAGCAGAAGATGAACTCGCAGCAGCAGGCATGGTCCTAGGCGCTGGTTGGGCTGGAGGAAGAGGTATGACTGCAACCTCGGGGCCCGGGATATCTCTAATGCAGGAATTCATCGGACTCGCATACTTCGCTGAGATACCATCTGTTTTCTGGGATGTAAATCGTGTTGGACCATCAACAGGACTCCCTACCCGGACTCAACAATCAGACATTGCAATGCTGTACGAAGGAAGTCACGGGGACACACAACACATTGTACTGATTCCAGGAACTATCGAAGAGTGTTTTGAATTCGGTTGGTACGCGTTCGATTGTACGGAAAGATTCCAGACGCCCGTATTTGGACTCAGTGATTTGGATTTAGGAATGAACAAATGGGCCTGTTCTGGATTTGATTACCCATCCATCGACATGGATAGAGGCAAGGTAGTACGTGAAAGAGAGGTCTTTGAAGCGTTCGAAACCTTTGGAAGATACCTAGATGTGGATGGAGACGGGATCCCTTACAGAACGCTCCCCGGGTCCGGCATGGATCCAATTCTCTACAGAGGAACTGGACACAATCCTATGGGAGTTTACTCTGAGAAACCTGATGATTATCACGATTTAATGAATCGCTTGAAGAAGAAAATCGACAAATCAAGAGATAAGTTACCCGCGCCGATACTCAGAGAAGGAGAAGATGCTGAAATTGGGATCTTGTATCTTGGGAGTATGGAGAACTCCATACAAGAAATCGACGATATACTCCTTGATTTTGGACATAATGTTCACCAGTGTAGAATCAGAGCATTGCCATATCACCCTGAAGTAGAGAGTTTCATTCGGCGACATAAAGCAACGATTGTGCTAGAAATAAATCGTGATGGACAACTCCATGGAATCCTGAGAAAGGAGCTACCTGATGATTTAGTGACAAGAGTACATTCCGTGGCATACAGCGATGGATTACCGCCCCGTGCTAGGATTTATGCTACACTTATCGATAAGAAATTGAAGGAGGTGATGCTATGAGTATGCGTCGAGAACGCGCTGTGAAACTGAATGTAATCAACGAACCGAAGGACAGTTACACTGGAGGTCCTTCCTCGTTATGCCCTGGTTGCGGCCACGATTTGATATCTGGCATGATTATCAATGCAGCTTGGGAAAACGGGGTTGAACCTCATCGAATCGCGAAAATGTCGGGCATAGGTTGCTCATCCAAGACCCCTGCATATTACCTAGGGCAATCACATGGATTCAACACCGTCCATGGTCGTATGCCATCAGTCACTACAGGTGCATATGCAATCAACAAGGACTTACTATACCTCGGAGTTTCAGGAGACGGTGATTCTGCTTCGATTGGAATTGGTCAGTTGATTCATGCGATTAGAAGGAACATGGATATGGTCTATATCGTCGAAAATAATGGAGTATATGGTCTGACAAAGGGCCAGTACTCTGCAACAGCGGATGTTGGTTCAAAAAAGCGAAAAGGGCCTTCAAACGAACTACAACCGATCGATTTGTGCGCACTAGCGATTAATCTAGGCTGCACTTTTGTTGCACGTTCATTCTCAGGCTCTAGGAAGCAATTGACATCACTATTGCGCGCTGCAATGTCTCACAAAGGATTTGCATTGCTGGATGTTATTTCACCCTGCGTCACATTCAACAATAATGATGAATCTATGAAGTCATTTAGTTATGTCAAGGAGAATGAAATGACTCTGCATATGGCCGATTATATACCTCATTTCAACCCTATTGAGGAAGTTGATGTCCCAGAAGGCCATTATCGCGATATCGAGCTCCACGATGGTTCAACCATACGTCTAGAAACGATATCTGAAGAACACGACCCGTCGGATTCCGTGGCTGCATTGACAGCATTACATGAAGCCGATCAGGATGCAAAACATGTGACAGGGCTACTATATTTTGATCCAACAAAACCGTCACTAGCAGAAGATTTGGATTTAGTCGAAAAGCCATTGCTTGATTTAGAGGACTCTGAACTAAGACCAAGCAAGGAATCACTAGATGCCCTAAATTCAGAATTTCTCTCCTAACGTTGCTATGATATACGTGAGAAAACTGGCCTAGTTTACACAGCCCCTTAGTGTAGTGGTCCATCATACGAGACTCTGGATCTCGTGACCCTGGTTCGAATCCGGGAGGGGCTACTTTTTCCACTAAACCGACGACTATCACTAGGGAAGAAATCGCATCATGAACTGCGATGTCCAAGATACCATCAAGACAATCATGAACGAACCGAGCGCGATTCTACCCCATCGCTTCTTTTCACGTTTAGGAGGGAACGGGTTGATACCCATCTCCATCGCCTCTGCCATCAGAGCGAGGTCCTCCTCAATTGTCTTGGGCTCCTCAAACGGCACATGATGAAATTCTAGATAATGTGTATCAAGAATTTGGATAAAATTGAGGAGAAAAGCAGACACTCATACACTGGTTTACTTTCGAACCTAATGATGGGAACCAAGGGTGTCATCCTAATCAATGTCGGAACGCCCGATCAACCCACTGTAGAATCCGTTAGATATTATCTTAGAGAGTTCCTTCTAGACCCTAATGTAATAGATGCACCATATGTGATACGTCACCTATTAGTCAGGGGATTAATTCTAAGATTTAGACCAAGAAAAATCGCTCCTAGATATCAAGAAATTTGGATGGAGGAGGGATCTCCACTTCGAGTATATACTGGAAGAATGTCGAAGGCAATACAATCAAAATTATCTGATGAGATAGTGGTCGAATATGGAATGAGGTATGGTAATCCAACAATTCGATCAGCATTAGAACGATTACGAAATCGTGGTGTTGATGAACTATTAGTTGCCCCTCTTTTTCCTCAATATGCTCAAGCAACAACTGAAACATCACGTTTTGCGGTAGATTTTCAGATGAAACAGATGGGATGGAATCCTACGGTGAAACAATGGGATGATTTCTATGATAATCCAGCATTTATAGAACCATTAACGAATTCAATCAAGGGGAAAATCAATGAAAAAACGCATCTTCTATTCTCTTTTCATGGTTTACCATTATCCCATATACGTAGGGTAAAACGACTTGGAAAACCAAATTATGTTGAACATTGTGAAAGTACTGTCTCATCAGTTGTCAAGAAATTAGGGCTAAACGAATCTCAATGGTCAATGAGCTATCAAAGTAGATTAGGCCCCGTTAGATGGCTCACGCCATCTACTGATTCAGTAGTGAAAAATCTTGGAAAAAGGGGTATTGAGAATCTAGTAATCGTATCTCCGGCTTTCGTTGCTGATGGATTAGAAACATTAGAAGAATTAGATATTGAAGCACGAGAAACTTTCAAAGATTCTGGTGGCGGCAATGTTACAGTAATTAATTGCCTTAATGACAATGAACAATGGATTGAGGGGGTAAAATCGCTAATTATTCAGGGGTTTGAGAATCCTCGAAACTCGGTATTCTCAAAATGAATATTGTTCCAATAATTGCGAGTACAAGAGTGCCTATCTTGGAAACTGCAACATCATCTGGAATGGCATAAAAAACTGCAAACAAAACAAAACCCCAAAGTGTTAGAAGAATAAGCGGTTTACTGGTTTTAGGAATCCCTTTGCCTTCGCGATAATTTTTCACATGATGTCCAAACAATTTGTTGTTAATAATCCAGTCATAGAATCTTTGATTGGACCTTGCGAAACACGCTGCTGCAAGAATCATCAGTGGAGTTGTAGGTAAACCCGGTACGGGTATTCCAATCAAACCTACGATCATCGAAATTAGACCCGAAATGAACCAAAAGATTCGATTCACTGCCGACCTATTCAAATCTACAGAATGTGGATCTTTGACGATTAATGGATTCGCCTTTAATGGCTCATCCATATTTCTCTGTGCACGGTATTTGGCACTTAATTGGTAGTATAACATCAAGATTTATTCAACAATGAATTTGACAACACAAGTAGGTAACCGTGTGTTCAACACGCTGTGATGCGGACCCTTCAAACGACAGTCGCACCGGAGTCCCGACATGACGGAGGAAGGACAACGGTCACCGCTCTTCATCCTCTTCCTTGTCGTACTAATCGACATGATTGGATTTACTCTAGTAATCCCATTCCTAACCTACTTCGTTCAAGATTTGGCTCAAGCGGATGGCTTCATAGATATGGGTTCAAGAGATTGGTGGGTAGGGATTGTCCTTGCCTCCTACACATTGGGACAGTTCCTATTCACTCCACTTCTTGGCTCTCTCTCAGACCGAGTTGGCCGGCGTCCGATTCTAATGTTCGGGCTTGTATGCAACACGATCTTCCTCATCGCATTCGGTCTTGCTTCCGCTCTCTGGATGGCTATCGCTGTACGCTTCTTAGCAGGAGCCGGCAACGGCAATCTTGCCGTCACACGTGCTTACATTGGTGACATCAGTACAAGAGAACAATTACCCGCTCGAATGGGTATGATTGGCGCCTCTTTCGGCCTTGGATTCATGATTGGCCCATTCGTGGGCGGCATTCTAACGGACCCTGCTAGTGCCTTTGGTGGACCGTTCGCAACAGATTGGTGGGTAGCCCACCCATACTTCCTCCCGTGTCTCACCGCAGGCCTACTATCTGCAGTATCCTTCCTACTTGCAATACGTATGCTACCAGAGAGCCTTCCGAAAGAGAAGAGGACACAAGACGGAAGTCAGCAAGGTCTCAAGATGGTTCTAAGGAATCTCGTGGGAGTCCGGGACCTTTCTCCAAACGTTCGACGGCTAATCTTTGTCAACGCCACATTTCTTCTCGCATTCACGATGATGCATACGACTTTTATTCTGTTCACAGCCATGCCAATCGAAAATGGAGGTTTAGGCTACGACGAACGAATGAACGGCTACATATTCGCATACGTTGGCCTAGTAGGCGTCATAGTTCAAGGTGGATTAATCCGTCCACTGACAAAGCGATATGATGTAAGGAACATCATGGTGATTGGAATCGTTCTGACATCTATCGGCCTTGGATGGATACCGTATCTACAACCTACTCCGTTTGCAACCGGACTTCTGGCTATGACTTTCATAGCTACCGGAAATGGATTTTTCCAGCCCACACAATCAACATTAATCACGACAGAGGCCCGATTCAATAATCTCGATCTCGGCAGAGTCATGGGCGCTCAAGAAGGGTATGGTGCACTCTCACGAATCATCGGCCCCGTCCTTGCTGCCTTCATCTGGGCTGCCACTGTCGATGGCACTGGATTGTGGACCTACCACACAGTGTTCCGTGTAGCAGGACTCATCGCCATCCTAGGAGTATTCATCCAATGGGGTATCCAAAGAATCGAAGAGGGAACCTCAGAGGAATGAGCGCGGTTTCATAGCCCTCAGCCACAAGATGCATCCATGGACGAAGCTCCCGAGGGGATGGTCATGCCCGAGGCGAGGATTGCAACGCCACGAGAATCGACGTCTATTCTCATCACACGGAACGGATCTGAAGGGCCGGAAGTACTTCTTGCACACCGTATCCCAACCCTTCGGGCTTTCGCCGACTTCTGGGCGCTACCAGGAGGGGGTATCAGGGGGAATGATATGGATGCCGCTGCATCCATCAAAGGTCTTGATCAACTTGAGGGTGATTGGCCTGCTGTCTTTGCGGCAATTCTTCGCGAGACCGCGGAGGAGGTTGGTTTAGCTATAGGTGACGGAGAAATTGAACGTGTCTCGATGGCATTGCGCCACATGATAATCGAAGATTCTTCAGCCTGGACTTCAGCTGTAGAAGAAGGAGTGATTCCCGCATCTCCAGCAGAAATCACTCACATCGGTACACGGACAACACCTCCGTTCTCACCACTAAGGTTCAGGAATCGGTTCATGCATGTCCATCTCAATGATGGATCCCCTGAGCCTGAATTACTCGATATAGGAAGTGAGTTCGATGAACTCCGATGGATGCATCCGGCTGAAGCCGTCAAGGTCTGGAAAACTGGAAATATGCTCACAGCACCTCCTATTGTCACGCTACTTCGAGATGTTGCTGATGCGCTTGAAGCAAACAACGACGACATCCATGCTGCGATGGCAGCGATGGCTTCTGAACCTAAATCAGGAGAACATCGCATTGAACTTGCCCCGAATATCGAATGTGTTCCACTGCGAACTGCAACGCTTCCACCAGCAACTCACACAAACTGCTTCATTCTCGGTGAACAAGGCGGTGAGCGACTCATCATCGACCCCGCGGCGAGAACTTCTGAAGAACTTGCATACCTCCAACGTCGAATACGCGGAATCGAAGAAGATGGAGGAAGGATCATCGCGACTATCTTCACTCATCGTCATCAGGACCATATCGGCGACTTATCCAGAATTGCAGAGATGTATACTGCACCAATCTGGGCAACTCCAGAAACACTAGCAGCGATACCATATGATGATTCAAACCAAGCACTGAGTGAGGGTGAGATCATAACTCTCAATGGCCCGAATGGCAAGATGGAATGGACGGTGCACGTCACACCAGGTCACTGTCCAGGCCACATCTGCCTCTCATCTAATCGCTACCTCGTATCTGGAGATCTCGCAGTGATGGTTGGCACCATCCTCATTCCAAGTTCAGATGGTAACATGGATGCCTACATCGATAGCCTACAGAGGATGCGTGCACTCAATTCCGAGATACTGTTTCCAGCACATGGCCCCTTTACCCACCGTCCAGAGAAACTACTAGATCGATACATCAAACATCGAATTGGTCGTCATGAACGTGTTCTAGAAGCTGTAACCTCTGGTTTATCCTCTATTGAAGAAATTGCGAATCACGCATATTCTGATACACCTGATGCAAATCCGATTCTGAAGATTGATCAAACGATATCTCACCTATCCTCACATGAATCAGCAGGCCTTGTCCATATGGAAAATGGCAAATGGATAATCAATTAACAGATATCATTGCAATTGAGAGTTATTTGGAAATACTTGCACGTTTAGAGATACTCGTGGATTCCGATTCTGATGCTATTGAAGTGTTTCAAAAAGCGCTCTTAGAGGCTCAGGATAATTCGGAATCAAATCAAATTCTAAATGATATCTCTGATGGATTTTCGAATAGTCCACAAGTATTCTCTGGCAGTGTTTCTCCAGACGATTCGACGTCTACTCAATCGAATTCATCTTTTTTAACAGTGAATGAAGAAAAGGAAAACTCGTCACTTCCACCTTGGGCACTCTTCATGATGGGAATGATTGTACTTCCAATAATCACTGGACTCATCAGTTTTACTCTGATTGGAACGGTTGAGTTCACGGATGATTGGGGTGAATATTCGACAGGGGATGCGATATCTAAGGGAAATATCACGATTCAAGATGAAATCTACTATTACCATGGATTCCATCTAGGAGATGGGTTTGGTGACGAACTAGAAGGAAATCCTGGAGAGTGGGAAATCTTTGCTGAGGGTCAATTGGGCAATGACACATTGATCTCATCAGCGATAATCAGAGGAGACGGTGACGTGACAAATGCCGATATGGCAGAGGATGATGACGGGAATTTATGGTCTAAAATGGAGATTGGGTGGACTAGTGACGGAATCATGTGGACCAGTTATTATGGCGGCTACTGCGAGTGGGAAGGAAACGACTTGCAGGATGACGATGTCAGATGGTGGTGCAAGAATGAGGTGGGTGACGAGGAATGGGACGACTGGTGGTATTATTGTGAGCACCATGATTCCGACTGGCATTGCACTGACGATTTTGACCAGCGGCAAGCCCACAAGGATTCTGCAGAAGAAAATATGTGGGCTGAATCGGGAGAGGATACAATCGTCTACATCTATCTTTACGCGGATGATGAAGTTTTTATCGCCACTAAAAATAGCGAAGCTCCGAGATGGGTTGGCTACTACTCGTGGGAGATTGACGAGAGTGATACTACAAGAGATATTATTGAGACTCTAGCCTTTGTAATCTGGCCGATTTCATTTATTGGAGGGATTATCTGGGGATTCGCAACTGACAAGAAGCCATTCGCGTATGGCATTATGGCTGCAGGTGTGCTGTCCACAGTACTACCATTTGTGGGTTTCTTCTTCTTACTCCTGCTGTTTGGATTCTGAAATCTAAAACCGGCAGCATCATTTGGCCCCCTAATATTGCTAAACCATGGAGGACCCGTTGGGCACAGAGGCGGCTTATTTTGACGAGAAATTTGTCGAAGGAAGTGGAGGGTGGTATCTTCGAACCCTTGTCTGGACTCCTAAAGTAACGGACGATACAACAAACCGTCCAGTGGTAGTTATTCCTGGATGGACCTCGGTGGTTGAAGGGTGGGTACCACTTCTAGCAGATTGGGTAAGGCATCGCCCAGTCATATACATCGAAACGCGAGAAAAGAACTACACTAAGAGTCCAGATGGACATCGTGAGCGAGCAACAGATCACTCGATACCAAATCATGCATTAGACATGGACGCCATAGTTCGCAACCTTGGCCACGATCCATCTGAGTGTGATTGGTTTGCCTCCTCGCTAGGTTCAACGAGTATACTTCACGGGTTGAAAGAGGGGACGCTTTCAGTACGAACTGCCTTCCTTCTCGCACCAAATTCAGAGTTCAAATTTCCTTTGTGGATGGTTTTTCTTTCCGGTTTTCCGTGGTGGGTATATCCTCCAATAATGCGACTGATTGCAATACCATATATGCGCTGGAAAGTGAAGGAACCCGGCCAGAAGATTCGCTACACTCGCACGATGCGTAATGCAGACATGCGTCGACTCAAACTATCATCACGTTCTAATCGTGCTTACTCAGTTTGGGATGGGCTCCAAAAAGTGACTGCTCCGATTGCCATCTGTGTTGCTAAATCCGATGTTCTCCATGCACATGACGATGCAATTCATATTGCAGAATGTCTCGAAAATGGGGAAGTAATAGAGGTGCCCAGTAACCAATTCGCTCATGAAGCGGAGATTCGTCCAATTATCGAAGATTGGATTACTCGTGCGACCGAATGACTCCAAATTGAATCCATACCTATCGTAATCTCCGACAAAGGCAAGAACTGGGACGGACAGGAGAGGGGTATGCGTAGCCTTGCACTGGCCCTACTAGGCCTCTTCTTCCTTGCAGGTGTCGCATCTGCGGAGATCTACATCCCGGGACCTACTAGGACTGACATGATGGACCCCAACATGACGTACGAGTACACACTTCCTGAATGGATGAATTCCGCTTGTCAGAACAATCTAGCTTGCCGATATGAAACAGTGGGCGACCAAGATATCGTACACACTTACTACGGTCTGAACCAAGGTGGTACCATGGAGCTCGTCGTCATCAAGGGTGAAGCCCAGACCTACAATATTACAGTGAGTGATTTGGAGATTGTTCCAGACAAATTAGAAATTACCACTGGATCAACACTCGTCTTCACCGTAGCTGAGAATAGTAGTAATGCCAATATCATACTCCCTTGGAATCCTGATGATCCCGAACCTGAGTCCACGCCAGGATTTGGTGCGGAGCTCATTCTTTTCGCTATTGCGATTGCACTCATTCGTCGACGCTAATCACGGAGTGAGTTCGAAATCATCGTCATCATCCCCGAATGGGTCATCAGATTCTCCGCCTACCTCGGCAATTCGAAAGTGCATATACAGCCCCTCAATGATTCCATAGGGCCAATCCGGGTTATCCTTTCCAAATCGGGAACGGATCAATCCTGATTGACTACCATGAACCCGGAGAGGAACGCTGAGCCTACGCAAGAGCCCCTGCTGGAAACCACCAAAGGAGATAGGTACACTCACCCCTGCACGATCCAGCACATGACTATGTGCATCATCATCGAGATCTGTCGGATCCACGGCATCCACAATACGATTCACAATCTCAGCGAATCCAGATTCATTTCCGCCCTCATGACATATTTTCTCAATCTCAGGCCAAATTCCACAAGGATCTGCTTCACCTTTGAGATACTGCATCCACACATGGTGACTGAGGGCTGTGAAGGCACGTGAATCGAAAGCCGCACGATCCCAGAGTGCATACGGACCACGCTTCCACTCATCTGGATCAGGTAGTAGGCCATACCGTAGGAAGGCTTCACGAAGACCACCAAGGCGGGTCGGATCTCGAACAACATGAGCATTTGCTAATGTTTCCTCAACAAGAAGCCAATTATCCACTACATCGTCGATTCGATCCATGTACATCTCTCGATATTTTCCTGCTTCAGAAGGTAGAGTGCCCTGTACCTCAATCAGACGCTGAAGGTGCCCTGTCCATGCTGAATCAACGCAGTGATGGAAATACTCGTGATCGAAACCAAACAGAAAACATAGATCAAGAGCAATATCTGAAGCATTAACAACGCCGTCTTGCTCCATCTGGCCCGCTACACGGGCCGCCATCTCTGCAAGACAATCTGATTCTACATGAATACCCCAATCTGTATCTGGGCGCATGCTTCCGCCCTCAATTCGCATCATTGGACGATACCAGAAACAACGTACGCCAGGATCGTTCTCACCCACTGATTCTGGTTGATCTGAATCTACTAGTATAGACAACCCGCCGCGCGGGATTCGCATCGTGGGGATACCCGGTTGCACGAACATGAAGCATATTCCACGGTTCTTCAAGCGATTCCCTATTGAAGGGTCGACAAGGCTCCTTCACTTGGCGGTCCCCATGCGTGAGCAATCGTCGAGCTTTGACATCGCTCGTATGGTGGTGGAACTCAGAGCCCACATAGGGGCGAGAGTGCGTAAGGCATACCAGCCTCACTGGGAGCAAGTCATGCTGCGCCTGAACTCCAAAACAGATGGCGCATCTGATCTCGTCATCGTACGTGGACGACGCCTCTACCTATCAGACCGTGACCGGCCTATGCCAATGTCGCCCTCACCGTTCGCAATGGTAATCAGGAAATATCTGAACAATGGCCGACTCGTCGATGTGACTCAGCATGGATTTGATCGAATTTTAACCCTACACGTCGATACCGCTGCTGGTATCCACCGTCTAGTGATTGAAATGTTCCGTGAAGGAAACGTCATTCTTCTCGATCCTGATGGAGTGATTATCCAACCGCTCACTTCGACGGAATACGCCTCTCGGACACTCAAGCGTGGAGAAGTATACGAATGGCCCCCCGCCCAAGTCGATCCACGTGATCTTGACGCTGATGGATTTAGTGAGATTCTCGTAGGCAGCGATGCTGACGTCGTACGGACACTTGCAGCAAAGGTGAATCTAGGCCGCGGATACGCCAATGCAATCTGTGCAGCGACAGGTATCGATCCGTCAATGCCTATTTCGAATCTTAGTGTAGATGAGAAGGACGATATTATGAGAGTTCTAACCGAGATGCTCGAAA
Organism: Euryarchaeota archaeon UBA251; assembly: GCA_002497905.1. Classification (GTDB taxonomy): domain Archaea; phylum Thermoplasmatota; class Poseidoniia; order Poseidoniales; family Thalassarchaeaceae; genus MGIIb-N2. Next base: position 29,261 of record DAFJ01000074.1, read on the forward strand.
CCATAGATTCCATCGGAGCTCATGGATGGGCCAAAGATGCTGAATCTCTCAATGTAATCGTATCTGGCGTCAAGGCCGGAGAGATGCCACCGTATCTGGAGGTCGCACCTGTGGCCCTTGCTCACATGGACGAGGAATTGCATATTGAACACACTAGCCTCTCTGCTGCAGTCGACGCATGGTGGGGTGCACACGATTCTGCAGCGTATGCTCGGCGCGAGATGGAAAAAATGGTAGAAGCGGGGGAGGCGGAAGAGACTTCTGGAAGCCGGCTAGGCCGCCGTGCATTACAGCAAGAACAGGCAATCGGACGTTTTCATGAGAAAGCTGGGAAGGCCCAGAATGTTGCAGCAATGATTACCGAAAACTGGGAACATGTGAACTCCTTGCTCGTGCAAATTCGTCGTGCTGTTGAACAACAAGGTTGGTCCGATGTACGTGCAGCTGTAAAGGGCGTTGAATGGATACAATCAGTAGACCCTGCAAAGAGGACAATGCAGGCATTCCTACCTAACGAAGAGGGGTTACCAGGCATACGGGTGGAGTTGTATGTTGACGATACTGTTCATCAAAATGCTCAGCGCCATTTCACGGTTGCTCGAACTCAAAAAGACAAGGCAAAGGGAGCGGTGAAAGCGCTCGAAGACACAGAACGAAAGAAGCGTAAGGAGGAAAAGCAACGTGCAAAAGATGAGGCTTCTGGGCGTGTAGGTCGCGTAAAACGATCCAAGAGACTCTGGTTCGAACGGCACCGCTGGACGATGCTTAGTGACGGTCGACTAATGGTCGGTGGACGCGATGCACGTGGAAATGATACTGTTGTGAAGAAACATCTCGGCAAGGAGGACATCTATGTTCACGCGGATCTACATGGCGCACCATCCTGCTCCATCCGTATCGCAGAAGGATTTCAAAGCGATCCAGCCCCTAATCCAACACTCCCTAAGCATGTCCCTTCCCTACGACTTACTCAATCTCCCGATTTCGGTTCTCCAAACGAGGTGGTTCTCGAAGAAGCCGCGCAGATGGCAGTATGCTGGTCGAGGGCTTGGGGTGGGGGCGGTGGTGCGGCT